>NZ_SJOP01000044.1 GCF_004331415.1 Kosakonia quasisacchari
AAGCACCGTTTCCCCACGGTGCTTTTTTTTTGCCCTCTGGCTTATCACCCTTCATGGATTGCCGGCTTGCCAGGGGTAAACTCCACCAGCAGCGGGTTGTGATCCGATGCGCGTGTTACCAGCACTGACGCTTCCTGCACATTCAAACCACGATAGAAAACAAAATCCAGCGGGCGCCCAAAGGCACGGCGGCGATTGTCATCAGTGAAACGGACCTGTCGCAACGACATATCGCGCGTAAAGCGGTAGAGCGCATTCATACGCGGGCGGCTCCAGGCGTTGAAATCCCCCGCCATAATCACAGGCCCGGCGTGGCGCATAATCTGATCGCCAATCGGCAGCAGTTGCTTGCTGTACACATCCACGCCCAGACTGAAGTTCACCGCATGCACATTCACCACCATCAGGTTACGTAAATCGGGCAGTGGGTACACCGTGACCAGCGCTGATTTCGCAAGGCGTAAAATCGGTTCCCGCTCACGCAACGGGCAGCAATAGACCGGATGCGCGGACGAAAGCGTCATCACTCCAGAGGGATGTTGCGGCAACACAAATGCAGGAACCTGATCGGCAGCAAGATAGTTAGTGGTCGCAAACCTGACCAGTTCCGGCGTGGTTTGCGCTTCCTGTAATAGCACGAGATGAGCGTCTTTGCCGAAACTTTGCAACACCGATAACCACTCGGCACGCTGCTGCTTAAAGATATTCCATACCAGTACGCGGATTTTTTCGTCGCTGCTTAAAGGTACACCCGCAGGTAACGCTTTGCCGATGCTCGCGAAGGACCCCGGCGGTAAAATTCGCTCCGCTGGTTGTCCGGCAACATATCGCATGGCATAGGTATTCTTTGGCACTTTCGGCTTCAAACCTCATTGATTTCCACACCCGGCTCCCGGGTGGTCATTCAGTTATAGGGATTTTAGCGCACACTTTCAACGCACAATCGGCAGAAAAACCCCCGGTTATAGTTAGTGAGCGCTTATTAATGCCGCCAGCGCCGCGCGTGCGTGGCATCGCAGGCTTCAACATGGTTAAATAGCGTATGGATGAATAATATCGTTGCAGTGTTGCTACAGAGGCAATAATGAAAACCACCTCAGAAGAACTCGCGATTTTTGTTGCTGTTGTCGAAAGCGGCAGCTTCAGCCGGGCAGCGGAACGCCTGGGTCAGGCGAATTCGGCGATTAGCCGTGCCGTAAAAAAACTGGAGAACAAGCTGGGCGTTAATTTGCTTAATCGCACCACGCGCCAGCTCAGTTTAACCGAAGAAGGCGAGCGCTATTTCCGCCGCGTACAAAGTGTATTGCAGGAGATGGCGGCCGCAGAAACAGAGGTGATGGAAACAAAATCCACGCCGCGCGGCACACTACGCATTGATGCGGCGACGCCGGTCGTGCTGCATTTCCTCATGCCGCTGATTAAACCGTTTCGTGAACGCTACCCGGAAATTAGTCTGTCCCTGGTCTCAAGCGAAACGTTTATCAATTTGATTGAGCGTAAAGTGGATGTGGCAATCCGCGTGGGTAAATTAACTGACTCCAGCCTGCGCGCCCGCCCGCTGTTCAAGAGTTATCGAAAAATTATCGCCTCACCGGACTACATCGCTCGCCATGGCAAGCCTGAAACGGTAGAAGAATTGCGCAACCATGTGTGCCTTGGTTTCACCGAACCGGTCTCCCTTAACATCTGGCCGATTGCTTCTGCCGATGGTCAATTGTTTGAAGCCACGCCGGATATCACCTCAAATAGCGGAGAAACACTCAAACATTTATGTCTGAGCGGCAACGGCATCGCCAGCTTATCGGACTACATGATTGATAAAGAGCTGGCAAGTGGGGAACTGGTGGATTTGCTGGCGGATAAACGCCTGCCGGTGGAGATGCCCTTCAGTGCGGTCTATTACAGCGACCGGGCGGTGAGTACGCGTATTCGCGCCTTTATTGATTTTATCAGCGAACACCTGCCGCAATAACAACAACGGGAGCATTACGCTCCCGTTGCATTCTCGATTAATCCCAGTTCGGCGCCAGGCCTTCCGGGCTGACCAAACGGTCATTGCAATCAAGTTTCGCGATTTCCGCTTTATCTTCTGCATCCAGTTTCAGCGACTGTGCCAGCAGGTTGCTTGCCAGGTTCTCACGCTTGGTTGAAGACGGGATCACCGCATACCCTTCGCCCATTGCCCATGCCAGGATAACCTGCGCCGGCGTAGCGTTATGTTTCTGTGCGATACGCCCAATCACTTCGTCTTTCAGCGCCTTACCGTATGCCAGCGTCATGTAAGACGTGATATGGATACCGTGCTGTTTCGCCCAGTCAACGACTTTGCGGTTTTGCAGATACGGCGACAATTCAATTTGATTCGTGGCGATGTTTTCCGCACCCACAGCGGCAATGGCCTGGTCCATCAGCGGGATAGTGAAGTTCGATACCCCAATCTGGCGTGTCAGCCCCTGCGCTTTTGCCTTCATCAGCTCTTGCATAGAGACATCAACGGCCACAGCCGCGCCCGGAGACGGCCAGTGAATCAGGGTCAGATCAACATAATCCGTGCCTAATTTTTTCAGGCTCTCTTTCAGGCTGGGGATCAGTTTGTCTGCGCCCAGGTTTTCGGTCCAGATTTTGGTGGTGATAAACAGCTCTTCGCGCGCAACGCCGCTCTGAGCCAGCGCTTCGCCAATGGCAGCTTCGTTACCATAGATCTGTGCGGTATCAATCACGCGATAACCCAGCTCAAGGGCATTTTTCACAGAAGCGATAACCGCTTCGTCAGTTAAACGGAAGGTGCCAAGACCAAATGCAGGGATAGCCATAAGAATTCCTCTTTCTGATTTCGTAATGTTTCGTTGCGCTGATTATTCCCCGCTTCAGCAAGGGGAAAAAGAGGCGAAAAAGCAGAGGTTTTTTGCCAGAGAAGCAAAAGTAAGGAATTCAGGGCGTAAAGCTAGTCACTTGCATTTTGAAAGTCACTATGTCACCGTGAACACAGAATCTAATCAGTAACCGGGCCAGACCATGAGAAATGAACCGCTTTGCAACGCTCCCTGCCCCATTGCCCGTAGCTTAGGCCGCATTGGTGACAGCTGGAGCATGATAATCCTGCGTGACGCTTTTGCCGGTTTCACACGTTTTGATGAGTTCCAGAAAAGCGCCAATGTCGCTCCCAACATTCTCTCTCGTCGCCTGAAAGAGTTGGTTGATGACGGGCTGCTGGAAAAAGTGAGCTACAGCACAACACCGCCGCGCTATGAATATCACCTGACGGCTCTCGGGCGCGATTTTCGCCCGGTGATCCTCGCACTGGCGGAATGGGGAAACCGTTATTTCTCGCCAGAAGGCGCGCAAATACAGTTAGTCGAGCGTGAAACACAACGCCCGGTCGAGACCATCCTCATTGATAAAGCAACCGGCGAAACCATCACCCCGGAGAAATATGCCCTGATGCCTGGCCCGGCGGCTGCACCGGTTATCCATTACCGCCACGATTATTTACAACGCAAACACGCTGGCGATAACACGCAAAAATTCGCCCCACTTCACTATGTGAGCCGCGATGATGACGCTCAGTAAAAAGAAAAAGGCGCTCACCCTGGTGCTGTTAGCCGCAGCGCTATTGTCCGTTGCGGGTTACGGCGCGTACTGGTGGCAAAGTGGACGATTTATACAATCCACCGACGATGCTTACGTGGGTGGCGATATCAGCGCTATCTCCAGTAAAGTGTCCGGTTATGTCCAACAGATTGCCGTACAGGACAACATGCGGGTCAGAAAGGGCGATCTTTTAATCCGCCTCGACGATAGAGATTACCAGGCCGCACTGGCGAAAGCCGCCGGTGAAGTAGCTGCACAGCAGGCGACGCTGGCTGATATTGCCGCAACGCGCCAGTTGCAACTGGCGACCATTGAAGGCGCAACAGCATCGCTGGCTGCTGCCAAAGCGGTAAGTGATAAGTCGGCCAATGACAATCGCCGATACAGCGCGCTGGTCATGTCCAGTGCCGTTTCTGCGCAGGTACGGGAAAATGCGGCTGCCGATTATCGCCAGGCGCGTGCGCAGGAGAGCAAAGCGCAGGCAGACAACGCTGTTGCCATGCGCCAACTGGCTGTGCTTGATGCACGAGAAAAACAGACGCAAGCCGCGCTGCAGCAAGCCCAGGCGAATCTTGAAATCGCGAAATTAAACCTGAACTATACCGAGATCCGCGCCCCGTTCGATGGCGTCGTAGGGAATCGCCGGGCCTGGTCCGGCTCCTTCATCGGCGGCGGCACGCAACTGCTTTCTCTGGTTCCCGCAGAAGGCTTGTGGGTCGAAGCCAATTTCAAAGAGAGCCAGCTAGCCCACATGCTTCCCGGCCAACGCGCGACCATAGTGGCGGATGTGATGCCGGGTCGAACGTTCTACGGCCATGTTCTCAGCGTTTCCCCCGCGACCGGTTCACGATTTAGTATTCTCCCGGCAGAAAACGCCACCGGAAATTTCACCAAGATCGTCCAGCGTGTGCCCGTTCGTATCGCGCTGGAGGGCGAAGCTGCAAAACTCGGCGTATTGCGCCCGGGGTTTTCTGTCATCGTTACCGTTGACGAAAAGAGCGCGCAATGAGCACCACCGATGCTGTACCGCTGCAACCGGGCATTTCTATGCCGGTAAGTCAGAAAGTGTTTGCCTTCGCGACAATGTGTGTGGGTATGTTTATCGCCCTGATTGATATCCAGATTGTTTCGGCGTCGCTACGTGATATTGGCGGAGGGCTTTCTGCCGGCGATGATGAAACCGTATGGGTACAAACCAGCTATCTGATCGCCGAGATCATCATTATTCCTCTCTCGGGATGGCTGGCACGGGTGATGTCTACGCGCTGGCTGTTTGCCGCCTCCGCCGCCGGGTTTACGGTGATGAGCCTGCTCTGCGGCTGGGCGTGGAATATCCAAAGTATGATCGCTTTTCGCGCATTACAAGGGCTGGCGGGCGGCTCGATGATCCCGTTGGTTTTCACCACCGCCTTTGCTTTTTTCCAGGGAAAACAACGCGTCATCGCTGCTGCAACGATTGGCGGGCTAGCCTCGCTGGCGCCGACGCTCGGCCCCACCGTCGGTGGCTGGATAACCGAGAATTTCAGCTGGCACTGGCTGTTTTATATCAACATCGTACCGGGGATTTACATCGCCGTTGCTGTACCGCTACTGGTAAAAATTGATACGCCAAACCCGTCGCTATTACGCGGCGCGGATTACCTGAGCATCCTGCTGCTTGCGGTATCGCTGGGGTGTCTGGAATACACCCTTGAAGAAGGCCCACGTTGGGGCTGGTTTGATGACAATACCTTAGCGCTGACTGGCTGGGTTGCGTTGCTGTGCGGCATCTTTTTTGTTATTCGCACGCTACGCCATACGCAGCCGGTAATGGATCTTCGTGCGCTTAAGGACAGAACGTTCGCGCTGGGCTGCTACTTCTCGTTTATGGCGGGGGTTGGCATCTTTGCTACGATCTATCTAACGCCATTGTTTCTTGGCACGGTGCGCGGCTTTAGCGCACTGGAAATTGGTCTGGCGGTGTTTTCCACTGGGCTTTTTCAGGTGCTGTCGATCCCATTCTATGCGTGGCTTGCGAATCGGGTCGATTTACGCTGGCTGCTGATGGCGGGGCTGCTCGGATTTGCGGTGTCGATGTACAGCTTTATCCCGCTAACGCATGAGTGGGGCGCACAAGAACTTCTGTTACCGCAAGCATTTCGCGGCCTGGCGCAACAATTTGCAGTTGCCCCGACGGTCACATTGACGCTTGGCAGCCTGCCGCCGACACGGTTGAAACTGGCATCTGGTCTGTTCAATTTGATGCGCAATCTGGGCGGCGCGATTGGCATCGCCTTGTGCGGCACCGTGATTAATGACCGAACCAATTTGCACTACAGCCGCCTCGCGGATCATCTCAATAATGCCTCTCTTTCCGTAACAGAATTCGTTCAGAGCAGCGCCAGCAGATTGGTTAGCCAGGGAATTTCACCCGATATCGCCAGCAGTGCTGCACTAAAAAACCTTTCGGCCATCACGTTGCGAGAGGCTCGGACACAAGCGTTTTCAGATGCTTTTTATCTGATCATGTTAGGTTTTTTAATCGCTGCGCTGCTGGTTCCTTTAATGAAAAAACCGCAAACAGCGTGATATTTCAGGAGAATTGATTATGAGCGTTTCAACAAAACGCGTCGTGGTAACAGGAATGGGAATTGTCAGCCCGCTGGGTTGCGGCGTATCTCATGTCTGGCAATCGCTAGTGCAGGGAACATCAGGGATTTCGCGGCTTGCAGATGACATGGTCGACGATATTCCCTGCAAAGTGGCAGGCCAGGTTCCTTCTATTGAAGAGGATCCGCAATACGGTTTTGATCCGCTAGTGGCTATTCCAGCCAAAGAGCGCAAAAAAATGGATCGTTTTATTGAATTTGCGCTGGTCGCGGCAAAAGAAGCCCTGACGCAGGCGAACTGGTTCCCACAGGATCAAGCAGAAAAAGATCGTACTGCCACAGTGATTGCGACCGGGATCGGTGGATTTAACGAAATCGCCAATGCCGTGCGCACAACGGACGATCGTGGGCCACGTCGACTTTCCCCTTTTACAATCCCCTCTTTCCTCGCCAACCTCGCTGCCGGGCATGTTTCAATTGCGCATGGTTTTCGCGGACCTATTGGCGCACCGGTTACCGCCTGCGCCGCGGGGGCGCAGGCAATCGGTGACGCCGCGCGAATGATCCGCAGCGGTGAGGCGGATATTGCGCTGTGCGGTGGCAGTGAGGCGGCAATACACCGGGTTAGTCTTGCCGGTTTTGCTGCGGCAAGAGCACTATCAAGCAGTTTTAACGACATACCAACAACAGCATCGCGACCCTTTGATCGCGATCGTGATGGTTTTGTAATGGGAGAAGGCGCCGGATTGCTCGTTATCGAATCTCTGGAACATGCGCTGGCACGTGGTGCTACACCGCTGGCAGAACTAGTGGGATACGGAACCAGCGCGGATGCGTACCATCTGACAGCAGGCCCGGAAGATGGTAACGGTGCGCGTCGTGCCATGGAAGCAGCCATTCGCCAGGCTGGCGTTACCACTGCGGATATTCAGCATATTAATGCACACGCGACCTCAACTCAGGTCGGTGATAAAGGAGAATTGGCGGCGATTAAGGGGCTTTTTGGTAACGCTCCGGTTGCAATTACCTCAACAAAATCAGCAACGGGTCATTTGCTAGGCGCGGCAGGCGGGATTGAAGCGATTTTCACTATCCAGGCTTTACGTGATCAAGTTGTACCACCAACGCTGAATTTGCATCACCCTGACGCCGAGGCAGAAGGATTGCATCTAGTTGCGCTTACTGCGCAGCCGCTGGAGATGCGTTATGCCTTATCAAATGGCTTTGGATTTGGTGGCGTTAACGCCAGCCTGCTGCTGAAACGCTGGGAGTGACATACGGTAAAAAGGGCGCGATTGCCCTTTTTATAGAAATAACAGACGAAAAAAAACCGCATCTCGTTAGAGATGCGGCTCTTAAAATAAGTGGCGGAACGGACGGGACTCGAACCCGCGACCCCCTGCGTGACAGGCAGGTATTCTAACCGACTGAACTACCGCTCCACCGAATTTCTTCACAACCACCGGTTTA
>NZ_SJOP01000045.1 GCF_004331415.1 Kosakonia quasisacchari
ACTGTAATGGGTGACGCTCGCAAGCAGTGAACCCACCAGCCCGGAGCCATACACGCCGGCGAAGTAAGAAACGATGAAGTAGGCCGAACGGCGGAGAATCGTCAGATCGGCAGCCGTGGCGACATAGAACACGGCACCAGCGAACGCACCGAACACGACGCCGTAATCGGTGCCGGTTAACAAGCCATACAAACTGGCACCGGTTAAAGCGCTTGCCGCCGCAGCGGAACCGGAAACAGGTTCGGACATTTAGCCCCCTCGTATATGCTGTGAGTCCTCTCAGGATGAGGGGAATAAAAAAGGCCGCCGGATGGCAGCCAGAAATGAAAAAACCCCGCCGCAGCGAGGTCTTGAATATTGTTTTTTAACGGTGAACATACAATGCCCATCGTTGGGAAAATCCTAACCAGTTTTTTTGAATATTGCAAGCATCGTGACGCTATAAGTCGCGAATATGTGGCTAACGTGTTACTTTTCTTAAATGCATCTCTGCGTTTGCTTCTTCAAGCCAGCATTTAGTCACGAGCGCGTTAATCACATCGGCGTAACCGCTATACCATTCGTAATTCGTCAGGTCTGGCACAATCTTACTGACCAGTGTGCGGGCAAGCGTTGTCGGAACGCGGCTGTAGCGATTGCCATTACAGCGACCGCATACCTTATTAACCGGTACACCGTGCAGTTTGGTGCGCTTTTCATCGAGCACTTCACCCTTGCCTTTGCAGCCACGGCACGCTGTTCTTACCTCTCCTTTACCGCCGCAGTGATGGCAGATCTCTTCCACCTCTTCATACCTGACCGTTGCCTCCACGCCTTTTACACCGGGGTGCTTGACCACATCGCGCATGACATGCAACACGCCAAGGCCATTGCAGTGCGGGCACCGCGCTTTACTGGCCGCAGATCGGGAATAATCGGCAAAGGCGAATTGAACCAGCACCGGCAGAATTTCGAGGCGGGCTTTCTCGCTGAGTTTCATCAGCACCGGATTTTTGAGCGCCAGCGCATAGTTCATCAGTCCATCAATCGCCGGTGCCGGATCCTGAATCCCCATCTTTGCCAGGAACAGATTAAAGCCAAGCGATGCTTTTGACTGCACCATGCCCTGAGCCGCCATCACATCGGTAATGGTCAGTGCGACACCGCCCGTAGCTGGCGTCTCGTCGTTATATTTCTGCGACTTTGGCGAATAGAATTTTGGTAATGATTCGAGGTTCATAGCATCTCCACTTTACGCCAGCACGCCGATGGCCAGCGCGCGATCTAAAAAACGAAACAGCAGCACAAACTGGCTGCCATATTTTTCTTCAAATGCCACGGTGTCAGCGTGCAACGCGTCGTGATGCGCTCTGCAAAGCGGGATCACAAACAGGTCGTGCGCCTTTGTACCCATTCCCCCATTACCGTGGCCGATCAGGTGGTGGGGATCGTCTGCCGGATTGTTGCAGCACATGCATTGCTGCGCCTTAACCCAGCGGGTGTACTTCTCGTTTTCCCAGCGGCGGCGCTTCGGGCGCAGCATGTAGGATTCAGGCGTCTCCGGATCGATGCGCAGCGCCAGCACCTGCTTTGCCACCTCCTCTATGATTTCCCGCGCCTGCGGCATGCCTGGTACCAGATCAAGCTCGCGCGTTACCGATTTAATGACTGGCTTAGGCATAAGGAGAACCTGCCGTGCGGCTTCCTCCGGCAGCACGTCTGCGAGGCCGTAACGCGCCAGCCACCAGCAGAATTCCGGCAGCGTCAGTGAATGGGAATCGTCAAAGCCAAGCTCACGGCGGGCGGTCGTAAGGATGTATGCGGCGCAGTTTGCCCTGGCTATGGCTGCAAGTTGTTCGGTGCTGTGCTCGCGCAGGATGTTGTCGCAATGCCAGCACAGACGGATCGCGCCCGGTGCGTGGCGCATGGTTGTCATGTTCTCATCGTGCCAGCTTTCGTGAGGCCACTGGCACCCGGTACCGGATTCAAGCCAGCTTTCCAGACCGTTAATGCCACCGGCGCGGCGCAACACCGCTTCATTTTCGAATACGCCAGCCAGCGCCGGAGCTTCCGCCAGCGGCTGCTCTGCTGGTGGCAGTTCACCGTTCGGCATACCCGCCAGGCGCTCGGGTTCGTTCTCAAGCAACATGCGCCCGCGGCGAAAATGCGGCAGCAGGGAAACGCCAGGGCGGAACATGACCAGCCCAAGCTCAGTGACAACCACTGGAGTCAGTAGCGCTCTCAAATCGGCCTCAATGCACTGTATCGAGCAGGCGCAGCAGATCAGCGAACCGGGACTCAAAGAAATGCGGCTGAGTCTCGCGCGGGTTTGCCGGACTGGTGATATTTTTGCCATACATGCAGCCTTTGGCGGTCAGGGACCAGAAACGTTTAACCCCATTGCTGCCGCTACGGCTGCGGCGCTCTTTGTGCTCAACGATGCCAAGCTTTGACAATTGCTGGTATGCCTGGGCAGCAGTCATCGCTATTTTGTGAGTTTTCAGCAGCGCGCTGAGTGACTGCGTAGGACGGCTTGAACCGTCAAGCGCGTCAGCGGGCGCATCGATAGCGTACTGTGGTGTAAGATTTGGCAGCCCCACCGCCTCCTGTAGCTTCTGACATGCACCAAGCACTGAGGAATTTGAGAGGTTTAGAGACTTCTGCATGAAGCCGAGAAGGATTATGCCAGCCTGCATTTTATCGGCGACGGCTGATAAGGCTTGTTCGGGTGAGCTAACTGCTTTGTCAAAGGTACGGATCACTTTTAGGTGAAATGCTGGGCTGATCCACATAGCGTACGAGTAGACCAGTTCCTTCGAAACGTATGTCCCCTGCTCAGCGCCGCCGCGAATTGTGGAAGGCGGAATTCCGCCCTCGCTTAAAATTTCATCAATAAGTGCGACAGTCTGGCTGTTTTCAATCCAGTACTTCGGACGGTGGCGCTGTTCACCACCAGCAGCGCGGTGCAGATCATTAAGGCAGTAACGGCCATCAATATCACGGCGTACGGAAACGCCGTCAATCACGAGTAATTGATTCATTGGTTTCTCCACTGTTTGAAATGCGAGCGGGACTGCAACCCCGTTTCGCTGACACAATTCGACCATAACACACATTTTTTTTTGATGGCGACATGAGCTGATCATTCATACAGCCTTTATAGGTAGTGATTTTATCGTGACATCAACCCTACCGCCCTTTTCTACCGGTCCCCACTCAACCAGCAGGCGTTTAACCTGACTGTCGTCCTCCCACACTCCGGCATGCGTCAGCGCGTCAAACAGCGCCTTGTTGTAGTTGTCTATATCCCGGCGGCGTGCATCCGGCGGGTAGAGAATGACTTCTACCGAGGCTGGTTCGCTGGATGGCTTTGGCAGACGGCGTAACTGCTCGATGATGGCCGCGCAGGCGTCGCTCTGGTACTTGCGCCCTGCTGCGCTGATGAGGTGGCGACCTTTAAGCGGCCCCTTATTCGGGGCGCGCCAGTAGGTGTTCACGCTGGGTGGGAAAGGTAATTTCAGCTTCATGCCGCGGACCCTCTGCGTTTCAGCCATTCATAAGCCAGATCCGCCGAACTTTTCTCACCCGCCAGGAGCGATCGGATCACTTGCTCGGCTTCATCGAGCGCCAGTGTGTCGTTTACGCCGATCACTTTGATGCCGCGCGCGGTGCCGCTGGCGATCGTGATGTAGCCTTTTTTCACCAGGGCGCGTAGGTGTTCAAAAGCAGCATTGCCAGACGCGACGCCAATCAGCGACGCAAGCTCGGTATACGTCGGCGGGTAGCCGTGCATGTTGTGAAAATCCACCAGCGCATTAAGCACCTGCTGCTGCCGGTCGGTCAGTGGTTTACGTTCTTCCACGGTTTCCCCTCAGAGAATGGCCACGATATCGGTGGCGGTTTCGCGCGTACTGCCTTTGCTCGATATGGCGCGGCGGGCGCTGACGTGGTGCAGGTCGAAGCCATGCCCCTTGTAAAGCTCGATAATGCGAGGCGCGGTGGAATTGCTGATCACCACTCTGGCGCCACGCTGATGCGCAGCAACACAGCAGCGCGCTAACGCCTGCTGGTCGTCCCATGTAAATCCCCCGGCGGCATAGTTGGTAAAGCCAGCGGTACCCGGCATCGGTTCATACGGCGGATCGCAGTAAACAACATCGCCCTCACCCGCCAGAGCCAGGGTTCGCTGAAAACCAGCGTTCATAAACACGCAGTTGTGCGCCATGTTGGCGAAGGTTTTTATTTCTTCTTCTGGAAAATACGGGGAGCGATACTTGCCAAAGCCGACATTAAATTGCCCGCTGAGGTTGTATCGAATCAGGCCGTTAAAGCAGTGTCTGTTCAGGTACAGGAATGCTGCTGCACGCTCAATGCTGTCTATCCGCTGCGCGTTGAATTCTTCCCGAACAATCCCATAACCGCGCTCAGTGTTGAGACTGGTGAACATACGGCGGGCAAACGTTAGAACCTGAACCGGAACGATGGCTAACATCTGGTACAGGTTGATCAGATCAGCGTTTACGTCCGCCAGCAGGAAACTTTCATGCTTATCGGAGTTGAGAAACACCGAGCCGCCGCCAACAAATGGCTCAATAAGGCGTTTACCAGCCGGGATGAGGCGATCCAATTCCGGCAGCAATGAATACTTGCCACCAGCCCATTTAAGGAACGGGCGCTGATAAATGCGTGGTGCTGGTTCAGCAACCGGCAAAGCTGCAGCAATGCGTTCGCC
Source organism: Kosakonia quasisacchari (assembly GCF_004331415.1). GTDB lineage: Bacteria > Pseudomonadota > Gammaproteobacteria > Enterobacterales > Enterobacteriaceae > Kosakonia > Kosakonia quasisacchari. The sequence continues at coordinate 4,712 of NZ_SJOP01000045.1, forward strand.
AATCCAGCGCATGACCGGTACCGCCATTGAATTGCCAATAGCCTTGTAACGAGGGCCATCAGCCGCCAGGCGGTAAGCCTCTTCTGCCGTCATGTTCGGGAAGTGGTGGCGCAGGTATGCGTATTCTTCAGTGGTGATCTGCTTACGCTTCTCTGTCGGGATCAGGGTGTGATTATCCGGGAATCCTTGTAGGCGCTCACACTCCACTGGCGTGAGACGGCGAACAGCCATGCCAGAATGCCTGTCAGGATAAGAAATATATCCGTCTGCCCTTGTCAGATTGCCAGGTTGAAATGCCAACGCAGAATTTACGACTATCGGTGCTTCGTGGTTGCAGGTGAGCGTAGGCGCGGAATTGTCCGTTTTAATCTCGGCACCGCCCTGCCCGTGAGCCATAGCGATAATCGGCGTTCCGCGCCCCGTTCCGTCCTCGCTTCCGTCAAAGCCTTCTGCTTTCAGGGTGTGGGAAATGTCGCCATTAACCGACTGAGCTATAATCCCGCATCCTCGCTGGCTGAACAGTTCCTGATTGCTCTGGCCTATTCCTCCGATGTTGTGTGACTGGTTGTGTGACTGGTTGAGGGTTGGGTGTGGGTTTGCTGGATTGTCCCAGTGACTACTGCCTTCAATGCGTTCTCCAGCAGCGGCGGTAATTTTCGATTGCGGTTCTCTGCGCGGCGGAGTATCCCGGCGCACGCTGTCGAGCTCAAAAAGTACTTTTGCGGGATCGAATCCACTTCGAGCACTTGCGACAACGAACACACGCTTGCGTCGTTGGGCCACTCCGAAAAATTGAGCGTCGAGCACTCGCCAGGCGACAGCGCGCGATGGTCCAAACACACAACCAGCGTTCGACCATTTTCCCCCTGCTGGCTGCAATTCGCTATCTTCCCCGGCAAGTCCTGCAAGAAAGCAGCCGAAGGCGTTGTCTTTGCTGCTGAGGACGCCCGGGACGTTTTCCCAGACGATGATTGCTTCTTCTTCACCGCAGTCGCGGCGCTTGTCGTCGATGGCATCTGCTAACTCCACATATGAAAGGGTTAATTGCCCGCGCGCGTCGTCGAGCCCGTTGCGTAAACCGGCGATACTGAATGCCTGGCATGGCGTACCGCCGACAAGAATGTCTGGTGCTTCAACTGTTCCGGCGCGAACCGCCGCGGCAATTTTGGTCATGTCACCCAGGTTGGCTACTTCAGGCCAGCGCGCCGCCAGTACTGCAGCCGGGAATTTTTCTATCTCAGCGAACCATGACGCTTTCCAGCCCAATGTTTCCCACGCAACGGTGGCGGCTTCAATGCCACTGCAAACTGATCCGTATCTCACAGCGAACCTCCTTTACACGTTTCGTTCCAGCGGTTCCCTGCGCCGTCAGCGACACCGCGCGTCATGCCGGAAAGGCATTTTGCCCGGCGCAGCGCGAAGCACGCTCTGGCCTGCGGCGTTTTGGCACAGTCAAAGGCTTCCAGCCATACTGTTGCGGCGCGACGGCGTAAGCCCCTTGCTTCCAGATCAAGCGCCTTGTTCGCCAGTTCAACCGGACTGCCCGTTTCGCTGGGGGCAATCGGTGCGTCTGTGTAATACAGGAAAAAGCGGCCAAGCGGCTTGCGCTTCAACTGGCCGATGCTCGCCAGGCGCTCAAGCGTGCGCTGCACGACTCTGAGATCCAGATGTTCAAGGCCGCAACACACCTCGCTAGTGGTGCATTCGCCGTTTTGCTGGATGTATTCGAGGACTTCAGAAAAGGCGCTCATCCGCGGAACCCCGGCGGTATAGTGGTATCAGGGCGGCTAATAGCATTGATGTCCCTCTCCCGCTTCCTGTCCCATGTCTCACGAAGCGGGCGGCCTTTTGCTTCCCAGTTGGTGGCACGCTGAAGGTAACCTTCGAATTTCTTCGGCCCAAACAGAGTTTCCGGGCGCATGTACTGATAAAACTCGTCGTTGTCGCGCCAGTGCTCGTGCTTCAGGTCGATAACCAGTTTCATGTCATTGACTGTGAAACCCTCGCGAAGACGCGCGCGGATGTGCTCAAGCGATCTCCGTGATTTCTGGTAACGAGATCCGCTGACCTGGTTCAGATGGGTAAGAACCTCAATCGCTGAATCAGTTATTGCCACTTCCGGGTCGGGTTGCGCAGCAACCGGACAAGAAGGTTTTTTATCTGATGGATCTTGTTTTGAATTTACTGACGGATCCCCGCCAGATTCTGGGGGGTGAAAATCGCCTGCTTTGCTGGATTTCGACGCGTCAGATTTTGAGGCATCAGAATTCGACCCATCAGATTTTGATGCGTCAGATTTTGACGGGTCAGAATCTGACAGGTGAGAAAAGGCAGCCGCCTGGAGTTTTGCCACGTTAAGCTGGTAAACGTTTGAGGCATTACGGTTACCCTTGCGGCGCTGCTGGCGTGTCAGCCAGCCATCCTGCTCCAGCTTGCCAATCGCGGTTCGTACAGTGCTTTCACCTGCGCCAAGCTGGCGGGCAATCGTCTCGATGGACGGCCAGCACACGCCCTCGTCGTTGCTGAAGTCAGCCAGGCGCGCCATGATCGCCACGCTGGACAGCTTCATGCCAGAAGCGGCACAGGCGTCCCAGACGTAACCGGTTAATTTAGTGCTCATGGTCGTCCTTTATTTCTCTGAATTTACGCTGGAATTGCTAAAGCGGGCTGAAGCATTCATGCTCGTAGCCTTGCGCTTCACGAAGATAGATAACGCGCTGCTTTTCTGGCTCCCATCGAATGACCCGTACCGGGATTCCGTAGTGGTCTCTGAATTGCCGGTTAACTTCAGCCATGCTTCGCGCCCCTGCTCATTCATAGTGGCAAACGCCTCTACCATTCCGGCGGCTCGCTGGTAGTTGTGGG
>NZ_SJOP01000046.1 GCF_004331415.1 Kosakonia quasisacchari
TAGAAGGAAGAATTCGCCACCTTGAAAGTGAAATAAAGACGTTTCAGAAGAACATAAATGAAATCCGAAATGGTAAGGGCTAAATATGCAAATCGATCTCACTTTGCTTGAAAAAGTCGTCACGGAGATATTCACCGAAATGAAAAATCGGGGTATTGATAGTGTTCCACTGGATGCCGATTATTACTGGAACATTCCATCAGAGGCCCTTTACGACCCTTACCAGGACCCAAATCAGCTGGACCTTGGTCAACTGCAAGATGATTACGAAACGTTGAGGCTTGCTCATGCAACGGGTAGCCTGGTTAGCTATAACCTAAAAAACATCGCTGCAATCATGAGATTTTTATCGGAAAAACATCCCTTTTGAAGGCAAAAATGGCTAGCTGGGCTGGTTTTGATACTGGATTAATAATTTTGATAACATTTAACACTTTCTGTCGGTTAGAAACCTTCACTTTGGACCAAATAACCATAAGTGGAGCTCAGTCATTTTGAGTGCGCCTATCGATATACTCCGCGTTGGTGGCATAGCCTGTTCAATAAGACAAGATGTTACCGGAAGAATATAAAAATCTACGTTATCAATAGGTTGTAGATATCTGGATTATCTGTGGCGATTCAAGGTTATAGGATGCCACGAACCGCCGACGAACCCGAGAGGATTAGATATGCTTGAGTATAGTGTAGGCAGCTCAGTGGATAGAGATGATCTTTATGCTGAATTATTATTCAATCGAGTTCAGTGGGGCGAAATTTCATTATCTGAAGATAAACAATCTTTAAATATAATTATTTACCCTAATGATAATAGAATTCTTGAGTTTAAATATGATGACTTCTTGCTCTTGCTTGATAAAGCGAAAAAACATCTTCTTAGTCTCGAACCTTTAAGTGAATGATAAAATTCTGAGGCTCATATACCATAATGAATATCTCCTGAACGAAGGTGTTGCAGTATAAAAATAACGATTCGCAGAAGAGTCGAATATCTTTGCCATGATATCTTTGCCATATAAGAAGTCAGTTCCTGACGTGGCCTTTGTCTGCCAGCAGACTCAGCAAACCGGGCAGGTGCTCCGCGAGTCCCTGGTTACCCTGCCGTAGACCACCAGGTACATGCTCAGCGAGAAGATTCTGATCAGCCAGGGCGCACCGCGTGACACGTTCCAGGTATTAAATTTTGCTGTAACAGCATGAATCTATTAGAGAAGTTCTGCTGATTTATCAGCAGAACTTGACCTTCAGTGATGGTCGTGTCGGGTGGAGAGCTTCTGCAATACTGTCAGTTGCGCAACCGCTTCTTGCATGGCATCCATACCTGCGGTCAGGGCATGCAGGCTGCTTAGATGTGTAGCGATACTTTCCCGCTCATCATTGGTTTTACTGCTCATGGTCGCAATCGTATCAGCTGCCGAAATAGAGTGCTGTGCCATGTTGCTGGCCGTTTCCACGGTATTATTCGCCACGTTACGGATGCGAGAAATCGTGGTAACCGCCTGATTAATGTTTGCGGCGGTGGCATCCGCCTGTTCTTTCGAGGAACGTGCCAACCGCCGCACCTCGCTTGCAACAACGGCAAAACCACGCCCGGCATCACCAGCCCGCGCTGCTTCTACAGCGGCATTGAGCGCTAGCAAGTTAGTCTGGAATGCAATGTTACTGATACCACTGGTAATTTCATTAATACCTGCAGATATTTTCTCCAGATCGTCCAACCCTTCAACTAAACGGTTCTGTGCCTGCTGGCTTTGGATAGCAATATCGCTGATAGAGCGAATACTGTTTTCTGCCATCCCCAGTGTTTCATTCTGCGTCTGGGTCGCCGCTTCGAGCATCGGTAATGCCCTCATTAGCGGACCCAGTTTCTGTTGATAAGCAACCACGCGAGAAATTACGCCACTCTGGAAATCATTCAGCGCTTCCCAGCGACGAAGCGCGCGCTGGGCATAGTGTCCCGCATAGCTGGCATATTCCACCGGGAAATTCGTCATTGCTTTCACATCATGGTTGAAAAAAACCAATGCGGATAACGTCTGGTTAATTGGCACCCCAAGAATTTCCCCAAAGCTGGAAAATCCTGCAGCAGGTAAGCCTTTAAAAAAGTGTGCGTTATGCAGATGGGACTCACTGCCCAGACGACGAAGAATACAGTCGTTCATCAGGACGGCCGCAGGTTTACCAAGCCCCGTAATAAAATGATTCCAGTCCTGTTGTGTCGCCTGTTTAAAATCAGTTTCTTCGAGCAAATGCAGGCGATCACCAAATTCAAGGTCGCAAAAAAAGTGCACACCGTTACTGTCAATGGTCGCGACAGAGCGAATGAAGTATTCATCTCCTACTTTTACGCCGAAGGTGAGCCCTTTAAGTTTGTCGGTTAATTGTTGCTCATTACAGCGTAAATGTTCCGCCAGTGCGCTCGTGAAATGAACCTGCTGACCCTGTTCGTTAAACACGGACGTGACGGTACGGGCAACCGGATCCGCCTGAGCAATCAACCAGCTTTTATTGCACGGTTTAAAATTCTGGCTTTTGAAAGGAGCGAATGATTTCCCTCTCGACATGGTGCAAAAGATAATCACTGCTTTTCCCTGCATCACCTCACCGCCCACGCTTATCCATGTACCATCGAAAGCGAGTTTTCCTCCTGCCGAACCACCAATAGCAAGGCAGGGGAAACGACCGCAGTTATACCAGGCCTGCATCAAAAAGCCTTCTGATGCAGAAAGCCCGTCACAGTAAACCATAGCGAAAGTTTTCTCTGAGGAGAGCGGCATACGCACCTGCAACCTTTCGAGCTCCAGCTGAATCGCTTTGATTCGATCCGGAGCGGTATGCATATCTTTCACATGTAAATCAACGATATGTACTTCGTGCTGTACAACCAGCGATTCGGGCAGGAACAGCCAGCTGCCCTGTTGCCCCGCGCCGTCACAATAAGTCGTTTCGCGGCCGCTGCTACTCAACGCACCACTGGAAGAAAGGGTGATTACGGTTAAGTCGGGAGAGGATAATTGCTGCCACGCCCGACTGACGTTTAAATAATCGGCATTAGGTGGAACAAATGTCATCAGGATCCCGCGGGATTTATTACTTAAGCCTGCTGCCGATAACGTCTTGGGCATGTTCCGGCAATCATAAATGCCATTCGCTGGCCGGGAACGACTCCGGCGCAATGCTGCGGCTAACAAGCTTTTTATCGACATAGATGACATATCCTCACCATTTTTGAAAAACTAAATTTTTTACGGAATCTAAAGTTATGACGAATTTATGAGGCTATACATTTTGCTTTCATTACATACATCAAGCGAAGCGCCAGATACAATTTTGAAAATTGCTTTGATTACTTATTTCTTATCGCCTTTGCGGGCTAAATGTTTAATTATTTTTATCGTCAGAAATGCTCGTAAATTATTAAAATAGTCAAAATAATCAGTATATTACGACGCGTAGCAGACTATCGATATATCATCCAGTAAAAAATATATACCAATTATGTGATACGTCTCAAAATATGGGGTGTAACTATCCATGAAATCAAGCCTATATATTTCAAGACCTGACTGTTCCTGAGTTGTACCTTAAGATAACTGTTTACTTTGAACACCCGCCCCTGAAATCCTGCGCCATTCAGAAATAGAAGGTTGCGTTTCATATCAACAGAACGGACCTTGCAGATATCAAATCAGCCCCATCCAATATAATGAAAGTGTGTGAAAAGCAGCTCAACGCAAAAAGCAGCTCAACAGTAAAAAGAAATACACAGACTGCTAAGAAAGTTTGGCGAAGCAGGCGCTCTTGAACTCCTCCGACGTGGGGAAAATGCTAATGGCACTCCGCCACCGGACGGACAAAACCAGTTTGAAAACAAGACCTTCCTTGTAAAAGGCTCTCACACTCCAAAGCGAGGATTATTCCGCGAAGTTAAATTTATCTCTTGCCCTGCGGAGTTTATCTTCCCCGCGCCCGTCACACTTCTGCGTGGTGGTAATGTACATAGACCTGTTTTAGTTCCATGCACTTTTGAGATTTCCGGGCTTTTGATCCCTTCAAATATGAATGCCAAGTCAGATAAGAGATCCGGATGCCTCACCAGGTACGAACAGTTATAGTAACGCGCAGGTTCTGTCTCGCGAACAGAATAGAGAAAAATCAAACAAATGAGGTATCGGGAATGACAGCTGCGAAATGGCAATTTAATGATCCGCCAAATTTAGCCGTAATTGTGAACAAGGCAATTATCCTTAAAGGTGATTGGATTGCCTACGTTTCACATGATCTTGATGATGGAGGCTGGCAATTTCATACGGATCAGCCTGAACCTGTTACGCAGGATGATGCTATGTTGGTCAGCTTGAAGAATATCGTTGACCTTGATCCCTCTATTGTAGATCTTGCTGGATTGCCGCCTGGATGGCATGCCTGGCGTGAGAGCAAGGAAAGCAAATGGCAGATTTCAGCGCAAAATGTTTGATACCCACAAGCCCTTAGGGTTGAATTTTTTAATCAAAATCAATTTTATCCCTGGCCTTGCGCAGTTTATCTTCACCGCGCCGGTCATACTTCTGCGTGGTGGTGACGCTGGCATGTCCCATTGCATCCTTGACCGTAATTAAGTCCTCACCATTATCGAGCAGAGCCGTTGCGAAAGTTCTTCTGAGGTCATGGGGCGCGCACTTGTCGAGATCGGCCTCTTGCTGACGCACCTGCAGGATATGGTACACCGCCTGGTCGGTCAGGCGTTCTTCTGTCAGAAAGTCATGCCGGCGGATACGGGTGAACAGGGGCCCGGGATGCTCGCCACGAATCTGATCGGTCCACAACATCAGTCGTTGCCATGCTCCGGCCGGGACATAGGCCTGCCTTTCCTTGTTACCTTTGCCAAGCACTTTTAATGCGCGCTCACCGGGGAGAATATCTTCATAGCTCAGCGCCACCGCCTCTGATCGGCGCAGGCCGCAGCCAAGGATCACCGCCAGCAGTGCCGCATCCCTGACGCCTTTGCTACTGCGGTCGGCTTCACACATAGCGAACAATCTTCGTATCTCCTCACGTGACAATGCCCGACCGCGCGGCAGCGTGCTACCTCGGACGGAACGTACAGCACGGATGTGCTGATAATCATCAACATTCATCAGTTTCAGCATCCAGGCTTCCATCGCCACGCCACGCAGTGCCGAAAGGTAGGTGTTGACCGTGGCTACTGCCAGTCCCGTATCTCGCAGTAACTCTATCAGTGCAAGTACATGATGACGGCGCAGTTCTGCCCAGTTGCAGTCAGTCAGATCGCTGGCACCGAGAATGCGCGCAACGATATTGAGGAAGGAGGTCATGGTTTGCCGGCTGCGGACTGAATTCAGCGATAGCAGGTACGCCTGCGCGGGATTAACTTTCGTGACAGTGTCACTATAAAGAACAGGCGATGTGGCTTCGCCGGGCGCATTCACCGGATGCCGGGAAGGCTGATTGCTTTCGGTATCAGTTAATGGGGGCATTGTGAACCTGCATCGTTTTTGTCATAACCGGGCAGCAATACCGGGCGAAATACACCGGCGTGCTGTGCAAAATCTGTGGCCGAATGGTCTACTCAAGCGTATCTCATTTTCTCTACTTTTTCAAAGGTACATTTTAGATAGTAGATAATGTTTTGAATAATGGACTGGTAACGAGATTATTGTACAACCCTTGTTTTTGTATGTTCTATTTGTAGACAAGCATTTGAGTGACCACTACTATCATTTTAAGGAATAAAAAAATCAAAATGTTTATAGGATTAAACTCATAGGGGGAATGTAATGATAACAGCAACCGCAGTTTCTACATTGACTGTATCTTTTCTAAGTGGATTAATGAAAAAGGCAGGGGAAACCTTTTTAGAAAACGCAGTTCGTAAAGTAGGGAATCAACTGTCTTCCTCTAATATATTTAAACAATTGACGAATGAAAAAATTAATCAGCGATATGTTGAAAACTTAGTCAGATCTGTATTTACCTTTCGGACTATTACTAGTGGTGACAAAGACGTATTTTTAGATCAAATCTATTACCCGTTGCAAGTTTCAAGTTATAAATATAAAAATATAAAAATTGAAGATCATGAAACGTTAGAAAACGAAATGCGCGTTTGTTTGGTTGGCGTAGCAGGTCAAGGTAAGACAATGACCTTAAAGAAAATGTTTCTGGAGGATATGAATAAAAGACAATATTTCCCTTTCTTTATAAGCCTAAGAAATATAGATTTTTCAAGAGAAATTTCTTTACCTGAAATCATTGAGAAACATTTTATTAATAATGGAATAAAATGCACTAAACAAGAGGTTTCAGACTTCATAAAAAATGCATCAATACGTATGTATTTCGATGGCTTTGATGAAGTTACTGATTCTCAAAGAAAAAACGTGCTTATCTTGCTTGAAGAATGTGATTTACAATGGAATACTAGTGTTGTTTGTTCCACAAGACCGGATACAGAGTTTTGTAAATTCCCAGGATACGTAACGTATAATGTTGCTTATCTAAAAAAACAAGACGTGTTAAACATAATTGACAAAAATATAACCAATAGTGATGTGAGAAATCAGTTAAAAAAAATATTAACAGATAAGGAGTTCTTATATGACTCCATTGTCACCCCGATACTAGTGGATATTTTTATTGTGACGAGCTTTGGACTGGGAA
>NZ_SJOP01000047.1 GCF_004331415.1 Kosakonia quasisacchari
AGAGCGTGAAGCGCGAGTTCGCGAGGCTGGAAACGTCTATCAACGAGGACTTGAAATCAAGCTCGCAGAGCATCAGCAACGCTATCCGCGAGCAGAATGGCAGGCTGACGGGCATGATCAGAACCTCCGTCTCAACGGCCATGGCGTGGGTATTCCTCTGCTTCGCCCTGCTGATCGGCATCCTGAGCGGGATAATCTGGTTTCAGGGCACGATCATCACCTCGCGCCTGAGCGAAATGGACAGCTACAGCCAGCAGCTGGCGAGCCTGAAAGCGAAAAGCGGCGCGGGCGTGACAATTTACAGCGACGACACGCGCCGGAACACCTACCTGGTAGTGCTGCCGAAGCAGGCGCACGGTGTAGAAACCTACACGTCGACGACCGACAACACCGTGGTGAAATACACGGCGAAATAACCCCGTCAGAACGCCCTGAAGCGCCACAGCGCGTTTTTAATATCGAGGACGACCAAAACCATGACCGAGATGGAAAAACAGCTTCTGAGCGCCTTAGAGAGCTTACAGACAAGCTACGAGCAACAGCAGCAGGCGTGGCAGGACAGCTACAGCAGCTTGCAGCACATGTTCGAGGCTACCTCGCAGGCGCTGACGCACAGCGACCGGGTGTGTCAGCACTTGAGCAGTCAGGTGGACAGCTTGCGCGCGCAGGTCGAGAGCTTGAGCAGGAACGTCAGCCGCTTGATGCGCTGATCAGGCAGCACGACCGCGCCTACGCGGAGAAGCTACGTGAGCAGCAGCAGCAGCCAGAGCCGCAGAAAAAACCGACCCGCTACTATGGCCCCTCGATGTGACAACTTTTCCGGAATCAGAAATAAGTGTACTATGTACCCCGTTGAACACAGGAGACAGCCGTGAGTCACGCGATTGAGTTTATCGAGACCCCGATGTTTACCCGTCAGATAAAACAGATCGCCACGGATGAAGAGCTCAGGGAGCTGCAAAAAACGCTGATTGAGTCGCCGGACAAAGGCGATCTCATCCAGAAAACCGGCGGGCTGCGAAAAGTCAGAATGGCGACGGGCAACCAGGGAAAAAGCGGCAGTGCAAGGGTGATTTACTTCCTGGCCACCGCCGAGGTGATCTATCTGGTGATGGCCTACCCGAAAAGCACCAAAGACAGCCTGACGGACGCGGAGAAAGCTGCGCTGAAGACGCTGACCCAACAACTGAAAGATGAGGTGTGACATGAGTTTTTTTGACGAGCTGAAAGCATCGCTGGAAGAGGCCGTTGAAATCAAAAACGGCGTCAGAGCGCCCGCCCGCGTCACCCGTTACGAGCTGGCAGACGTGAAGGCCATCAGGGCACAGCTGAACGTTTCACAGAGCGAGATGGCGAAAGTGCTGGGAACCAGCCTCGACACCATCAAGAGTTGGGAAACCGGACGCCGTAACCCGACCGGACTGGCGGCGAAGGTGCTGGCAACCATCCAGGCTAACCCTAAATTCTTTCAGGAGCTGGCGGCGCACTAAGCAGTTGTGACAGAAGGATTCGACAGGCGAGGCCGTTCGCGTGTAATTTAACGGCAACAGAAAAAACAAAGCCCCGGAAATCATGCTCATTCTTGGCGGAGCGACATGATAACCAGGGCCAGGTACGAAACCTAAGAAGGATATTAGCACATGAACCGTGCCAGACAACAGCCCGCCATAAGCGCAGGGCGCATTGCATAACGCCGCACTCGCACTCTTCAACGACCGCTTACCGCACAAGCCGTACTTTTCGGACGATCTGCACTTTGGTGTACGCATTGCCGGTAAGGAACGCGCCATTCTGGCGAAATACATCCAGTTCAATCAGCCTCACGCCATGTTCTGGCTGGGATTCGACGTCGATCGCGCCGGTGCCGCCATCGACTGGAGCGACCGCAACGCCCCCGCACCCACGCTGACCATTACCAATCCCGAAAACGGGCACGCGCACCTGCTTTACGCGCTGCAAACCTCGATACGCACCGCGCCGGACGGAAAAATGAAGCCGCTGCGCTACGCCGCAGCCGTAGAGAACGCGCTACGTAAAAAATTAGAGGCTGACGCGGGGTATTCGGGACTAATCTGCAAAAATCCGAACCACGGCCACTGGAAAATCGCCGTATGGCAGCCAGAACTCTACACGCTGGACTGGCTGGCCGACTTTCTTGATCTTAACGCCGCAAACGACAAAGAAATCGTTGCCGACTACGGCTTAGGCCGTAACTGCACGCTGTTCGACAAAACCCGCAAATGGGCATACCGTGCCATCCGTCAGGGCTGGCCTGAGTACGACCAGTGGCTCAAAGCCTGTTACGAACGTGCCTGTGCCTATAACCTGCAATTTGCAGCGCCTCTTGATGAAGGTGAGGTGATGGGTGTTGCTAAAAGTATTACTAATTGGACATATAAACACCTCAATGAGAATTCATTCAATGAATTCGTTTTTCTGACGCATAAGTCTGATATACAAAGTAAAAGAGGAAAAAAAGGAGGTGTTGTTGGAGGGAGAGTCAGTAAAGGAGGAGGAAGACCTATTGGTTCGATTAACGTAGAGTCCGTAAATCAAACAGTGCCTTGGATCTCTAAAGGAATTAGCAGAGCCACATATTATCGAAGAAAAAGCAAAGGATAGCTTATGTTTATGATTTTAAAGGTTTAAATTATGCCTTCTTTGCGTACAGAAACAGAAACCGTAGTAAAAAAAATTCTTCCTTATCTGGAAAGACGGGGTTATGACATCGTTAAAGACCTTGACTTCGAAACCGGGGTTAAGGTGATTGAGCGTTACACAAAAGGTTATATCGATATCCTTGTTCATTGCGGCAAAAAAAAGCCTATTTTTTTAATAGAAGCAAAAAAAATATCGAAGACGCTTACAGAGAAAGATAGGGACCAGGCCATTTCTTATGCTAATTCTGCCAGTGTAAAAGTACCGTTTGTTGTTGTTACAAATGGTACCCAAATTCAATGCTTTAATGTGAAAACAAAAAGTAAAATACTCTGGGATGGTAAGGATGAAGATAAAATACCAAGCAAAGAACAGTTGCCTGTGGTTATAAGACAACTAAAAGCAAGTCCTTATGATTCTGTCATTAATGTGTCTAACGACGAGAGTCTTCCTTTTCGGCCAGGATTAGCATTAAGGCAAGTAAATGCTTTATTTTACAAGTGCCATAGTGCAATAAGAAAAATAGAAAAGAACGAAGAAAATGCATTTTCAGATTTTTCAAAACTTCTCTTTTTAAAACTATTAGAGGAGAAATCTGATGTAGAACCTGATTTCTCCCTACCATACTCTTATCGTTTCCATGAGCTTGCCGAGAAGCCAGTTACAGAAGCTGATCAAGTGAAAAATGCAATATTAAGCATGGCTTCTGGAATTGCAAGTCAAAGAGCATATGGTGAGGTTTTAGAAAACGACATAAAGTTAAAAAATCCTAAAACATTCCATTATGTAGTCAAAGAACTATCATCAGTATCTTTTTATGATAGTAGCTTAGATTCAAAAGGTGCTGCTTTCGAATACTTTGTTAGAGCAACGTTAAAAGGAAAAAGTTTAGGGCAGTATTTTACTCCTAGAGAGCTTGTTCAAACCATGCTTGCCATTGTTGGCCGTAAAAAAATAGTTAACTCTGTTAATTCAGGTACGAACATTAAGGTTTTGGACCCAGCATGCGGTACTGGAGGATTTTTAGTTTTTCTGTTGCAAGACGCACTGTCTCAAATAAAAGAGATGCATGAAAATAGAGAGATTAATGCTGCTACCTATGACCGAGCTGTAAAAACGTTGAAAGAGAATGTCTTCTTCGGTTCTGACGCTAACGAAGGAGTGGCTGCATCCGCGAAAATGAATATGATAATAGCTGGGGATGGGCATACCAACATTCAGCATGAAGACAGCCTTGCTAAAAATGCAAAAAACTGGAGCGTTGACAATCCTGATTGTGATTTAATACTAACCAACCCACCATTTGGAACATCAGAATCAGCTTCACTAGATAGTGATGACAAGACGCAATTTCCCATTTGGAATAGTAAAGGGCAGCATTTATTTCTGCAAAAAATGGTGCTTTCCTTAAAAGAAGGAAGTGGTGAGTTTTGTACTGTTATAGATGAAGGTGTATTAAATACAGACAGTTTTGCAGAACTAAGAAAATGGCTTATGGCAAACTGCAAGTTAAAAGCAGTATTAAGGTTGCCAAGTGAAACATTCAAGCCAAATAAAATAAATGTAAGATCAAGTCTTCTTTATTTTGAAAGGCGATATCGGCCTGATATAGAACTTGAAGACTCATACACAGTGACAATAGGGAGTGTTAACTCTTTAGGTTACTATGGCTCTGGTGATAAGATCAGAGGGTTTGATTTACAATTATTCTTAAAAGATATTTCCAGTGATTTCTTTAATAAATCAAAAGGTGACTTTAGAAGTGGGAACAATTGGGAATGCTTTGACCTCGATTCCAAAGAAATAGTAGAAGACATATCATGCCGGTTTGATTATAAATACTGGAATATAAAAATCAGAAAGGAAATAGAAAGGTTAGCCATCGGCAATGGCAAACTGATATCTTCTTTAAATTTAATAAAAACTGCGAGAGGTAAAAGCCCATCGGCAGAAAATTACGTTGATGAAGCTGATGGGTATGCTGTTGTAATAAAATCAGGAAGCAATATCAGCAAGCAAGGAGTTGTTTTGCTTGATAATGCTGATTGGGTAGAAAAGTCTGTGTATGATTCTTTTCTCGAACAGGCTAATCCAAGAAATATAATAAATAAGTTTGATATATTACTATCCTCGACTGGTGATGGCACTTTAGGTAAATGTGCCGTTTTCGATCTTGAAGTAAAAGCTATCGCAGATGGCCATGTCACCTTAATAAGAGTCGACCCCCAAGTGATAGATCCTTATTATTTATGTGACTTTTTACGTTGTGGCTTTGGAGCTGAGCAGGTAAATCGTTTATATACCGGCTCGACTGGAATGATTGAATTAACTCCAGAGCAAGTCGACTCCATCATCGTAGATATGCGCTCGGGGTTAGCTGAGCAAAAGCAGCTTTCGTCTCAGGTTAGGGCGCTAGAAACTAGGTACATTGATGCGCTAAAAGAAGCAGAATCCATTAATGCAAAAGCCCTTACTATCCTCAACTGAAGAGTGAGACAAAAAACAAAGCCTATATCAGATAACAGCCCTCTTACGGAGGGCTTTTTTTTTGCAGCCGGTACAGAATCTGACATAATGCATCATTACTTAAGCCAGTACACACAACGTCCCCTCTAGCGAGGCGCCACCGTGACTGGTTCAGGGGGCTCGCCGCCCCCCGAAACCCCCGGCATCTACTGCGAAAAATTCTCACGGTGGTGCGCATTTTTTCTCAGCGGAGCCTATGGAAAAGCGAACGAAAGAGATCAAAATCCGGCTCACCGAAACCGAGCATCAGCGACTGCTTGATCGCTGCGACCGGACTCACCTTGCGGAGTGGCTGCGTCAGCTTGGTCTCGGTGAACACGCTTCACGAAAGCGCCGTGTGCCCGACGTGGCGCCCGAACTGCTGCGACAGGTCAGCGGGATGGGCAACAACCTGAACCAGATCGCTCGCCGCCTGAACCAGACTGATTCCCTGACGCCTTCTGAACGTGCCTCGCTGCTCGTCGTACTGACCAGCCTTGACCGTCAGCTTGGCGACCTGCTGGAGCAGAACCGTGATCGTTAAAATTCATTCGCGTGGTGCGGGTTCGGGCAGCGGGCCGGTGGATTACCTGCTGGGAAAAGACCGGCAGCGCGAACAGGCCAGCGTGCTGCGTGGTAATCCTGAACATGTGCGCGAGCTGATCGACGGCTGCGACTTTGCCCGCGCCTACACCTCTGGCGTGCTGTCATTCCAGGAACCTGACATTGCAGACGCGGAGAAATCGCGCCTGATGGATGAATGGGAGCACACGCTGCTGACCGGCCTCGACCGCGACCAGTACGCCTGTCTGTGGGTAGAGCATCGCGACAAGGGACGGCTTGAGCTGAACTTTGTCATCCCGAACATCGAATTGCAGAGCGGCAAACGCCTGCAACCCTACTTTGACCGTGCTGACCGCCCCCGTGTCAACGCCTGGCAGACCCTGACCAACGACCGGCTGGGGCTGCGCGACCCGAACGATCCGACTTACCGCCGTCCGCTGACGCAGGCCAGCGATCTGCCCCGCGACAAACAGCAGGCGGCAGAGAAAATCACCGCCGGCCTGATGAACCTGATGCAGCAGGGCGTGATCCGCAGCCGGCAGGACGTGGTGACGCAGCTGGAAAGCTACGGCCTGACCGTGGCGCGGGAAACGAAAAGCGGCATCAGCATTGCCGATCCGGACGGCGGCCGAAATATCCGGCTGAAAGGAATGATTTATGAGCGAGATTTTAAATTTGGCGAAGAGCTTCGAGGAGAAATCGAAGCAGCAGGCGCAGGATACCGAGC
>NZ_SJOP01000048.1 GCF_004331415.1 Kosakonia quasisacchari
AGTAGTTTTACCATGGTCAACGTGGCCGATAGTACCGACGTTGACGTGCGGTTTTGTACGTTCAAATTTTTCTTTAGACACGGCTTTATTCCTTACTATAGTGCTCTCCCTCTTTGGAGAGAGCACGGGACTTTGGTTTTAACCCTGCGGCTTATTTACCACGGGCTTCAATTACGGCCTGAGCAACGTTGTTCGGCGCATCATCATACTTCAGGAATTCCATAGTATATGACGCACGACCTTTGGTCAGAGAACGCAGCTGAGTTGCATATCCAAACATTTCAGACAGCGGAACTTCAGCGTGGATCTTAACGCCAGTAACTTCAGATTCCTGACCGCGCAGCATACCGCGACGACGGCTAAGGTCACCGATTACGTCACCGGTGTTCTCTTCCGGAGTCTCTACTTCAACCTTCATGATCGGCTCAAGCAGAACTGGTTTCGCTTTCTTAAAGCCATCTTTAAAGGCAATAGACGCAGCCAGTTTAAACGCCAGTTCAGAGGAGTCAACGTCGTGGTAAGAACCGAAGTGCAGACGCACACCGAGATCAACTACCGGGTAACCCGCCAGCGGGCCAGATTTCAGCTGTTCCTGGATACCTTTATCAACGGCAGGGATGTATTCGCCAGGAATTACACCACCTTTGATGTCGTTGATGAACTCGTAACCTTTCGGGTTAGAGCCCGGCTCCAGCGGGTACATGTCGATAACAACATGACCGTACTGACCGCGACCACCAGACTGTTTAGCGTGTTTACCTTCGATATCGGTAACTTTCGCGCGAATCGCTTCGCGGTAAGCAACCTGAGGTTTGCCGACGTTCGCTTCAACGTTGAATTCACGTTTCATACGGTCAACGATGATGTCGAGGTGCAGTTCACCCATACCGGCGATAATGGTCTGGTTAGATTCTTCATCAGTCCATACGCGGAATGACGGGTCTTCTTTTGCCAGACGGCCCAGAGCCAGACCCATTTTTTCCTGGTCAGCTTTGGTTTTCGGTTCTACTGCGATGGAAATAACCGGTTCCGGGAATTCCATACGTTCCAGAATGATCGGGTGATCCGGGTTACACAGGGTGTCACCAGTAGTCACGTCTTTCAGACCGATAGCAGCAGCGATGTCGCCCGCGCGGACTTCTTTGATCTCTTCACGTTTGTTAGCGTGCATCTGAACGATACGACCGAAACGCTCACGTGCAGCTTTCACGGAGTTCAGGATGGTATCGCCAGAGTTAACCACACCGGAGTAAACACGGAAGAAGGTCAGGTTACCAACAAACGGGTCGGTAGCGATTTTGAACGCCAGCGCAGAGAACGGCTCTTCATCACTTGCGTGACGCTCAGCCGGAGTATCTTTACCGTCGTCCAGGATGCCTTTGATCGCAGGTACGTCAGTCGGGGACGGCAGGTAATCAACTACCGCATCCAGCATCGCCTGAACACCTTTGTTCTTAAACGCAGAACCGCAAGTTACCAGGATGATTTCATTGTTCAGAACACGCTGACGCAGAGCTTTTTTGATCTCTTCTTCAGTCAGTTCTTCACCACCCAGGTATTTCTCCATCAGCTCTTCAGAAGCTTCAGCAGCGGATTCGATCAGGTTCTGGTGCCATTCTTCAGCCAGGTCCTGCATATCAGCCGGGATATCTTCGTATTCGAAGGTTACACCCTGGTCTGCGTCGTTCCAGTTGATGGCTTTCATTTTCACCAGGTCAACAACACCGGTGAAACCTTCTTCAGCACCAATTGCCAGCTGCAGCGGAACCGGGTTCGCGCCCAGACGGGATTTGATCTGACCAACAACTTTCAGGAAGTTAGCGCCCATGCGGTCCATTTTGTTAACGAACGCGATGCGCGGAACTTTATATTTGTTTGCCTGACGCCATACGGTTTCAGACTGCGGCTGAACACCACCAACGGCACAGTAAACCATTACCGCACCGTCAAGAACACGCATGGAACGTTCTACTTCGATAGTGAAGTCAACGTGCCCCGGGGTGTCGATGATGTTTACGCGATGCGGTTCATACTGCTTCGCCATACCAGACCAGAATGCGGTAGTCGCAGCGGAGGTAATGGTAATACCACGCTCCTGCTCCTGCTCCATCCAGTCCATGGTTGCGGCGCCGTCATGAACTTCACCGATTTTGTGGTTTACACCGGTGTAGAACAGAATACGTTCGGTAGTCGTGGTTTTACCGGCGTCGATGTGCGCACTGATACCAATGTTACGGTAGCGTGCGATGGGTGTTGTACGAGCCATTTGATTCCTCGTTTGTCTCTTTAGGCGTTCAGATTTAAGTTGCCAAACGGCGGGCCACTTGCCAGAAGCGCCCGCCATATGACTAAAACTCCGAAGGGATTACCAACGGTAGTGTGCGAACGCCTTGTTGGCTTCGGCCATACGGTGAACGTCTTCACGTTTCTTAACTGCAGTACCTTTGTTGTCTGCAGCATCAGAAAGTTCGTTCGCCAGGCGCAGAGCCATGGATTTATCACCGCGTTTACGAGCAGCTTCAACGATCCAACGCATTGCCAGAGCATTGCGACGAACCGGACGAACTTCAACCGGAACCTGATAAGTAGAACCACCCACGCGGCGAGACTTAACTTCCACAGTCGGGCGCACGTTTTCGAGAGCTACTTCGAACGCTTCCAGTTCATTTTTACCAGAACGCTGAGCCAGGGTCTCAAGCGCGCTGTATACGATTGCTTCTGCAGTAGATTTTTTACCGTCTACCATCAGGATATTGACAAATTTAGCCAGCAGTTCTGATCCGAACTTCGGATCCGGCAGAATTTTACGCTGACCAATAACACGACGACGTGGCATGGAAATACTCCGTTGTTAATTCAGGATTGTCCAAAACTCTAAGAGTTTAGTTTGACATTAAAGTTAAAACAGTTTGGCCTTACTTAACGGAGAACCATTAAGCCTTAGGACGTTTCACGCCGTATTTGGAGCGAGATTGCTTACGGTCTTTAACACCGGAGCAGTCGAGCGCGCCACGTACAGTGTGGTAACGAACACCCGGGAGGTCTTTTACACGACCGCCACGGATCAGGATCACGGAGTGCTCCTGCAGGTTGTGACCTTCACCACCGATGTAGGAAGTCACTTCAAAACCGTTGGTCAAACGAACACGACATACTTTACGCAGTGCGGAGTTCGGTTTTTTAGGGGTGGTAGTATATACACGAGTACATACGCCACGTTTTTGCGGGCATGCTTCCAGCGCAGGCACGTTGCTTTTTGCAACTTTGCGAGCGCGTGGTTTGCGTACCAGCTGGTTAACTGTTGCCATTAAATAGCTCCTGGTTTTAGCTTTTGCTTCGTAAACACGTAATAAAACGGCCTCATATAATATGAGGACGCAGAATTTTATGGCTGTGCTTAAAAGGTGTCAAGAAATATACAGCGATCACACATTACCAATGCATCTGAACAGCGTTTTTCACCGTCAGGCTAACGAAATCATTATAGCCAACCCTGACAACACTGCTTGAAATTTGACCACCCAGACCACGGGCATCGATATCTTCTTTAAGGACATGCACTGTTATGGGGGCGTTTAGCAATAACTCAACATAGCGCCCGTTTTGCAAGGCCGCCGTTACACCATCTGAAAGCAGCAGCAGATCGTCACCGGGGCGCAGCAAACGGAGCATCGACGCTATATCACACTGCCAGGGAGAGCGGGACAAGGTATGCAGCATAAATGCCTCAAAAGGTCAGAACGACAGTGTAGCTATCAAGTTTTTCGCGCAGCGCATCCGGCTCCAGGCGCTGAGCCGGCAACACGAATGTTGTCTCTTCACCCAATCCACGCTCACGCAGGGAAGCCGCACACAGCCAGCACTGTTCGATGTCATAAAGCGGCAGAACTTTAAACGTCGCGATGTAATCGCGCGCTAATACCGCATCCGGCTGCTGATCGGCTAGCAACTGGAATACGCCATCACCAATAAAAAACACGCCAATATCGTCGGTAAATGCTGAAGTCGCCAACAACGCATCCAGCCCTTCGCGACCAGAAGCGGAACCATGCGGCGCAGAAGTAAATACAAAGGCGATACGTTGCATCAGAATTGCACCACCCGATCGCAAGCGAGCGCGGCTTCCGCCAGCGCGCCAAGGCCGGTCAGTGAAAAACCGGCTTGCAGGTTTGCACCTGACAGCGCCAGCCGTTGTGCTTCGACAGCATCAACAACACCGCGGCGCAGCGCCGCAGCAACGCAGATATGCAGCTCGACATGGTGTTCTTCATGCAGGCGTTGCCAGGCGCGAACCAGGTCAAATTCATCGCTGGCGGGCGCAGTGAGCGCGTTCGCGTTGCTCACCCCTTCGCGATAAAAAAAGACACTGGCTAAGGTATGCCCGGCATCCAGTAGCGCCTGCGCAAACTGATACGCGCTGCTGGCTTGTTGCGTACCATACGCCGGGCCGGTGACCATCAGGGCAAAACGCATTAACGATCCTGTACAGAAAAATCGCCGCTTTTGAACTGGCGGATATAGAGATAAACAGTGTGTTTTGAAATATTGAGGCGGTCGGCGACCTGATTGATAGCATCTTTGATATCGAAGATACCTTTCTCGTAGAGATTCAATACGATCTGGCGATTCTTGGCGTTATTGGAAACATTACGATCGGCATTAACCTCTTCAATAGTGAACTCCAGCGTTTGCATGACCAGATCTTCTACTGAGGAAGCAAAGTTTACTGAAGAGCCAACATCCGGGGTTTCCGGTGGCACAAAAGTGCTCATGATCTGCGAGAACGGCACATCAAGATTCATATTGATGCACAGTAGACCAATTACCCGATGATCGCGGTTACGGATAGCGATAGTGACGGATTTCATCAGCACACCGCTTTTCGCGCGTGTGAAGTAACACTTCGATACGCTGCTGTCGGCGCCGGTCATATCATGCAGCATGCGTAAGGCGAGATCGGTGATGGGCGAGCCAATTTTACGCCCTGTGTGTTCGCCATTGGCGATACGGATTGCGGAACATTTCAAATCTTGCAGAGAGTGCAAAACGATTTCACAGTGGCTACCAATGAGCATCGCTAACCCGTCCACCACCGCTTCATAGGATTTGAGGATATCGAAGTCGGTCTGATCGAAAGGACGTTGATCCAGTAAATCAAGTTCACTGGTTTCGTTGGTTAATAGCGACCTGGACATGAAAAAAAACACTCCTTTTCAGGAGCCTGTCGTTATGTTTTCAGGGCAGGCTCAGTATTTATGTGGGGATATAAATTAATACATCGTAGGTTAAGCTTTCCAGAATTATATCCCTGCTGCA
>NZ_SJOP01000049.1 GCF_004331415.1 Kosakonia quasisacchari
CGTTGTTTTACCATGGTCAACGTGGCCGATAGTACCGACGTTAACGTGCGGTTTTGTACGTTCAAACTTTTCTTTAGACATCGATTGTCCCTCTAAGACACGGATAAATCGGTGATATCACCACATCAACCAGGCAACATGCCCGACTCGTTGAATGCTAATAACAGAAGAGAAACCAGGGAGGAGAAGTGAAGTGGTGCTGATACCCAGAGTCGAACTGGGGACCTCACCCTTACCAAGGGTGCGCTCTACCAACTGAGCCATATCAGCACGTCTTGGAGCGGGCAGCGGGAATCGAACCCGCATCATCAGCTTGGAAGGCTGAGGTAATAGCCATTATACGATGCCCGCATCCTGAAACTCGGCTACCCAGTACTTCTGTATTATCGGGAGAAGACACTCTCCCAAAGAGCTGATTCACTACTGACACCAACTCAGGTTACGTTTTAGCGTAACCGAAAATGGTGGTGGGGGAAGGATTCGAACCTTCGAAGTCTGTGACGGCAGATTTACAGTCTGCTCCCTTTGGCCGCTCGGGAACCCCACCGGACTTGATGGTGCCGACTACCGGAATCGAACTGGTGACCTACTGATTACAAGTCAGTTGCTCTACCTACTGAGCTAAGTCGGCATCAAGTAGCGCGCATTCTAGGGAGACAGAGGGATTGATGCAACTAAAAAATTGCACAAAACGTTCTATCGCTCACATTTTGCGCGACAAGCCGAAGAAACGCTGTAATTTCATGCAACACCGTGGAAAAAACCACCATTTCTCATGATTCATTCCTATCTATTCTCTTGTAGTCAACGATGTGTCTGGTAACTGTTAGGGCTTGGCCGGGGTGCAGTTGCGTTATTGCGGTGCAAATAAATGCATTGCCCAATACTCATTCTTCAGTCGCAATGCGAAACCGTGAAATGGATCACTAATTGCATCTCTGCGGTTATACCCCAGCGGAGGCGTCACTATGAAGATTGTGTTGTTAAATGCAGCTACCTTGCCAATCTATTGCCCCGAGCTTGCTCAACTGCTATTGGATGCGTTGCACAGCGGCGCATCCGTGGGGTATCAACGATCGATCAGCCAACAGGAGGCTGAAGCTAGCTTTTACCGCTTACGCAGCGAGCTGGAAAAAGGCGAGCGACTCATCTGGATTGCGCGGGATGAACAAGGTGTTTCTGGCTGCGTCAGCCTGCAACTCGCCATGCAGCCTGAAGCCCTTAACCGCGGAAATATCAAATTATTGTTGGTACATCGCCGCGCGCGCCGAACAGGCATTGGCAAGAAACTCATTGCTGAACTGGAAAAGACAGCATGTGCACGCCAGCGAGGTTTGCTGTCGCTTGAAGTACTTTCAGGTTCTGCCGGGGAAGCGTTCTATCGCTCGCAAGGATACCGCTGCCTGGGTGAAATGCCCGATTTTCTCTGCTCTGCGGATGGTTATTACCATCCGGCAGCCATTTATTTTAAGCGCTTATTTGCTGTAAATCAGATGGTTCGTTCTATTGCCAGCTAAAGTGAAGCGCGTGATGCTTTCTGCGGAAAGCATCACCTTGGCGCGATTTTTCATATTATTCCCTGTCATCTGGTGTTAACCTCCTGCCCATTGATCCCACTTATTTCAATAACGTCGTGCCATAGCATTATCTTCAGAGTCTCTCTCTGGCTGCGCGCAGGAAGCCAATGCAGCGAATGATAATGGCAGGCTAATAAAAGCTTATGAGTAAAAAAGAGCAAACGTTAATGACGCCTTACTTACAGTTTAATCGCAGCCAGTGGGCTGCGCTTCGTGACTCTGTCCCTATGACCTTAACTGAAGGCGAGATCGCGAGATTAAAAGGCATCAATGAAGACCTTTCTTTAGAAGAAGTTGCGGAAATATACCTTCCACTTTCCCGGTTACTCAATTTCTACATCAGTTCGAACTTGCGCCGCCAGGCCGTTCTTGAACAATTTCTCGGCACTAACGGGCAGCGTATTCCTTATATCATCAGTATCGCGGGTAGCGTTGCAGTGGGCAAAAGCACCACTGCTCGCGTCTTGCAGGCACTGCTGAGCCGCTGGCCGGAGCATCGTCGTGTAGAACTCATTACTACCGATGGCTTTTTGCACCCAAACCAGGTGCTGAAGGACCGCGGCTTGATGAAGAAGAAAGGGTTTCCGCAATCTTATGATATGCACCGCCTTGTGCAGTTTGTTTCAGATATTAAATCGGGCGTGACTAATATCACCGCACCGGTTTATTCACATCTTATTTATGATGTGATCCCCGATGGGGATAAAACGATCTCACAACCGGATATTTTAATTCTCGAAGGGTTAAATGTTTTACAAAGCGGTATGGATTACCCACACGATCCACATCATGTATTTGTTTCCGACTTTGTTGATTTCTCGATTTATGTGGATGCGCCAGAAGACCTTTTACAAACCTGGTATATCAACCGTTTCCTGAAGTTCCGCGAAGGCGCATTTACCAATCCTGATTCTTATTTCCACAACTACGCCAAATTGTCTGAAGCCGAAGCAATTGAGATTGCTATGTCATTGTGGAAAGAAATTAACGGATTAAATCTTAAAGAAAACATCCTGCCAACCCGCGAGCGCGCGAGTCTGATTATGACAAAAAGCGCCAACCATGCCGTGGAACAAGTTCGGCTACGGAAGTAAATAAAAAGGGAGCATGAATGCTCCCTTTTTATTATTCCGCGCTACGAAGCGATATTTCTCCACCCACCCAGGGTTTAATAACGCCGTCTTGCTCAAGTAACAAAGCACCTTGCGAATCAATCCCGCGGGAAATGCCAAGGATCTCTTTTTCACCGATAATCAACTTAACCGGGCGATTAATGAAATTATCCAGCGTTTCCCAGCGAGAAAGGAAAGGCGTTAACCCCTCTTGTTCAAAATGCTGCAAGGCGGTGCGAAGTTCAATGATCAAACGTGACGCCAGTTGGTTGCGATCAATGCGCACACCGGCTTCCTGAAGATTAATCCAGCTCTGACTGATATCTTCTGCCTGTGTTTTACGCATCACAAGATTGACGCCAGCGCCAATGACAATTTGCGCCGCATCGCCGGTTTTTCCCGTTAATTCGACGAGGATCCCCGCGAGTTTACGATCTTGTAGATAGAGATCATTGGGCCATTTGACTCGTACTTGCTCAGCGCCTAAATCGCGCAGCACCTCGGCCATAACGATGCCAATGACGAGGCTCAGACCAATGGCCGCCGCCGGCCCCTGCTCAAGCCGCCAGTACATGGAAATATAGAGGTTGGCACCAAACGGAGATACCCATTTACGCCCGCGCCGCCCACGACCAGCCTGTTGATATTCGGCAACACAAGCGTCACCGGAGCGTAAGTCACTTAAGCGATCCAACAGATACTGATTGGTTGAATCGATCACCGATAGCACCGCAACAGAGCCCTGCGCAACCTGGCTACTGATAAAGGCTTCATCCAGTAGCTGAATAGGTTCTGGCAAGCTGTAACCTTTTCCCGGCACGGTGAAGACATCTACGCCCCAGTCACGCAGCGTCTGGATATGCTTGTTGATAGCAGCACGGCTCATGCCTAAACGCTCACCAAGCTGTTCGCCAGAATGGAACTCGCCATCTGCCAGAATCGAAATCAGTGTTAATGGAACGGTGTTGTCTTTCATGCAATAACCTCCACCGCATTCACCTCGCCAGAACATCCTATGAAGCGCACTTCCGGTTCCAGCCAGATATCAAATTTATCGCCTACGCTCTGCCGGACAAAATGTGCGAGACGCACCACATCTTCACTCGTTGCATGGCCGGTATTAATCAGTACTAAAGCTTGTAAGTGATGAACAGCAGCGCCCCCTAATGAGGTTCCTTTCAACTGGCATTGATCGATCAACCAGCCTGCGGCCAGTTTCACTGAACCATCTGCCTGCGGGTAATGGGGAGCATGAGGAAAACTTGCGAGCAAGATGCGGGCTTTTTCAGCCGAAATCACCGGGTTTTTGAAGAAGCTGCCCGCATTTCCGTTCACTTTAGGATCCGGTAACTTGCTGGTACGCATCTGGCAAACGGAATCGAAAACTTGTTGAGGCGTTACAGTCGCTGGATCCAGACGGGTTAAATCACCGTAGGTCAACACTGGTTGCCAGAATTTTGCCAACCGCAACCCAACAGCAGTGATGGCGTAACGATCCTGATATTCATGCTTAAAGATGCTGTCTCGGTAGCCAAAACGGCAGGCGTCTGCAGATAAACGCTGCGACTCACCGCTACTGAGCTCCATGCAATCTACATAGCTGCAGACACGTTGCAGCTCTACGCCATAAGCACCAATGTTTTGGATAGGAGAAGAACCCACACAGCCAGGAATTAACGCCAGATTTTCCAGTCCCGGCATGCCTTGTTCGAGCGTCCACTGCACAAGACTATGCCAGTTCTCCCCCGCACCGACATGCAAAAGCCATGCGTCCGCCTCTTCGTGAACGTCAATGCCTTTAATTCGATTGATAATGACTGTTCCGATAAAATCTTCTAGAAACAATACATTACTTCCTTCCCCGAGGATCAATACGGGCTGCTGGCTCTGTACTGCAGACTGCCAGGCATTAAGCAGTTGCTGCGTATTTTCGACACAAATAATTTGGTGAGCCTGGCGATCAATACCAAAGGTATTCCAGGGCTTAAGGGAGAGATTCATTAGCGCTATCCTGATGCAAAAACACGGCTAGTTTACCGCATCCGCAGGATGAGCGCTTGTGGTG
>NZ_SJOP01000005.1 GCF_004331415.1 Kosakonia quasisacchari
CCCAAGCTGAATGACAAGCGGAAAAATGCATTTTTATTTCAATCGCTCATCTTTTCGTCATAACGGCTATTTTTGGTGCTTTTTAATGGCTGCCGGCAACTCAGCAAGGCTATTAATCACCCAATCGGCGCTATTTTCAGCTTCTGGCGTGACAGGTTTACCGGTGCGTACCAGTACTTTTGTTCCTACTTGTGCGGCAGACGCCGCCTGCATATCTTCCAGCTTATCGCCAACCATATAAGAAGCAGCCATATCGATGTGCAGAAAATCGCGAGCTGATATGAGCATGCCCGGGTGCGGTTTACGGCAGTCGCAGACCTGGCGGAACTCTTCTACTGTTCCCTGCGGGTGGTGTGGACAATAATAGATGCCATCCAAATCAACACCGCGATCGGCTAAAGACCAGTCCATCCATTCGGTTAACGTTTCAAACTGCGCTTCGGTGAATTTGCCGCGCGCAATACCAGACTGGTTAGTCACCAGCACCAACGCATAACCCATTTCTTTCAGTTCGCGCATGGCGTCAATAACGCCATCAATAAATTCAAATTCATCAATCTCATGGACGTAGCCGTGATCAACATTAATAGTGCCATCACGATCGAGAAAAATAGCGGGTACAGACTTTGCCACGGGTTTGCTCCTGAAAAAGGCATATGTTCTTAGTATCTCATGTTTCGCTATACAGGAAAGTGCTCATCGTTGATGAGTGACATTGATTTAGACGTCTGGATGCCTTACCATCCGCTCTGTTTACGGCTGTAAGTCGTCATCGGCAGAAGAAAATGCCACGGCTAACTCTCATACGATAAAAATAATCTAATGATTAAACTTTCGAATATCACCAAAGTGTTCCAGCAAGGGAACCGTACGATTCAGGCGCTGAACAACGTTAGCCTGCACGTACCTGCTGGCCAAATTTATGGCGTTATTGGCGCGTCAGGTGCGGGGAAAAGTACGCTTATCCGCTGCGTGAACTTGCTTGAGCGCCCATCGCAGGGCAGCGTGCTGGTCGACGGCCAGGATCTGACGCAACTGTCAGAATCGGAATTAACCAAAGCGCGCCGCCAAATTGGCATGATCTTCCAGCACTTTAACCTGCTCTCTTCCCGAACCGTTTTCGGTAACGTTGCTTTACCGCTGGAGCTGGATAACACCTCGCGCGAAGAGATCCATCGCCGGGTGACAGAACTTCTCGATCTGGTTGGTTTGTCAGATAAGCACGACAGCTACCCGGCTAATCTCTCTGGCGGGCAAAAACAGCGCGTCGCTATTGCACGTGCGCTAGCCAGTAACCCAAAAGTACTGCTGTGTGATGAAGCCACCAGCGCATTAGATCCAGCAACAACACGTTCTATTCTTGAACTGCTGAAGGACATTAACCGTCGCCTCGGGCTGACCATCCTGCTCATTACGCATGAAATGGATGTGGTAAAACGCATTTGTGACTGCGTGGCGGTAATCAGCAACGGTGAGCTGATTGAGCAGGATACGGTGAGCGAAGTGTTCTCACATCCGAAAACACCGCTGGCACAGCAGTTTATACAGTCCACGCTGCACCTGGATATTCCGGAAGATTATCTGCAACGCTTACAGGCACAACCGCAAGCGGACAGTGTGCCGATGCTGCGGATGGAGTTTACCGGTCAGTCCGTCGACGCCCCGCTGCTGTCGGAAACGGCGCGTCGTTTTAACGTGAACAACAATATCATCAGCGCGCAGATGGATTACGCGGGCGGCGTGAAGTTCGGCATTATGTTGACCGAAATGCACGGTACGCCGGAGAATACGCAGGCGGCGATCGCCTGGCTGCAAGAACACCACGTAAAAGTAGAGGTACTCGGTTATGTCTGAGGCAATGATGTGGCTCTTTGCCCGCAGCATCTGGGAAACGTTATTTATGACCTTTGCTTCAGGCTTGCTGGGTTTTGTCGTCGGTCTGCCGTTCGGCGTGCTGCTATATGTGACGCGTCCGGGTCAGATCATGCCAAACCCGGCGTTATATCGCGTGATTTCCGCGCTGGTGAACATTTTCCGTTCCATCCCGTTTATCATTTTGCTGGTATGGATGATTCCCTTTACCCGGGTAATTGTTGGCACATCTATTGGCCTGTATGCGGTCATCGTTCCGCTGACCGTAGGCGCCGCACCGTTTATTGCCCGCATGGTAGAAAATACCCTGCTGGAGCTGCCTGCGGGTCTGATCGAAGCATCACGCGCGATGGGCGCGACACCGATGCAGATCATTCGCAAAGTTCTGCTGCCAGAAGCGCTGCCAGGGCTGATTAACGCGGCGACCATTACGTTGATTACTCTGGTGGGTTACTCCGCAATGGGAGGCGCGGTCGGTGCGGGTGGTTTAGGTCAGTTGGGTATCCAATATGGCTACGTGACCTACAATCCATTAGTGATGAATACTGTACTGATATTGCTCGTGGTTCTGGTTTACTTAATTCAGTTCGCTGGCGATCGTATCGTCCGGGCTGTGACGCATAAATAACGTTACACACAACATAACGACTCAGATAGAAAGGAAAATATCATGGCTTTTAAATTCAAGACCTTTGCAGCAGTTGGTGCTCTGCTGGGTTCTCTGGCTCTGGTGGGTTGCGGTCAGGACGAAAAAGATCCGAATCACATCAAAGTCGGTGTGATTGTGGGTGCTGAACAGCAGGTTGCTGAAGTCGCGCAGAAAGTTGCTAAAGAGAAATATGGCCTGGACGTTGAGCTGGTAACCTTTAACGACTACGTGCTGCCGAACGAAGCGCTGAGTAAAGGCGACATTGACGCGAACGCCTTCCAGCATAAACCGTATCTGGATCAGCAGATCAAAGACCGTGGTTTCAAACTGGTTCCGGTTGGTAACACCTTTGTTTACCCCATCGCTGGCTACTCCAAAAAAATCAAAGCGCTGTCTGAACTGCAGGATGGTTCTCAGGTAGCGGTACCGAACGATCCAACCAACCTTGGTCGTTCTCTGTTGCTGCTGCAAAAACAAGGCCTTATTAAACTGAAAGATGGTGTAGGCCTGCTGCCATCCGTGCTGGATATCACTGAAAACCCGAAAAACCTGAAAATTGTTGAGCTGGAAGCCCCGCAACTGCCGCGTTCTCTGGACGATGCGCAGATTGCATTGGCGGTCATCAACACCACTTACGCCAGCCAGATTGGCCTGACGCCGGAAAAAGACGGCATCTTCGTTGAAGATAAAGACTCCCCGTACGTTAACCTGATCGTCGCGCGCGAAGATAACAGAGACGCGGAAAACGTGAAGAAATTCGTCCAGGCTTACCAGTCTGACGAAGTCAGCGAAGCGGCAAATAAAGTCTTCAACGGCGGCGCAGTGAAAGGCTGGTAATCTCCGTAGTCTGTAATATCATTCAAGGCGGGCGCAAGCCCGCCTTGTCATTTGTGCACGCGCCTGATTCAATAAGCGGCGTTAAAAAAATTACTTCGAGGATATATTATGCGTGCTTTACCGATCTGTTTATTAGCACTCATGCTAAGCGGCTGCTCCTTGCTAAGCAGATCTCCTGTCGAACCTGTAAAAAGCACCGCAGTGGCGCCAAAAGCAGAACCAGAAAAACCGAAAGTCTCGCGCCCTGTACCTGTACGGGTCATTACGGACGCCACCGAGCTAGTGGGTAAACCGTTCCGCGATTTGGGCGAAGTCACCGGAGAATCCTGCCAGGCTACCAACCAGGATTCTCCACCGAACATCCCCACGGCGCGTAAACGCATGCAAATCAATGCATCTAAGCTGAAAGCTAATGCGGTTCTGCAACATAGCTGCGAAGTAACCAGCGGCACGCCGGGTTGCTACCGTCAGGCGGTTTGTGTCGGCTCTGCACTGAATATTTCGACCAAATGAGTACATTTGCTTTCGAGCAAATCGGCGTTATCCGCTCACCTTATAAAGAGAAGTTTGCCGTACCGCGCCAGCCAGGGCTGGTGAAACACGGCAGCGGCGAACTTCACTTGCTTCCCCCTTATAACCAGCCCGATGCCGTGCGTGGCCTTGAAGGTTTCAGCCACCTGTGGGTGCTTTTCGTTTTTCATCAAACAATGGAAGGCGGCTGGCGTCCAACCGTGCGCCCACCGCGGCTGGGGGGAAACGCGAGAATGGGGGTTTTCGCCACGCGTTCGACCTTCCGCCCTAACCCGATCGGGATGTCGCTGGTTGAGTTGCACGGCATCCGCTGTCAGAAAGATCAGGTGATTTTACAACTTGGTAGTCTTGATCTGGTCGATGGCACGCCGGTGGTGGATATCAAGCCCTATTTGCCGTTTGCTGAAGCCTTGCCGCACGCGCAAGCCAGCTACGCGCAACAGGCGCCTCCTGCTGATGTCGCCGTCACCTTTACGCCGGATGTCGAAGCGCAGCTTATTGAGCTTGAAAAGCGCTACCCGCATTTCAAAACCTTCCTGCGTGAAGTGCTGGCGCAGGATCCGCGCCCGGCTTATAAAAAAGGGGAAGAGCAGGGAAAAACCTACGCTGTCTGGCTGTTGGATTTTAACGTGCGCTGGCGCGTAACCGATGGCGGCTTTGAAGTGTTTGCGCTCGAAGCGCGCTAATTTTATGCCCCTCTCTTTTGGCATCTCTGCCAGGCTGATAAACTAAACCACTTTTTTCTGTGTCAGGCCTGTCTTAGGCCTGTTCCAATTGTCCAAATGGAACCGTAACAACATGCGTACTAGCCAATACTTGCTCTCCACTCTGAAGGAGACGCCTGCCGACGCCGAAGTCATCAGCCACCAGCTGATGCTGCGCGCCGGGATGATCCGCAAACTGGCCTCCGGGTTGTACACCTGGCTGCCAACCGGTTTGCGCGTTCTGAAAAAAGTCGAAAACATCGTGCGTGAAGAGATGAATAACGCCGGTGCGATTGAGGTGTCCATGCCAGTAGTGCAGCCCGCCGACCTGTGGCAGGAAAGCGGCCGCTGGGAGCAATATGGCCCGGAACTGCTGCGTTTTGTCGATCGCGGCGATCGTCCGTTTGTCCTTGGCCCAACGCATGAAGAAGTGATCACCGACCTGATTCGCAACGAGCTGAACTCCTACAAACAGCTGCCGCTGAACTTCTTCCAGATCCAGACCAAGTTCCGTGATGAAGTGCGCCCGCGTTTCGGTGTCATGCGCTCACGCGAATTCCTGATGAAAGATGCCTACTCTTTCCATACCTCTCAGGAATCGTTGCAGGAGACGTACGATGCAATGTACGCCGCCTACAGCAAAATCTTCAGCCGTATGGGTCTGGATTTCCGTGCAGTACAGGCGGATACCGGCTCGATCGGTGGTAGCGCCTCGCATGAATTCCAGGTGCTGGCGCAGAGCGGTGAAGATGATGTGATCTTCTCTGACTCTTCCGATTTTGCCGCCAACATTGAGTTTGCCGAAGCGCTGGCACCAAAAGAACCGCGCGCTGCAGCAACGCAGGAAATGACGCTGGTTGACACGCCGAACGCCAAAACCATCGCTGAGCTGGTTGAGCAGTTCAACCTGCCGATTGAAAAAACCGTAAAAACCCTGCTGGTTAAAGCCGTTGAAGGCAGCAGCTACCCGCTGGTTGCGCTGCTGGTGCGCGGCGATCATGAGCTAAACGAAGTTAAAGCGGAAAAACTGCCGCAGGTTGCCGCGCCGTTGACCTTCGCCACCGAAGCGGAAATCCGCGCGGTAGTGAACGCAGGTCCTGGCTCGCTCGGCCCGGTGAACATGCCGGTTCCGGTCGTGATTGACCGTACCGTTGCGGCGATGAGTGACTTCTCTGCTGGCGCGAATATTGACGGTAAACACTACTTCGGCATCAACTGGGATCGCGATGTTGTCACCCCGGAAGTAGCAGATATTCGTAATGTTGTTGCCGGCGATCCGAGCCCGGACGGCAAAGGTACGCTGCTTATCAAACGTGGTATCGAAGTCGGTCACATCTTCCAGTTGGGCACCAAGTACTCCCAGGCGCTGAACGCCGCCGTTCAGGGCGAAGATGGTCGCAACCAGATCCTGACGATGGGTTGCTACGGCATCGGCGTAACGCGCGTAGTGGCTGCAGCCATTGAGCAGAACAACGACGAACGTGGGATCATCTGGCCAGACGCGATTGCGCCGTTCCAGGTTGCGCTGCTGCCAATGAACATGCACAAATCTTATCGCGTGCAGGAACTGGCGGAAAAACTCTACGCCGAGCTGCGTGCGCAGGGCATTGAAGTGCTGATGGACGATCGTAAAGAGCGCCCGGGCGTGATGTTTGCCGATATGGAACTGATTGGTATCCCGCACACGGTGGTGATTGGCGATCGCAACCTCGACAACGACGATATCGAATACAAATACCGTCGCAATGGCGAGAAGCAACTGATCAAAACCGGGGAGATCCTCAACTATCTGGTCAAAGCCATCAAAGGCTAAGCGACCCAACAAAAAGCCCCGCAATGCGGGGCTTTTTTTATGACTATCTGAAAACCACGTTCTGTCGTCGTAGTTAGCACCGGGATTTGGTTTTGCCTCATTGTTGTTGGATTTAAATCTAACAGGACCGGCAGACGTTTCTTCTTACGATTTCGAACCCTTCTCTGAAGGCAAATTTTTGTGGTGCTAATGCTTAATCATCACAGCTTTTGTCAGGGCTGAACTTACCGCGCTTATTCGTCACCAGCACTTTCTGCGCCGCACCGGTATCCGGATTTGGCTCAACGGTAAAATGCCCTTCAACCACCAGCAGAATCGGCTTGGTTTCCGTTCCGCGCGCTGCCGCATAGTCACGCTCAAGTTGCGCATTGCTGGCTACGGTTACCTTCTTGCCAGTTGCACAATCGGTAAAGACTGCCGCATCAGCCATGTACATATACATGCCGCGCATCGCCATTGGCGTCGCCGGTAGCGAGGCTTTTACTGGCTGTAACGTGTAGTTGAGCTGAGAAGTAATGGGATTGCCTTGCTGATCGAGCATTTCCAGCGCCTCGCCTTTGGCGCGGAAAAAGGTTTTATCACCGTGCGTATCGGTGAGAATCAATTTATCCGCCGTACGCGCCCAGTTACCATACGAGCCAAATACCGCAGGTGCTTTTCCCCCCTGATAGCGCTGGTTCATCACCCAGCTCCCGTCTTTCTCCAGAAAGAGGGATGTTTCAATCCCTTCGCAATCCGCGCAGGGCAAAACACCGCGCCAGCTTTGCTGCATCGGTTTCAACTCTTCAACTTGTGTTGGCTGTACCGTCTCAACATCGCCACGGTTGTTACAGCCGAAAAGCGCAAAGAGCGAGCACCCCGCCAGCACAGATAAAATCGCTTTTTTCACACTCGATTCCTTATGCACAATTCTGTTAGTACCCGTCAGCTTTCACGACCACGAACTTTGCCGCGTAACGCTTTTACCGACGACTTTTGCGCCTTGCCCGATAACCGACGCTCTTTCGATGCGCGGGTTGGGCGCGTTGCCCGACGGCTTTTTTGCACGACAGTTAATTCTTTTATTAACGCCACCAGGCGTGCGATTGCCGCTTCGCGGTTCATCTCCTGGCTGCGGTACTCCTGTGCTTTTATCACCACCCAGCCTTCGCTGCTGATCAGATGGTGCGACGCTTCCAGTAAACGCGCCTTGTAGTACTCTGGCAGGCTTGAAGCCCGGATGTCAAAACGCAGGTGGATCGCCGTTGAGCTCTTATTGACATGTTGACCACCCGCGCCCTGTGCCCGCACAGCCGTGATCTCCAGCTCTTCTTCGGCAATAGAGACTGAACGAGAGATCTCAATCATTGCGGCTGCCAGGCTTCGAGATGGATTTCCATATTCTGGCTATCATCCGATAACCAGATAGCACCATCCTGCAATGTGGCTTGCAGCGTCATCGTGCGATCGCTGGCAAACGCACTCAAACGGGCTAGCTGCGCATCATCCAGATACCAGATGCGCAGATTGCTAAATGCCGCGCAGCGCGACTGATTCTGCTGCCACCAGATCTGCGCGGCACGGGAATTATAGGTAAAAAGCGCGACCTCTTTCGCCTGCGAGCAGGCTTTCTTCAGCCGTTTTTCATCCGGCAATCCCAGTTCAATCCACAGATCGATCCCCAGATAATCATTGCGTAGCCAGAGTTCCGGTTCATCGTCAGCGCTGAGGCCGCGGGTAAATTGCAGGCGTTCATCCGCATATTTCATCCACGCCAGCAGGCGCAGCATCATGCGTTCTTGCGTCTCGGAAGGATGGCGAGCCAGCGTCAGCGTTGCATCTAAAAACTGATTACGATCCAAATCAGCCACGTTCACCGTCGCTTTATAAATTGTCGCTTTTAATGCCATATCACCGCTCCTTCATAAAATGGTCGCTATTGTAGCGAATATAAGCATAAAGCGCTGTTATCTCTTGTCGCAGTGGGTATTCATCGCCCTGATAATGATTAACAAGCTGTGGTATAGTCACCTTGCTAAACAGAGTTTAACTTCGTAGGCTTAGTGTTATCTCACAGTAAAGTCAGGTTGCTGACAGGAGGTGATGTGAACAATTATTGTGAGTTAGTACGCAGACGTTATGCGGAAATCGCCAGCGGAGATTTAGGGTATATCCCGGATGCGCTGGGGTGCGTGTTGAAAGTGCTGAATGAAATGGCGTCGGATGACACCCTTTCAGAGTCGGTCAGGGAAAAGGCGGCATATGCTGCCGCGAACTTACTGGTGAGCGATTATGTCAATGAATGATGCCTATCAACCCATCAACTGTGATGACTATGACAACCTTGAACTCGCCTGCCAGCATCATCTTTTATTGAAGCTGGAAATGAAAGACGGCGAGGTGCTCAGCGCCAAAGCCAACGATTTAGTCTCACGTAAAAATGTGGAGTATCTGGTGGTTGATGTCGCAGGTGCAGCGCGCGAACTGCGTCTCGATAAAATTGCCAGCTTCAGCCATCCTGAAATCGGCACCGTTGTGGTGAGCGAGTCCTGACATTTTGCGGGCAGCGCCTGTTGCCCGTTATCTTCGCCACTCAAGATGTACGCCCGTTTGCTCAGCGCTTTTCGCCCCTTCTCGCGTAACGAATAACTCCACCGCTGCAATCAATGTTTCGCCATAAAACAGCAGCGGCGTGGTATCACGCCGCCAGGGTGCCACACCTAACTCTTGCCAGATCTTCTTCAGCTTGCGTCCGCCGCTGCGCCCGACGATATGCAACATGCCGGGTGCCTGAAAACGGATCGAAACAGCCTCACCAACGCTGGGGGGGCGGATTTCCCCGCCGGTTAATAGCGACAGCTCACCAAGACCCGCCGGTAAGCGTAGCGGATTGAAAGGTGCAAGCCACGGCAGTTGCGTATCGCGCTGGCTTTCTGTTGCATGAATCCACCACAAGCACGACTGATAACGACGCACCTCGAATTCGCCCAGCCGCAAACACGGCGAAGCATCTTCACGCGCCAGCGCCACTTCCTGCCACAAGCGATCGAGCATGGCGCGTGACGGCATTACCGCACCGCGCTGCGCCAGCCAGCGACGCAACAGCGCCCGACGGCGCGCATCACTTAGCGCATAAAGAGAGGCAAGTTCCAGTGCCCCTTCATCTGTCATCGCCGCAACAAGTTCGTCCGCGAGGAGCTCATCAAGTAACTGCTCTTGCTCGCCACACAGCGCGGCACTACGCGCAACGGCATCGGCAAAATGTGGCCAGCGCGCCGTCAGCAACGGTAAAATCTGCAAGCGTAAAAAATTGCGATCGAAGCTGGCGTCGGCGTTACTTTCATCCTCAATCCATGACAGCGCATGGTGAAGCGCCCATTGGTGCAGCTCATCGCGGGTTTGTGTCAGTAGCGGGCGAATAAGCTGAGTTCCGGCAAAAGGCATCATTTCAGGCATGGCCGCCAGCCCGGCAGGTCCGCTGCCGCGCTTTAACGCCAGCAGGAACGTTTCACATTGATCGTCCAGATGCTGAGCCGTAACCAGCACTTCGCCGGGCATCAATGCATCCGCAAACGCCTGATAACGCGCTTTGCGCGCCTGTGCTTCGATCCCTTCCCCGTTGTTCACAAGCTGAACGCGAACCACCGTTAGCGGAATCTGCCAGCCAGTGCAAACGACCTGGCAATGATCCGCCCAAGCATCGGCGTGAGGGCTAAGCCCATGATGTATATGGATAGCACGCAGCTTGAGCTCGGGTAATTGCTGACGCCAAAGCATCAATTTATGCAGCAGGACCGTCGAATCCAGCCCACCACTAAACGCCACCAGAAACTGGCGCGAAGTGGTCGGCATTGATGCAAAAAAGGGCGTGGTCATAGTGATTATCAAAACGGAGTAATGCCCGGCACGTTACCGGGCATTATCGGAAGTGGCAAGTATTACTGCTGGTAAAGCTCCAGTGGCAGGCCATCAGGATCGGTGAAGAAGGTAAAACGTTTATCAGTGTAGGGATCGATACGGATTTCCTCGCACTGCACACCGTGAGCCGCCAGGTGCGCGACTGCCTTATCTATATCATCCACACTAAATGCCAAATGGCGCAACCCGCAGGCTTCGGGCCGGCTGGGACGAGCTGGCGGGAACGGGAAAGAAAACAGTTCAATCACATACTGACCGTTCAGCGCCAGGTCGCCTTTCCATGAATCACGTGCCTCGCGATAGACCTCGCTTTGCAACGTAAACCCGAGGATATCGCAGTAGAACGCTTTACTCTTCGCGTAATCAGTAGCGATGATGGCAATATGATGAACCTGTTTTAAACCCAGCATAGTTTCTCCTTTTCTGAATGCCAGAACGTTACGCCTGCCAATGTTTGCCCGCAATAGCTCAGCGGGCTTTTAGGACTCGTACCCGATAAACGCCCTCTTCGTCCCGCTTCGCACCATGAATATCTGTCTCAAAACCGGGATAGTGGCGGCCAATAGCGCAGAGCATCAGCAGGAAATCCAGCACCGCCCGGCTGGCTTCGGTGATCATTTCACCGGGCATCACCAGCGGCACGCCTGGCGGATAAGGCAGGATCATATTCGCCGAAATTCGCCCAATTAGCCGCTCCAGCTCGATGGTTTCCACCTCGCCCTGAATTTGTCGCTGCCATGCCTGGTGCGGCGTCAGCTTCATTTCCGGAAGAACATCGAAAGCTTGCAACATTAAACGTGGGAGATCGTGCTGACGGATCAATTTATGGATCCCCTGCGCCAGATCCTGAATGCGCATATTGCGGTAGAAATCTGGATCTTCGGCGTAGAGGTCCGGCAGCATATTTTTCACGCGCAGGTTCAGATCGTAGGCGCGTTTAAACTCCATCAGCCCACGCAGCAAGCCCATCGCGCGGGTTTTATCGATGCCGATACTGAACAGGAATAAAAGATTGTATGGCCCGGTTTTTTCGACCACCACGCCGCGTTCATCAAGAAACTTCGCCACCAGCGCAGCCGGGATCCCGTCATCACTCATATTCCCCTGTTCGTCCATCCCCGGTGTCAGAATGGTCACTTTAACCGGATCAAGAAACATATGGTCGGCATCCGCGTCGCGAAAGCCGTGCCACATTTCGCCGGGCGCGACTGGCCAGCAATCCGCCTCTTCAATCTCTTCTGGCTGCCAGATATCAAAGAACCAGCCGTCGGCTTCGTCTTTAAGCCGCTGAACCTCTTTACGGAAATGCAGCGCACGCTCGACGGAACGGTTAATCAGACGTTTGCCAGGGTTACCGCGCAACATCGCTGCCGCCGTTTCGATAGACGCAACCAACGGGTAACTCGGTGAGGTAGTGGTGTGCATCATAAATGCTTCGTTAAAGGTGTCTTCATCATATTCACCTTTAATATGAATCAGCGACGCCTGCGAAAATGCCGCCAGCATTTTGTGCGTCGACTGGGTTTCAAAGAACACTTTTCCCGGTACCCGCTCACCGCTCATGCCGCTTTTCCCTGCGTAAATCGGGTGGAAATTGGTATATGGAACCCAGGCCGAATCGAAGTGGATCGAGGGCACATCCAGCGTTTTTTTTATCCAGTCAGTGTTATACAACAACCCGTCATAAGTGGAATTGGTGATCACCGCGTGTACCGGCCAGCGCGCGCCCGCGGTTTTTGCCACCTTTTGTTCGATGCTGGCAGGGGTAAATTCGCGGCGTGGAATACCGCCCAGAATTCCCAATGCATTGCGCCCTGGTTTCAGCCATAGCGGCGTAACGTCGCTCATCATCAGCAGATGAGCCAGTGACTTATGGCAGTTACGGTCAATGAGCAATGTGCTGCCCGCCGGGGCGGCATACATCCCGACGATTTTATTCGACGTGGACGTGCCGTTGGTCACCATGTAGCTCTGCTCCGCGCCAAAGGTGCGGGCGATATACTCTTCGGCTTCCAGATGCGGGCCTGTGTGATCCAGTAATGAACCCAACTCCGTGACCGAAATAGAGACATCCGCTTTTAGCGTGTTGCCGCCGAAGAAGTCGTAAAACAGGCAGCCAACCGGGCTTTTCTGATAAGCCGTGCCCGCCATATGTCCCGGCGTGCAAAAGGTATATTTGCCCTCTTTAACATAGGTAAACAGCGCGCGGGTAAACGGTGGCGTAATGGTATCCAGGTACTCCCGGGTGTACTGGCCGATGCGCGTAGCAATATCTTCGGACACGCCCAGCGCATACTCGAAAAACCACAGCGCCATGCGCATATCCTGGATGCTGACATCCATCGTCGAGTGCGTATTGATAAAGGCATACAGCGGAAGGTATTCGTTAAGCTGATTGATTTCGCTGCACAGATCGAGGGAGTACTCGTCCCAGTCAAAGATAACGCCGCAGATGCGCGGGTTGTGTTCGATAAATTTCAGTAAGTCGGTGCTGTTTTGCGGCCAGATAAGTTGAAAACCCTGGGCCTGTAATGCCTGCTCCAGCTCCTTAATTGGCTCATCTTTATAGAAAACGCCATGTGGTCCCATGATGGCAATAATGTTCACGGTTACCTCCGTTAAAAACCTTAGCTAAGCATAGTTGAGCTAAACGGCAGGTATAAAAAAAGCCGCACAGCGGTGCGGCTTTTCAGAGTGGGATGAGGATCAGGCGTAGCCGTAGCTCATCAGACGCTGGTAACGGCGGTTACGCAGATCATCTTTGCTCAGCACTTCCAGATCGGCCAGATCGGCCAGCAGTTGCGCTTTCAGCGAAGCAGCCATGGTTTCCGGGTTACGGTGAGCGCCGCCCAGCGGTTCCGGAATGATCGAGTCGATCAGTTTCAACTCTTTCAGACGCGGTGCGATAATCCCCATCGCTTCGGCCGCCAGCGGCGCTTTATCAGCGCTTTTCCACAGAATGGAGGCGCAGCCTTCCGGGGAGATAACAGAATAAGTGCTGTATTGCAGCATATTCACTTTATCACCCACGCCAATCGCCAGTGCGCCGCCGGAGCCGCCTTCGCCGATCACGGTGCAAATAACCGGCACGCTCAGGCGGGACATTTCACGCAGGTTGCGGGCGATCGCTTCAGACTGACCACGCTCTTCCGCGCCCACGCCCGGATAAGCACCCGGCGTGTCGATAAAGGTAATGATCGGCATATTGAAGCGTTCTGCCATTTCCATCAGGCGCAGCGCTTTGCGATAGCCTTCCGGTGCCGGCATACCAAAGTTACGACGAATTTTCTCTTTGGTTTCGCGGCCTTTCTGGTGGCCGATGATCATCACCGGACGCCCATCCAGACGCGCGATACCGCCAACAATGGCTTTATCGTCAGCGTAAGCACGATCGCCAGCCAGTTCATCGAATTCGTCGAAAGCCAGGCGGACATAATCCAGGGTGTATGGACGCAGCGGATGGCGAGCCAACTGTGCGACCTGCCATGCGCCAAGATCGGCGAAAATTTTACGTGTCAGCTCAACGCTTTTTTCACGCAGACGATGCACTTCTTCGTCGATGTTAATATCCAGTTTTTCATCCTGACGGCCAACGGCGGTCAGAGAATCGATTTTCGCTTCCAGCTCAGCAATCGGCTGTTCGAAATCAAGGAAATTCAGACTCATAGTATTCCTGTATTAGTCAAACTCCAGTTCCACCTGCTCCGAACCTATGAGGCCACGCAAATCGTTGAGTAAACGATCGCTCGGAGAGACACGCCACGTTGCGCCGAAGCGTAATCGTGCGCGCGCATCCGCCCTCTGATAGTAGAGATGTACTGGAATGGTTCCCGAACGGTGGGGTTCCAGAGACTGACGGAGTCGGTTTAAAAGCTGGTCATCAATTTGCCTGTCCGTCAGCGAGATAGCAAGCCCACGGGCGTATTTTTCCCGGGCTTCGTCAATGTCCATCACTTCGCGGGCGGTCATTTTAAGCCCCCCGCTGAAGTCATCAAAGCTGACCTGTCCGCTGACGATAAGTATGCGGTCTTTTTCCAGCAGTTGCTGGTATTTATCCAGGGCGTCAGTGAACAACATCACTTCAAGACGCCCGGAACGGTCATCCAACGTACAGATGCCGATACGATTACCGCGCTTGGTGACCATAACCCGCGCAGCAATGACGAGCCCCGCCGCCGTGGTCACTTTCCCACGTTCGGTCGGATGCATGTCTTTAAGCCTGTAGCCTCCGACATAGCGCTCAATTTCTTTTAAATATTGGTTAATCGGGTGTCCTGTCAGGTATAACCCTAACGTTTCACGCTCGCCATCCAACACCACCTGTTCCGGCCACGGCTGACAGCTGGCGTAGGACTGCTCGATCTGCTCTGGCTCTTCAGCCAAAACGCCAAACATATCTGCCTGACCAATCGCTTCCGCTTTCGAATGCTGATCGGCAGCTTTCAGCGCATCGCTCAGCGCGTTCATTAGCGCGGCGCGATGCGGGCCAAGGCGATCAAACGCCCCGGACATAATCAGTTTTTCCAGCACCCGGCGATTGAGTTTTTTAATATCGGTGCGAGCACAAAGATCAAACAGTTCACGGAAATAACCGCCGTTATTACGCGCTTCAATGATCGCCTCGATCGGACCTTCACCCACGCCTTTGATCGCACCAATGCCATAAACAATTTCACCATCGTC
Organism: Kosakonia quasisacchari; assembly: GCF_004331415.1. Taxonomy (GTDB): domain Bacteria; phylum Pseudomonadota; class Gammaproteobacteria; order Enterobacterales; family Enterobacteriaceae; genus Kosakonia; species Kosakonia quasisacchari. The sequence continues at coordinate 14,987 of NZ_SJOP01000005.1, forward strand.
GTTGACGTGGAAATGATACAGACCCGAGTTGATATCTGGCGGCAGGATTTTCAGCCCCATGCGCCAGCACTCATCGACCAGGCCAACCACTTTCTCGGTGTTGTCCATATCAGCGGTCATTACCGCCGCCATAAACTCGGCCGGATAGTGCGCCTTCAACCACAGCGTCTGGTACGACACCAAAGCATAGGCGGCAGAGTGCGATTTGTTAAATCCGTAACCAGCGAATTTTTCCACGAGGTCAAAGATTCTCATCGCCAGTTCGCCGTCGACGCCGTTTTTCTTCGCACCTTCTTCAAACGTACCGCGCTGCTTGGCCATCTCTTCCGGCTTTTTCTTACCCATCGCGCGGCGCAACATATCCGCACCGCCAAGGGTGTAACCCGAAAGTACCTGCGCAATCTGCATCACCTGTTCCTGATACAGAATGATGCCGTAGGTTGGCTCCAGCACTGGCTTCAGGCTCTCGTGCTGCCATTGAACATCCGGGTAAGAGATCTCTTCGCGCCCGTGCTTACGGTCGATGAAGTTATCCACCATGCCCGATTGCAGCGGCCCCGGACGGAACAGCGCCACCAGTGCGATCATATCTTCGAAGCAGTCGGGCTGCAGACGTTTGATCAGGTCTTTCATGCCGCGGGATTCAAGCTGGAAAACCGCCGTGGTTTCCGAGCGTTGCAGCATGTCGAAACTTTTCTTGTCATCCAGCGGAATAGCAGCGATATCCAGCGGCGGTTCGCCGTTTTTCTCGCGCCGGGCGTTAATCATTTCCAGCGCCCAGTTAATGATGGTCAGCGTACGCAGCCCGAGGAAGTCGAACTTCACCAGACCCGCATATTCCACGTCGTTTTTATCGAACTGGGTAACCGGGTGCTGACCGGCTTCATCACAATACAGCGGGGCAAAATCGGTAATCTTTGTTGGCGCGATAACCACGCCACCGGCGTGTTTCCCGGCGTTTCGCGTGACCCCTTCCAGCTTGCGCGCCATATCAATTAGCGCTTTGACTTCTTCGTCGGCTTCGTAAATTTCCGGCAGTTGCGGTTCGGCTTCAAACGCTTTAGCCAGCGTCATCCCCGGATCGGGCGGCACCAGTTTCGAAATTCGGTCGACAAAGCCATACGGATGACCAAGCACACGGCCAACGTCGCGGATAACCGCTTTCGCCGCCATGGTACCAAAGGTGATGATCTGCGATACCGCATCGCGGCCGTACATATCCGCCACGTGCTCGATAACCTGGTCACGTTTTTCCATGCAGAAGTCAACGTCGAAGTCAGGCATCGAAACACGTTCCGGGTTAAGGAAACGTTCGAACAGCAGGTCAAACTCCAGCGGATCGAGGTCGGTAATTTTCAGCGCATAAGCCACCAGTGAACCCGCACCAGAACCACGTCCCGGCCCTACCGGTACGCCGTTGTCTTTCGACCACTGGATAAACTCCATCACAATGAGGAAGTAGCCCGGGAACCCCATCTGGTTGATAACCTGGAGTTCAATATCGAGACGTTCATCGTAAGGCGGGCGCTTTTCGGCGCGCTCTTTTTCATCAGGGAAGAGGAATTCCAGACGCTCTTCCAGCCCCTCTTTTGATTTCACCACGAGGAAATCTTCGGTGGTCATATCCCCTGTCGGGAACTGTGGCAAGAAGTATTCGCCCAGACGCACGGTGACGTTACAACGTTTGGCGATTTCGACCGTGTTTTCCAGCGCTTCCGGGATATCCGAAAAGAGTTCGCACATCTCCTCTTCGCTGCGCATATATTGCTGCGGCGAATAGTTACGCGGGCGTTTGGGATCGTCGAGGGTAAAACCGTCGTGGATCGCCACGCGGATCTCATGGGCGTCGAAGTCGCCGGCATCAATAAACCGCACATCGTTGGTAGCAACAACCGGCAAGCCATGCTCTTCTGCCAGCGCAACGGCGGCATGCAGGTAAGGCTCTTCGTCCGCTCGCCCTGTGCGGATCAACTCCAGGTAGTAGCGATCGTGAAAATGGGTTTTGTAGAACTCAAGACACTGCTCTACCAGTGCGCTATTGCCACGCAGTACGCTTTTACCCACGTCGCCCATGCGCCCGCCGGAAAGCAGAATCAACCCTTCATTGAGCTCCAGCAGCCAGTCGCGATCAATCCACGGACCAAGCGCGCCATAACCGCGCTGGTAAGCACGCGAGATTAGCAGCGTCAGGTTTTGATAACCCGTATTGTTGATAGCGAGAACAGTCAGCTGCGTCAGCTCGTCGCCAAGCAGATCGCTTTGCACATGAAAATCGGCACCGACGATCGGCTTCATCCCGGCACCGTGCGCCGTTCCGTAAAACTTCACCAGACCACACAGGTTAGTAAAATCGGTGATCGCCAGCGCAGGCATGCCGAGCGCGGCCGCCTTTTTTACCAGCGGCCCGGTTTTCGCCAGCCCGTCAATCATGGAATAGTCGCTATGCACCCGCAGGTGTACGAAACGTGGTTCAGCCATTTTTAGATTCCAGCCTGGTTTATTTCACGTTCACAAGAATCAGGACGCAAGACCCAACGCGCGTTTGACCGGCGCAAAGCTGCGTCGGTGATGTTCGGTTGCGCCGTGCTCCGCCAGCCTCTCCAGATGGAAAGCCGTAGGATAGCCTTTATGCTGCGCAAAGCCATATTGCGGAAAAATGATATCAAGTTCTGCCATCTCCGCATCGCGGGCCACTTTGGCGAGAATAGACGCGGCGCTAATTTCTGCGACCCGGCTATCGCCTTTTACCACCGCCAGCGAAGGCATCGGTAAAGCCGGACAACGGTTACCATCGATCAGCACAAACTCGGGCGCGATTGCCAGCCCGGCAACGGCGCGCTGCATTGCCAGCATGGTGGCATGCAAAATGTTCAACGCGTCGATTTCATGCGGCTCCGCGCGGCCAAGGCACCAGGCCAGCGCTTTCTCTTTGATCTCATGGCTGAGCGACAAACGGCGTTTTTCGGATAATTTTTTAGAATCGTTCAGACCGACAATAGGACGTTCGGGATCGAGGATCACCGCCGCTGTCACCACCGCCCCCACCAACGGGCCGCGACCGACCTCATCCACACCCGCGACCAAATGCGTATGTGGATAAACAAACTCTATCATTGTGCTAACTCCAGTACGGCGTCAGCCGCCTGTTCATCGGCATTGCAGCGAATCTGCAAATGCAGTTCGCGGAAAATGTCGTGCATCTCGTGGCTGGTTTTACCGTTGGCCAGTAAGGGTTCCAGCGCGGCAGCGAGCGCCTGCGGATGACATTCATCCTGGAGCAACTCTTTAACCAGTTCACGCCCGGCAAGCAAGTTTGGCAGCGAAACATAGGGCGTTTTTACCAGCCGTTTTGCCAGCCAGAAAGTGAATGGTTTCATGCGATAGCCAACTACCATTGGGCATTTCGCCAGCATGCACTCCAGCGCAGCGGTTCCTGAAGCCAGCAGCGCGGCATCTGCGGCGATCATTGCTTCCCGCGCCTGACCATCAAGCATATGCACTGGCAGTTCCGGTGCGATTTCCGCTTTGATGCGTTCAAACTGCTCACGCCGTTTCGCATTAACCAGCGGCACAACCACTTCAAGATCGGGGTAGCGCTCACGCAACAACTGCGCGGTCCGCAGGAAGTCGGCACTCAGCATTTCAACTTCCGCACCGCGACTGCCCGGCAGCAAAGCCAGACAGTGCACGTTATCAGCAATCCCCAAATGCGCCCGCGCCGCGTTCTTATCGGGATCCAGCGGCATGGCATCCGCCATGGTATGGCCGATGAAACGGCACGGCACGTTAAATTTATCGTAAAACGCTTTTTCGAAAGGCAGAAACGCGAGCACCAGATTGGTGGCTCTGCCGATTTTGAAAACGCGTTTTTGTCGCCACGCCCAGACGGACGGACTGACATAATGAATGGTTTTAATACCCTGCTTTTTCAGATTGCCTTCGAGGGTAATATTGAAATCCGGCGCGTCGATACCGACAAACACATCCGGTTTCAGTTCGCTGAATCGACGGGTTAAATCGGCACGGATATGTAGCAAACGGCGCAAGCGACCCAGCACCTCAACGATGCCCATTACCGCCAGCTCTTCCATTTCATACCACGCTTCGCAGCCTTCGGCCTGCATACGCGGCCCTGCGACGCCAACAAAACGCGCGTTCGGCAGGCGAGCTCGCAGCGCACGGATAAGACCGGCCCCAAGAATATCGCCGGAGGTTTCTCCGGCGACGAGGGCTATCGTAAGAGGACGCGCGTCGTTCATTAACGAATCAAACCACGTGTTGAGCGCTCAAAGAACTGCATGAATGCGTCAACTTCCGGGTGCTTAGCAGCAAGCTCAGCAATTTCCGGTTTCGCCTCTTCCAGCGTTTTACCGCTGCGGTACAGCAATTTGTACGCATTACGGATAGCCACTAACGCTTCTCTGCTAAAGCCGCGACGTTTCAGGCCTTCAATGTTCACACCAAACGGCGTGGCATGGTTGCCCTGAGCGATCACGTAAGGCGGTACATCCTGGGCAACACCAGAACAGCCGCCAACCATCACGTGTGCACCGATAATGCAGAACTGATGCACTGCGGTCATGCCGCCGATGATTGCAAAGTCGTCGACGGAAACATGCCCCGCCAGCGTTGCGTTATTTGCGAGGATACAGCGATTTCCAACGGTGCAATCATGCGCAACGTGTGCGTTAATCATCAGCAGGTTATCGCTGCCCACCTTCGTCAACCCACCACCCTGTACTGTGCCACGGTGGATGGTGACGCTTTCGCGGATGCGGTTGCGATCGCCAATTTCCACACGAGTCGGTTCACCAGCATATTTTAAATCCTGGTTAACCTCGCCGATGGAGGCGAACTGATAAATCTCGTTGTCACGACCAATAGTCGTATGACCATTCACGACGACGTGAGATTTCAGTACGGTACCCTCACCAATTTCAACGTGAGGTCCCACAATACAAAATGGGCCAATATGAGCGTTAGCACCGATAACGGCACCGTCTTCAACAATGGCAGTAGGATGAATAAAGGCGGTTTTATCAATCACGTATCAGGCCTCCCGGCTACGTGCACACATCATAGTAGCTTCACAAACAATTTTACCGTCTACCAGCGCAACCCCTTTAAAACGGGTCAGGCCACGGCGGGTTTTTTCGAAAGTGACTTCCATGATCATCTGATCGCCTGGCACAACAGGACGCTTAAAGCGCGCTTCGTCGATACCGGCGAAGTAATACAGCTCACCCGGCTCCAGTTTGCCAACGCTTTTAAACGCCAGAATACCGGTTGCCTGCGCCATTGCTTCAAGAATCAGCACGCCCGGGAAAATCGGTTTGCCAGGGAAGTGTCCCTGGAAAAATGGCTCGTTTACCGAAACATTTTTGACTGCGCGCAGAAAACGACCTTCTTCAAAATCCAGCACACGATCAACCAGTAAGAACGGGTAGCGGTGCGGCAGAAGCTCCAGGATCTCTTCAATGTGCAGAGTATGAGTGTCAGTAGTCAAAATACTCTTCCTGTCCAAATATACTAAAAGGCAATAATAACACGGCCCGCGGCAATCATAAGAATGCCAACAGGCCGGGAAGTATATACACTTTATTCTTCGAGGTGCAGAGGCTTTTCTGTCCCCCGAATTCTTCTGTGTACAAGCGTTATGCGGATGAATTATTCGTCTTGTTGATTAACCTTGCGCTCGATAGCTTTCAGGCGCTTGCTCATATCATCGATATTCATCACCAGGGCTGCGGTTTTTCGCCACACTTTGTTCGGTTGCAACGGAATACCTGAGGAGTAAATACCCGGCTCAGTGATAGGACGCATGACCATCCCCATCCCCGTTACGGTAACCTTGTCGCAAATTTCCATGTGCCCGTTGATTACGCTGGCGCCGCCAATCATGCAATAGCGACCAATTTTCAAACTACCCGCCATGATGACGCCACCGGCAACCGCAGTATTGTCGCCAATCACAACGTTATGTGCAATCTGACACTGGTTATCAATGATGACACCGTTACCAATGCAGGTATCATCCAGCGCACCACGATCAATGGTCGTACATGCGCCGATCTCAACGTTATTACCGATGATGACGCGACCAAGCTGTGGGATTTTAACCCAGTTGCCACGGTCGTTGGCATAGCCAAAGCCATCGGAACCTATCACCGTGCCGGATTGGATCAGGCAATTTTCACCGATCTCAATCTCATGGTAAATGGAGACATTGGCCCACAGACGCGAACCCGCGCCAATTTTTGTATTTTTCCCAACGAAGCAACCCGGACCAATGACGACGTTATCGCCCAGGCTAACGCCAGATTCGATCACGGCGTTTGCGCCAATTGCCACGTTGCTACCCAGCTGAGCCGTTGGATCAATAACTGCTCCAGGCGCGATGTTCTGCGCAGGCTGCGGCGTGGTATCAAGAATTTGCGCCATACGTGCATAGGTCAGGTACGGATTTTTTACGACCAACGCAGCGCTATTGGCAAAGGGAAGGTCGTCCTGCGTCATTACAACGGCAGAGGCCTGACATGCGGTCAGGTGTTCACGGTACTTAGGGTTGACCATGAAAGTGATATGGCCCGCTACGGCAGATTGCATGGACGCAACGCCGGTGATGACGATATCGCCATCACCGTGTAATTCTGCATCCAACTGCTGAGCTAAATCAGCCAGTCGAATTGAAGGCATTACTTATTTAACCTGTTTCAGTACATCAGCGGTGATGTCTTTTACATCGTTGCTGTTGTAAATAACGGCGTTGGAAGGAACAACCAGATCAACACCCTGATCAGAAGCCACTTTTTTCACTGCGGTCTGGATACGAGTCACCAGCTTGCCGCGTTCTTCATTAGAACGACGAGCCTGATCCTGCTCGAAAGCCTGCGCTTTTTGAGCGAATGCCTGACGACCAGTAGCAATGTCTTTTTCCAGCTTGCTACGATCGCTTGCCTTCATCGTGGAACCGTCACGCTGCAAACGCTGTGCTTTTGCTTGCAGGTCGGATTCCATGCTTTGCAGTTCGCTCGCGCGACCGCCGAATTCGTTTTTCATGGTCTGAGAAACGCCGGAAGTCTGCGCAACCTGCTGCAGCAGGCTACCCATATCAACAATCGCAATTTTGTCAGCGGCCTGAGCTGACGCAGCCATTGCCAAACCGAAACCTGCAGCTAATAACAACTTTTTCACAATTAACTCCTTACCATCCCGTTTGTACCCGGAGGTACAGTTCTTTGCGTGGCCGGGCTTTCGATTGAAAGCCTCAGCCATCACTACACTGCTGTGTGCATTCCATTGCAGTACGGCGTTACCAGGTTTTACCAATGTTAAACTGGAACTGTTCCGCTTTGTCTCCATCGTACTTTTTAAACGGCTGGGCGTAGGAGAAAACCAACGGCCCCAATGGGGACATCCATTGTAATGCGATACCGGCAGACATGCGGATATTACTCGGATCGCTATAATCCGGAATGCCCAGCGCTTTCATCTGTGCGGTATTTTGCCAGTTTGTATCCCACACGCTACCCGCATCCCAGAAGAACGAGGTACGCACAGAGTTGGCGTATTTATCACTGATAAACGGCGTCGGTGTAATCAGCTCGGCACTGACAACGCCCATCGCATTACCGCCCACCGCATCATTAGACTTACAGAGTGAGTCTGCAACAGTGTTCTTACAGTTACTCTGGTTGTTCCCGCCGTAGTAAACCGCTTTCGGACCAATATTGTTGGACTGGAAGCCACGTACGGTGCTGGAACCCCCTGCGTAGAAGTTCTCATAGAACGGCAGCTCTTTGCCACCTAAACCGTCACCGTATCCCCAACGTGTACGACCTAAGACCACCCATTTGTGATCATCGTCAATCGGGAAGTAGGAAGCGGTGTCGACAGTGACTTTGTAGAACTCATTATCTGAGCCAGGGACCGTCACTTTACCGTTCAGGTTGACGCGTGAACCTTTCGTCGGGAAATAACCGCGGTCAAGGTTGTTGTAAGTCCAGCCGTAGTTAAAGGTGAAATCGTCCGCCGAGTAGCCATTACTGTCGTTCTGCGTGCTGGCATTCTGCCCCACGGAATCCAGGTAACGCCACATTGCCACCTGCGGTTCCATCTTCGACAGGCTGTTATGAACATAGCCTAAACCAGCGCGTAACGTGTTGTATTCGTTAATCGGGAAACCGAGCGTACCATCAAGACCGTAGCTCTTGTTGGTATAGGACGACAGATCCGCATCATCCGCTTTAAAGTCGTTATAGAAAATACGACCGCCGAGGCTCACACCATCCACCGTAAAGTACGGATTGGTGACGGAGAACTCAGAGTAAGTCTGGTAGTCGTTTTTGGTTCCGCTGATACCAACAGAGTAACCGGTACCTAACCAGTTATCCTGCTGCACGCCAACCTGGAAGCTAACGCCGCTCTCGGTGCCGTAGCCAACGCCGAAGTTAAAGCTACCGGTGTTACGCTCTTTCACCTTATAGACAACATCAACCTGGTCCGGACTGCCCGGGATACGCTGAGTTTCCGTATCTACGGTTTCAAAATAGCCCAGGCGGTTCAGACGCTCTTTACCTTGATCGACCAGATCGCTGCCCAGCCACGCCCCTTCCATCTGACGCATTTCACGGCGCAGAACGGAATCTTTAGAGGTGTCGTTACCTTCAAAGCGGATCTTACGCACGTAGAAGCGGTTGCCAGCATCAACGTTGATATGCAGCTTAACCGTTTTGTCCGCATCGTTGATTTCTGGCTGCGATTGAACACGCGGGTAGGCGTAACCATAGCGACCAAGAAGCTTTTTAATGTCATCTTCCATTTTGGTCACTTTGGCGCCGTTATACAGCTCACCCGGCTCGATTTTCGTCAGGCTTTCAATTTCCGCAGAGTGTCCTGCGAGATTACCGCTAACCTGCACACCTGAGAGTTTGTACTGATCGCCCTCAGTCACGTTAACAGTAATGTAGATGCCTTTTTTGTCCGGCGTCAGGCTAACCTGAGTCGAATCAATATTGAAACGTGCGTAACCGCGATCCAGATAATAGCTACGCAGGGTTTCCAGATCGCCCGCCAGTTTTTGTTTCTGGTATTTACGATCGCCGACAACGTTCCACCACGGCACTTCATCACGCAGCTGGAAAGTGGAGATCAGCTGTTCCGTCGTGAAGGCATGGTTGCCGACAATATTAATCTGTTGAATTTGTGCGGAAACGCCTTCCTGGAAAACCAGCTTCAGGTCAACGCGGTTACGCGGCAATGGGGTGACGACAGCTTTGACGCTGGCGCTGTATTTACCCACGCTGTAGTAGAAATCCTCCAGTCCTTTTTCGATATCGGAGAGGGTGGTGCGATCCAGTGATTCACCCACACGGACGCCAGAAGCTTCAAGGTTCTGTTTCAGCATGTCATCTTTCACCGACTTGTTGCCGGAAAAGGTAATGCTGGCGATTGTCGGGCGTTCTTTCACCTGAACGAGGAGCGTATCACCATCACGCAGGACACGAACATCCTCGAAGTTGCCGGTGGCAAACAACGCGCGAATGGTGTTACTGATATCTTCATCATTCACCGTATCGCCAGGACGAACTGGCATACTGAGGAGGGCCGCACCAACGGCGACACGCTGTAGGCCTTCGAAATGAATATCCTTCACTACGAATCCATCAGCACCGTATACGGTGGCGCTGCTAAACAGCAGCGACGCTATGAGCAACTTTTTCATCGCCATCGTTATTATGCGTTCTTCCTAACAAACTCTCTTACAAGCGAGAGAAATCATTGAAAAGTGCAAGCCCCATTAACAGCACCAGCAAGATAGAGCCAATGCGATAACTAAAGTCTTGAACTCGCTCGGATACCGGTCCGCCCTTCAGCTTCTCAATCGCCAAAAACAGCAGATGCCCGCCGTCAAGAACGGGTAGAGGGAACAGGTTGATGATGCCTAAGTTCACGCTTATCAAAGCAAGGAACATCAGGTAGTAAATCAACCCGAACTCCGCTGACATCCCAGCCCCCTGAGCGATAGAAATCGGCCCACTGAGGTTGTTCAGTTTTACATCACCGGTGATCAATTTCCCCAACATACTGACCGTTAGCTTCATCAACTGCCAGGTTTTATCCGTGGCTTCAACGATGGCACTAAATGGCCCGTACTGGCGTATTGTCTTGTATTCATCTGGCAGTGGGATAATTTTAGGTACCACGCCTGCAAACCCTTCTGCCTTGTTACCGGGCTTTGTGTCCGGTATCAACGTCAAAGACAAGGGTGCCCCTTGTCTTTCCACTTCCAGTGCTAACGACGTACCTGGGTTATCCCGTACCAGCGTAACGAACGTCATCCACTGCGTTAATTGCTGACCATCGACTTTAACGATCCTGTCGCCAGCTTGCAAACCCGCTTTGCTAGCAGCGGAACCGGGTTGCACCTCCGCAAGCACCGGTTCAAGCTGCGCCGCACGGGGACGAATCCCCAGCGACATAACCGGATCGTCTTTATCAGGCGCAAAAGCCCAGTGACGTAAATCCAGCACCTTTTCCTGACGAGTGTTACTGCCGAATGGCGCTACGCTGACGGTCGTCTGGCTATCGCCGATTTTAGACACCAACTGTAAGCGCACAGCATCCCAATCAGGCGTTTCGATGCCATCAATCGCTTTAAGTTCCGTGCCGGGTGCAATTTGCGCGTTTGCAGCGATAGAGTTGGGTGTTATTTCACCAACAACCGGACGAACGCCAGGGACACCGATGATAAATACCAGCCAGTAGGCAAAGATGGCGAAGATAAAGTTAGCGATGGGACCAGCGGCGATAACGGCGGCGCGCTGACCAACCGTTTTATTATTGAAAGCGTAGTGGCGCATTTCCGGCGTAACCGCCTCAACGCGCTCATCCAGCATTTTGACATAACCGCCCAAGGGGATCAGGGCGATGACAAATTCGGTACCGTGTTTGTCGGTGCGGCGCCAGAGCGCTTTACCAAAACCGATGGAAAAGCGCTCAACCCGCACGCCACAGCGGCGAGCAACCCAGAAATGGCCAAATTCATGCACGGTGATCAATACACCAAGCGCAATAACGAACGCCGCCAGATTCCAGAGAATGCTCAGCATAAAACCTTCCGTCAAATCGTCCTGAAAACCAGCAATAACAGGCAGGCAAATACAGGAACTGCCGCTGTCAGGCTGTCAATGCGATCCAGTATACCGCCATGACCCGGAATAAGATGCCCACTATCTTTAATTCCGGCTTCACGCTTGAACATACTTTCCGTGAGATCGCCCAACACTGAGGCTAACGCTGCGACCACCGAACAAATGAAGAGCGTAGATGAGGTCACATCCAGATTCGCCCATGCGCCGTAACCCCAGGAGATAATACCTGCAGTTAGCAGCCCCCCCAGGAAACCTTGCCAGGTTTTCCCCGGCGAGACTTTCGGTGCAAGTTTATGTTTGCCAAACAGTTTGCCAAACATATAAGCGCCTGAATCTGCTCCCCAAACGAGGATCATAACGTACAGCAACCACAGCGCGCCGCTGTAGTGGTTTACATCGTAATGCCACACACGCAGCGCCAGCATGCCCCAGAAAAAAGGGATAATCGTCAAAACACCGAAAATCAGGCGCAAAATTTTAGAGTGGCGCCACGCTGCGGCGGATGACGGGTAACTTAGTACCAGCACCAACGCAACCAACCACCAGGCCAGAGAAGCCCAGAGCGAGATCGTCACCAACGGGTGGTGGGTATTATGATGATATTCCGGCAATGTAAGCAGCATAAGAGCGAGCAAAAACCCGCATAATACTGCCAACCAAACCCGCTGAGTCCGGGAAGTAAAGCCGCTCAGTTGCCCCCACTCCCACGCAGCGAGCATGCAAACGGCGAGCGTAACGATCGCGAATCCCACCGGCGGCAGCAAAAAAAGTGCTGCAATAACAATGGGTATCAACACAAAAGCAGAAATCAGGCGATACTTCAGCAAAAGCAACCCCCATCAGGCTTTGTCGCCACCTGGCTCGGTACCGCCGAAACGACGCTCTCGATTGGCAAAGGCATGCAGCGCACCTTCAAAGTCTTGTTCATCAAAATCGGGCCAAAGAACATCAGTAAAGTAAAGTTCGGCATAGGCAATTTGCCAAAGTAAAAAATTACTTATGCGATGTTCCCCACCAGTCCTAATCACTAAATCCACAGGAGCCAGCTCATGCATGCAGACTTGCTTATTGAGCGTTTCTTCATCAATTTGATCCGGGCGTAAAAGCCCTTCCTGCACCTGCTCGGCAAGCTGCCGGACTCCCTGTACAATATCCCAACGTCCACCATAGTTCGCTGCGATATTCAGCGTCAGCCCGGTGTTCTGGGCAGTTAACGCTTCCGCTTTGCGGATTCTCTCCTGCAAACGCGTATTAAAACGACTGGTATCGCCAATAATGCGTAAACGCACATTATGACGGTGCAGGCTCTTTACTTCGCTATCCAGCGCCCACACAAACAACTCCATCAGCGCGCTCACTTCCTGCGCCGGGCGATTCCAGTTCTCGCTACTAAAAGCATAAAGCGTCAGCGCGTCGATACCATTATTGGCGGCAAAAGAGACCGCACGACGTACAGACTTCGCTCCGGCCCGATGACCAAAAGCCCGGAGTTTCCCTTGTCTTTTCGCCCAGCGACCATTGCCATCCATAATTATCGCTACATGACGGCAGCCATGCGTTGGCAAATTTTCGCTTATCGGTTGGTTAGCAGACAACATAACGCGTTTTAGTCCCTGAAAAGGATTTAGCGGTACTCAGGAATACAAAAGCCTTTACGCAAAAAAGCCGTGTAAACCACGGCTTACACCAAACGCCATAATACAAACTGGCAATTTTGTGGCGCAGACTATATCACCGAAGCCCAACGCTAACAAATAGCACCGTCACTCATCGCTGTAATATCACTGGCTTGCGAGGCGCATCACTTGTTTTTGCGCAACGTCTCGTGCCTGTGCATCTACAGCCAGCACGTCATCAATGCTCTGCGGTTCGCGCAAATCCATCTGTTCAAGCACAGAAAGATTTAGGGCGGCAATATCTGTGAAACGGATAGCAGATGCCAGGAATGCCGAAACAGTTACCTCATTCGCCGCGTTGAGCGCTGTTGTTGCCGCCTGGCCTTCGTCGGAAGCATCAATGGCCAGCTTCAGGCAAGGATAGCGGTCAAAATCAGGCTCCGCGAAACTTAACGAACTGAGTTTGCAAAAATCGAGGGCATTAACACCTGACGGCACTCGTTCCGGCCAGGCCATCGTATGTGCGATGGGCGTACGCATATCCGGCTCACCCAGTTGTGCCAACACACTGCCATCCTGATAACGAACCATGGAGTGGATCACCGATTGCGGGTGAATCAACACTTCCATCTGGCGGGCAGAGGCATTAAACAACCAGCGCGCTTCAATGTATTCCAGACCTTTATTCATCATAGTGGCGGAGTCAACGGAGATCTTGCGCCCCATTGACCAGTTCGGGTGCCGACACGCCTGATCCGGCGTCATTGCGGCCAGATCGGAAAGCGGTGTCTCCCGGAACGGGCCACCAGACCCTGTAAGCAGAATTGACGAAACGCCATTCTGCTCCAGATCAGCGTACCCCAGGTTATGTTGAATTGTTTCCGGTAAACTCTGAAAAATAGCGTTATGCTCGCTGTCTACCGGCAAAAGCTGCGCCCCACTTTCCTTCACCGCATCCATAAACAGACGGCCGCAGGTCACCAGAGCCTCTTTATTCGCCAGCAGCACCGTTTTCCCGGCGCGAATAGCGGCAAGCGTGGGTACCAGGCCCGCAGCACCCACAATGGCCGCCATCACCTGATCGACACCGCTCAGCGCCGCCATTTCACAGGCTGCCTGTTGACCGCTCAGCACTTCTGTTTGGCTACCATGCTCCCGCAAAGCGCGCTTTACCTGTTGCGCACTCTCTTCATCGTCCATCACCGCAAATTTGGGAGAAAACTCAAGGCACTGCTCAACCATGCGGGTAACATTTTTACCGGCAACCAGTGCAGTAACGGAGAAACGATCGGGATTGTGGCGAACCACGGCCAGCGTGCTGCAACCAATAGAACCCGTTGAGCCCAGAAGAGTTAAATGCTTCATGAAACGCTCGCAACATTGCAAGGATAAAAAGCAAAACGCCGCCAGCAAAGCCACCTTCGCGGCTCTCTGTACGGCGTTTTAGTCGGTTTGTTTCGAATCAGAACTGCATCAGTTCCGCTTCTTTGTCCGCCAGCGCCGCATCCACTTTTTTGATTGCAGCATCGGTCAGCTTCTGTACGTCATCCTGAGAACGACGATCGTCGTCTTCACTGATTTCTTTATCTTTCAGCAGCGCTTTCACTTTATCGTTCGCGTCACGACGAACGTTACGTACAGCCACACGCGCTTGTTCAGCTTCGCCACGTACGACTTTGATCAGATCTTTACGACGCTCTTCCGTCAGTGCCGGCAGCGGAACGCGAATGTCGCTGCCCGCAGAGCTCGGGTTTAAACCAAGATCAGAGGTCAGAATCGCTTTTTCAACAGCCGGGCTCATTGAGCGGTCAAACACGTTGATTTTCAGCGTACGGGAGTCTTCAACGGTAACGCTAGCCAGTTGGCGCAGCGGAGTCGGCGTACCGTAGTATTCCACAACGATGCCATCCAGCAGGCTCGGGGAAGCGCGGCCAGTGCGTACTTTGCTGATTTGAGTTTTGAACGCTTCGACGCATTTATCCATGCGCACTTCAGCATCTTTTCTGATATCGCTAATCACGTTACGGATCCTTGAAATCTTGTCGCAGGCAGGCCATACGGCGGGTGTGCTAAGTATAGCCGGTTCAATTTATGGCACCCTGAAGATGCCAGAATGAGCTGCTCAATAAATTAAAGCGGAATCTTACCTTTATTTATTGCTTACGGGAATTATTCCGTAATCAATGTGCCTTCTTTTTCGCCCATGACGACGCGACGCAGCGCGCCAGGTTTATTCATGTTGAACACGCGAATCGGCAGTTTATGGTCGCGAGCCAGCGTAAAGGCCGCCAGATCCATTACTTTCAGTTCCTTTTCCAGTACTTCGCTGTAGCTCAGTTGCTCGCACAGCGTGGCGGTAGGATCGAGTACCGGATCGGCAGTAAACACGCCGTCCACTTTCGTGGCTTTCAGCACCACATCCGCTTCAATCTCAATGCCGCGCAGGCATGCAGCGGAATCGGTCGTAAAGAACGGGTTACCCGTACCAGCGCTGAAAATTACCACGCGGTTGTTGCGCAGCAGGCTAATCGCCTCTGCCCAGCTGTAGTTGTCGCAAACGCCATTTAACGGGAACGCGGACATCAGACGTGCGTTCACATAGGCACGATGCAGCGCATCACGCATTGCCAGGCCGTTCATCACGGTTGCCAGCATACCCATGTGGTCGCCCACTACGCGGTTCATCCCCGCTTTCGCCAGACCCGCCCCACGGAACAGGTTGCCACCACCAATCACCACGCCAACCTGAACACCCAGTTCGACCAGCTCTTTAATTTCCTGCGCCATACGGTCAAGGATGCTTGCGTCAATACCGAAGCCTTCGGATCCCTGGAGCGCTTCACCGCTCAGCTTAAGCAGAATGCGTTTGTAGACGGGTTTTGCATTGGTAGCCATGTTTCTTTCCTGAGACTGTCAACAATTGGACGGGGGTTAATACCGGCGCTTATGATACGTCGCCTGCCAGCGCAAACACTAGTGTGCTGGCTGATTTTCAGATGAAGGGCATAAAAAGAAGCCGCCCTCAGGCGGCTCCTTTTATTGATTAAGACTGCTTGGACATTGCAGCAACTTCTGCTGCGAAGTCAGTCTCAACTTTCTCGATGCCTTCGCCCACTTCGAAGCGGATGAAGCCAGTTACGTCAGCGTTGTGTTCTTTCAGCAGCTGAGCAACAGATTTGCTCGGATCCATAACGAAAGGCTGGCCAGTCAGAGAAACTTCGCCGGTGAATTTCTTCATGCGGCCTTCAACCATTTTCTCTGCGATTTCTTTCGGTTTGCCAGACTGCATGGCGATGTCCAGCTGAACCTGGTACTCTTTTTCTACCACGTCAGCGGATACGTCTTCCGGTTTAACGAATTCCGGCTTGCTTGCCGCGATGTGCATTGCCAGCTGTTTAACCAGCTCGTCATCAGCGCCTTTAGCCGCAACCAGAACACCGATACGCGCGCCATGCTGGTAAGAACCCAGAACGTCGCCTTCCAGCGCGGAAACGCGACGGATGTTGATGTTCTCACCGATTTTAGCAACCAGTGCAACGCGCTCTTCTTCGAACTGCGCTTTCAGAACTTCAACGTCGGTGATTTTGCCAGCAACAGCTGCGTCCAGAACTTTGTTCGCAAATGCCTGGAAACCACCGTCTTTTGCCACGAAGTCAGTCTGGCAGTTAACTTCCAGAATGATGCCGTAGGTGCCGTCGATTTTGGTGATGATCACGCCGTCAGCAGCAACGTTGCCTGCTTTTTTCGCCGCTTTGATCGCACCAGACTTACGCATGTTCTCGATTGCCAGCTCAATGTCGCCGTTCGCTTCAGTCAGCGCTTTTTTGCAATCCATCATGCCTGCGCCAGTACGTTCACGCAGCTCTTTTACCAGGGATGCGGTAATTTCAGCCATTCTTTATTCCTCGGGAGAGATATGACCTGCACGGTTTGCAACCAAACAGGCTTAAAAGTGAAAAAGGGGGCCATTGACAGGCCCCCTAACCAAACTCGGTACTACCTGCTCAATAAGGGGCTCAAAGAGCGTGCCTTATTACTCAGCTTCTACGAAGCTTTCTTCCGCCTGAGTAGCCAGATCCGAAGAACGGCCTTCACGAACGGTAGCAGCAACGGCATTCAGGTACAGGCTAACAGCACGGATTGCGTCATCGTTACCCGGGATAACGAAGTCAACGCCGTCCGGATCGGAGTTGGTATCAACGATAGCAAATACCGGGATGCCCAGGTTGTTTGCTTCTTTGATTGCGATGTGCTCGTGGTCAGCGTCGATAACAAACAGTGCGTCCGGCAGGCCGCCCATGTCTTTGATACCGCCCAGGCTGTTTTCCAGCTTCTCCAGCTCACGAGTGCGCATCAGCGCTTCTTTCTTGGTCAGCTTGTCGAAGGTACCGTCTTGAGACTGAGTTTCCAGGTCTTTCAGACGTTTGATGGACTGACGAACGGTTTTCCAGTTAGTCAGCATACCGCCCAGCCAGCGATGGTTCACGAAGAATTGATCGCAGTTCAGTGCAGCGTCTTTCACCGCTTCGCTTGCAGCGCGTTTAGTACCAACGATCAGGATCTTGCCTTTACGAGAAGCAATTTTGTTCAGCTCAGCCAGCGCTTCGTTGAACATTGGTACAGTTTTCTCAAGGTTGATGATGTGAACTTTGTTACGCGCACCGAAGATGAACGGCTTCATTTTCGGGTTCCAGTAACGGGTCTGGTGACCAAAGTGAACACCAGCCTTGAGCATGTCGCGCATGGAAACAGTTGCCATGTTTAAAACCTCTATATAAAAGTTGGGGTTAAGCCTCCACGCATCCCATATTACCGACCCCGAAGGGCACCCCGGAATATGTGCCGATACGTGTGTGTTATTACACAAAGTGAGATTTGTGGCTCCCATCCCAAAACAGGAACGGAAGTCCGGCGCGCTTTATATCATAAAACACCGCCGGAAACCAATAGTTGTTGACGCTGGGTGCCGTTAATGATTCTCAATTTGGCACAACGCTTGCCCGACTGTTACCATTGACAACACTAATCCTGGTATAGTCGAAAAAATCGACACTGATGGACACATTCCATGGCTATCTCTATTAAGACACCTGAAGAAATTGAAAAAATGCGCGTCGCGGGCCGACTCGCCGCCGAAGTGCTGGAAATGATTGAACCGTACATTAAGCCGGGCGTCAGCACGGGCGAACTCGATCGTATCTGCAACGACTACATCGTCAAAGAGCAGCATGCCATTTCCGCCTGCCTTGGTTATCACGGCTTTCCGAAATCGGTTTGCATCTCTATTAACGAAGTGGTGTGTCACGGTATTCCGGATGACGAAAAACTGTTGAAAGATGGCGATATCGTCAACATCGACGTAACCGTAATTAAAGACGAATACCACGGCGATACCTCCAAAATGTTTATCGTCGGTAAGCCGACCATTCTGGGTGAGCGCCTGTGTCGCGTAACTCAGGAGAGTCTCTACCTGGCGCTGCGCATGGTCAAGCCGGGCATTCGCCTGCGTACGCTGGGTGCCGCTATTCAGAAATATGTTGAAGGCGAAGGCTTCTCTGTGGTGCGTGAATATTGCGGTCACGGTATTGGTCGCGGCTTCCATGAAGAACCGCAGGTGCTGCACTATGATGCAGACGATAGCGGCGTGATGTTGCAGGCAGGTATGACCTTCACTGTCGAGCCGATGGTTAACGCGGGCGATTACCGCATTCGCACCATGAAAGATGGCTGGACGGTCAAAACCAAAGACCGCAGCCTGTCCGCTCAGTATGAGCACACCATTGTGGTTACCGAAACCGGCTGTGAGATCCTGACGCTGCGCAAAGATGACACCATCGACGCCGTACTGACCGCCGCCTGATTCTGACATTGCCAAACGCGATAAACGGTCCGCTTTGCGGGCCGTTTTTTTTACCGTTTTCCCGTTGTTACGTCATACATATAAACGACTTTTCATTTTTCATTATCTCTTTTAAGTTGTGTTGCTATGCATATGCATTCCAGACGGGTGGCCATAATGAGCAACATCACTACAGAACAATTTGTCAGCGCAGTACAACCCACCCTTCCCGGCCAGCCAGAATATCCAGGGGTTTGGTCACAAGACGAATTTCAGTGCGCAAATATCAAAGCGCGTATCGAGGCTTTCCAGCAGTGGCTGGGGCATGTCTTTGACGCCGGTATCTCAGCCGAACAATTAATCGAAGCGCGTACCGAGTTTATTGATCAACTCCTGCAACGCTTATGGCTGGAGTACGGTTTTGGCGACGTCAGCGATACCGCGCTGGTTGCAGTGGGCGGTTACGGTCGCGGTGAGCTGCATCCGTTATCGGATATTGATTTACTGATCCTCAGCCGCACCAAACTTTCTGACGAGCAAGCGCAGAAGATTGGCGAACTGCTCACGCTGCTGTGGGATGTCAAACTCGAAGTAGGACACAGCGTTCGTACGCTGGATGAGTGCTTACAGGAAGGATTATCGGATCTCACTGTCGCGACCAATTTGATTGAGTCGCGACTGCTGATTGGCGATGTTGCACTGTTTCTGGAACTGCAAAAGCATATTTTTAGCGACAACTTCTGGCCGTCGGAAACCTTTTTTCCGGCAAAAGTGGCGGAACAAAACGAGCGCCACCAGCGTTATCACGGTACCAGTTACAACCTGGAACCAGACATAAAAAGCAGCCCTGGCGGTCTGCGCGATATTCACACCCTGCAATGGGTTGCCCGCCGTCACTTTGGTGCCACCTCACTGGATGAAATGGTTGGCTTTGGCTTTCTGACGGAAGCAGAGCGCAATGAGCTGAACGAGTGCCTGCACCTGCTGTGGCGCATCCGCTTCGCGCTGCACCTGGAAGTGAGCCGCTACGATAATCGCCTGCTGTTCGACCGCCAATTGAGCGTGGCGCAGCGTCTGAATTATGTCGGTGAAGGCAACCAGCCCGTCGAACATATGATGAAGGATTTTTTCCGCGTCACCCGCCGTGTCGGAGAGTTGAACCAGATGCTGTTACAGCTGTTCGATGAAGCGATTCTGGCGCTGACCACCGACGAGAAACCGCGCCCAATTGACGATGAATTTCAACTGCGCGGTTCGCTTATCGACCTGCGTGACGAAACGCTGTTTATCCGTGAGCCGCAGGCCATCCTGCGCATGTTTTATATTATGGTGCGCAACAGCACCATTACCGGCATCTACTCCACCACGCTGCGCCACTTACGCCACGCCCGCCGCCATCTGACGCAGCCGCTGTGCTATATCGCTGAAGCTCGCTCTATTTTCCTCAGCATGTTGCGCCATCCAGGTGCCGTCAGCCGTGGTCTGCTGCCGATGCACCGCCACAGCGTATTGTGGGCTTATATGCCACAGTGGTCGCACATCGTCGGCCAGATGCAGTTTGACCTGTTCCACGCCTATACCGTCGATGAACACACCATTCGCGTGTTGCTGAAGCTGGAAAGTTTTGCCAAAGAAGAAACGCGCAATAAACACCCTTTATGCGTGGAACTGTGGCCACGTTTAACCCACCCGGAGCTGATCCTGATTGCGGCGTTGTTCCATGATATCGCCAAAGGCCGTGGCGGCGACCACTCCGTGTTGGGCGCGCAGGATGTGCTGAAATTCGCTGAATTACATGGGCTTAATTCACGCGAAACACAGCTGGTCGCCTGGCTGGTGCGCCATCACCTGTTAATGTCGGTCACTGCCCAGCGCCGTGATATTCAGGATCCGGAAGTGATCAAACAGTTTGCCGAAGAAGTGCAGACGGAAAATCGCCTGCGCTTCCTTGTCTGCCTGACCGTGGCGGATATTTGTGCCACCAACGAAACCCTGTGGAACAGTTGGAAGCAGAGCTTGCTGCGCGAGCTCTATTTCGCAACTGAAAAACAGCTGCGTCGCGGTATGCAAAACACACCGGACATGCGCGAACGCGTGCGTCATCACCAGCTTCAGGCGCTGGCATTGTTGCGCATGGACAATATTGATGAAGAGCAGTTGCATCAGATTTGGGCGCGCTGTCGGGCGAACTATTTTGTTCGTCACAGCCCAAACCAGCTCGCTTGGCATGCGCGGCACTTGCTGCAGCATGATCTGAGCAAGCCGATGATTTTGCTCAGCCCACAGGCTACGCGCGGCGGCACTGAGATCTTTATCTGGAGCCCGGATCGCCCCTATCTGTTTGCGGCGGTGTGCGCCGAGCTGGATCGGCGCAACCTGAGCGTCCACGACGCGCAAATTTTTACCACCCGCGACGGTATGGCAATGGATACCTTTATTGTGCTGGAACCGGACGGTAGCCCGCTCTCCGCCGATCGCCACGACGCAATATGTTTCGGGCTGGAACAGGCCATTACGCAACACACCTGGCAAGCACCACAACCGCGCCGCCAGGCTGCAAAATTGCGCCATTTTACCGTCGATACCGAAGTGAATTTCCTGCCGACACATACCGACAGAAAATCGTTTCTTGAATTGATTGCCCTTGACCAGCCAGGGCTGCTTGCCCGCGTCGGGCAAGTGTTTGCGGATCTGGGAATTTCGCTGCACGGGGCGAGAATTACAACCATTGGTGAGCGAGTAGAAGATTTATTTATAATCGCGACTGCCGACCGGCGTGGCCTTAATAATGCGCTGCAACAGGAGGTACAACAACGGTTGACAGAGGCCCTCAATCCAAACGATAAAGGGTGATTATTTTTTTACACAGATGGAAAGAGTTAACAATGCAGCAGTTACAGAACGTTATTGAAGCCGCTTTCGAGCGTCGCGCAGAGATCACACCGGCAAATGCCGATACCGTTACCCGTGAAGCGGTGAATCAGGTTATTGCCCTGCTCGATTCCGGCGCGCTTCGCGTCGCAGAAAAAATCGATGGTCAGTGGGTCACCCACCAGTGGCTGAAGAAAGCGGTTCTGCTCTCTTTCCGCATTAACGATAACCAAGTTATCGATGGTGCGGAAAGCCGCTACTTCGATAAAGTCCCGATGAAATTCGCCGACTACGATGCAGCGCGTTTCCAGAAAGAAGGTTTCCGCGTCGTGCCGCCAGCAGCGGTGCGCCAGGGCGCGTTTATCGCCCGCAATACCGTGCTGATGCCGTCTTATGTCAATATCGGTGCCTACGTTGATGAAGGCACTATGGTAGATACTTGGGCGACCGTCGGCTCTTGTGCGCAAATCGGTAAAAATGTTCACCTCTCCGGTGGCGTAGGTATTGGCGGTGTTCTGGAACCGCTACAGGCAAACCCGACTATCATTGAAGATAACTGCTTTATCGGCGCACGCTCTGAAGTGGTAGAAGGTGTTATCGTTGAAGAAGGTTCTGTTATCTCGATGGGTGTATACATCGGTCAAAGCACGCGTATTTACGATCGTGAAACCGGCGAAGTGCATTATGGCCGCGTACCGGCGGGCTCAGTGGTTGTTTCCGGCAACCTGCCGTCTAAAGGTGGCAAATACAGCCTGTATTGCGCGGTAATTGTGAAAAAAGTGGATGCGAAAACGCGCGGCAAAGTCGGTATTAACGAACTGCTGCGCACCATCGACTAAATCTGTCCCTCTTCCTGTCTGGAAGAGGGTGATATATCCCGCCTTTTTTGCATTCACAGGTGGCAAAAATAGATTTTTTCGTTAATTATTCATAGGTTATGTTGAGCTTAAGGGTACCGCTATGTACGATAATCTGAAAAGTTTAGGCATTACCAATCCCGATGAAATCGACCGCTATAGCCTCCGCCAGGAAGCGAATAACGATATTCTGAAAATCTATTTTCATAAGGATAAAGGCGAGTTTTTTGCCAAGAGCGTCAAATTCAAATACCCGCGTCAGCGTAAAACCGTTGTCGCCGACGGCGTTGGTCAAGGGTATAAAGAGGTGCAGGAAATCAGCCCGAACCTGCGCTATGTAATTGATGAATTGGATCAAATCTGCCAGCGCGATCGCACGGAAGTGGATCTGAAACGTAAGATCCTGGACGATCTGCGTCACCTGGAAAGCGTTGTTACCAACAAGATCAACGAAATCGAGTCCGATCTTGAAAAGCTAACGCGCGGGAAGTAAAGCGCGGGGGTCAATCGCATTGTGCCGGGCTAATTACCCGGCACAACATTATTATTAATGCTGTTCGTCTAACTGCAGCGCCACATACAGCAGCAGCCTGTCATCGAAGTTCCCCAAATCCAGCCCGGTCAGTTCCGAGATTCGGTTCAAACGATACTCCAGCGTATTGCGATGAATAAACAACGCCTTAGACGTTGCCAGCGGCTGCACATTGTGGCGAAACCACGCCGCCAGCGTGCGACGCAGCAGGCCGTTATTATCCATCGCTTTTAACCGCGACAACGGACGCGCCAATTCATTGGCTTGCCAACCGCCGCGCAGGCTGTCGAGAAGCACCGGCAACATCAAATCCTGGTAAAAATAGCTACGGCTTTCCGGCATACGCTGTTTCCCCACCATCATGGTGGTGCGCGCCGTACGGTAAGAACGGGCAATACTGCCAGGACCAGTGAAGTAATTGCCCAGCGAAACGCGAAAACGCAACTGGCCGTTCTCTTTCATACGCGTGATCAGCTGCTCCACCCGCTTACGGTGATCTTCCGCATCCCAGCGACCAAACTGGTTAAGCGCCGGTTTCAGCACCACCATTTCGGTCAACGAAACAATGGCAATCAGGTTGTTGCGCTCGGGTGTGGTAAGGGCGTTTTGCAGTTGCTGCAACTCGGCCATGGCACTATCCACGCCCAACTGGCCGCTGTCCACTTCCACCACCGCCACCACGCGCGGCTGGTTTAAATCAATGCCTAAACGCTGCGCCCATTCGGTCAATGCCGGCGTGTGCTCTTCCGCCTGAATCAGGTTCATGACTAACTCTTCACGCAGGCGGCTATCCTGCGCCAACAGATGCATCAGGCGGGATTGTTCCAGCATCATCTCGGCGGTCATGCAGACTAATTCGCCGTATTTGCGCAACGTCTCCGGTTCACCCGTCAGGCCAATAACGCCCACGATTTCCCCCTCAAGACGTAACGGCAGGTTGATGCCCTGACGCACACCGTGCAGATGGCGAGCAACCGCATCGTCGATATCCACCACGCGGCCTTGCGAGAGCACCAGTAGCGCGCCTTCGTGCAATTCACCAATTCGTTCGCGGTCGCCGCTACCAATGATGCGACCCCGTGCATCCATCACGTTAATGTTCGTATCAATGATGCGCATCGTGCGCGCCACGATATCCTGTGCCATTTTGGTATCAAGATGCCAGCCAGCCATGTAACCCTCCCGTGTGCAGAGCCCAAGCATAGGGAAGAAAATTAGCGCACGCACTGTGCAAATGCACAAAGCGGCATTCAGAAGTATGGAGTTGTGGAAGGCTTCACAAAACAGAGGAAAGCTCCTCTTCCCTGAGATCAGGGAAGAGGATTTACAGCGGGTTACTGCATCAGCAGATAGATAGAGGTATCGCCGCGTTGAATGTTCAACGCCAGTACAGAAGGTTTACTGTCGAGGATTTTGCGCAACTCAGCGATATTTTTCACCGGTTGCTGATTCGCACCGACAATCACATCGCCTTTTTTCAGGCCAATCTGCGCCGCTGGGGTGTTGGCTTTCACCGTATTGACCATTACGCCGCCATCTTTGCCTTTATTGCTCATCTCAGCACCTTCAATACCATTGAAGATGGTGCTGGAGTCAACCTGGTTCTGGCTGCTCTGTTGCAACTCGATCGTAATATTCACCGGTTTGCCATCGCGCAGCAGGCCGAGCGCGACTTTGCTGCCGATCGGCATTGAGCCCACTTCCGCACGCAGCGCTGCAAAGCTGCTAATCGGTTTGCCGTTCAGAGAGGTAATCACATCCCCTGCTTTCACACCGGCTTTCGCGGCAGCAGAATTCGGCATCACCTGGCTGACAAACGCCCCGCGCTGTGCATCGACTTTCATCGCTTTCGCCAGCTCAGAGTTCAGTTCGGTCCCCATAATACCCAGCTCACCACGGCGAACCTGACCGAACTCGACCATCTGGCCGGTGAGGTTTTTCACCATGTTACTTGGAATCGCAAAACCGATACCGATGTTGCCGCCATCCGGTGCGAGGATCGCAGTGTTAATACCGATCAGCTCGCCATTCAGGTTCACCAGCGCGCCGCCGGAGTTACCGCGGTTGATCGCTGCATCCGTCTGGATAAAGTTTTCGTAGTTTTCCGCATTCAGGCCGCTGCGACCCAGCGCGGAGACAATCCCGGAAGTCACCGTTTCACCGAGGCCAAACGGGTTACCAATCGCCACGGTGTAATCCCCCACGCGCAGCGCATCGGAATCCGCCAGTTTAATCGCGGTCAGGTTTTTCGGATCCTGAATTTGAATCAGCGCAATGTCGGAACGCGGGTCTTTACCCACGACTTTGGCATCAAATTTACGCCCGTCACTCAATTGCACTTTGATGGTGTTGGCGTTATCGACCACGTGGTTGTTGGTGACCACATAACCTTTCGCTGCATCAATGATCACGCCGGAACCCAGCGCCATAAATTTCTGCTGCTGGCTATCGCCCTGCCCGCCCTGTGCGCCGCCGCCCTGACAGAACGGCGAGCTCTGGAACGGAGAACCATCCTGGCAGAACGGCGAATTATCACCAAAGAACTGCTGGAAATTGCGCGGCATACGCGGTGTGTTCACCGTGGTGCTGCCTTCAACATTAATACTCACGACCGACGGCATCACTTTTTCCAGCATCGGCGCGAGGCTTGGCATTTGTTGCGATGTGGTGGCTGTAGACGATGCTGTTTCCGCTGCCATAGCCGACAGAGGAGACAGCGCTAAACTTAAACTCAAAGCCAGTGCACTCATTGCTAACGTGGTTTTTTTCATGTCTCTCACTCTTTACCGATTAACGCAAACTGCTGTGTATGTGTCACTCAGAGTCGATTTATAGCGTGAAGTTCAGGCATTAAGTGTCTGGAAAAAGTAAAAAATTATTGTCGTTCTTTACAATTCATCGGTGTTATTCCACCGCCATCAAACGACGATATTCATCCCATGAATATAAATCCGTCATCCCGCTGATATAATCCTGAATTAATCGACAACGGTGATAATACTCCAGCACCGGGTACTCTGCCGCGTCGGGCGATAATTTGCTCACCGCCTCAACATAAGCTAGCCGGTGGCGCGTCGAAAGTTTTTGAAACAGGCGCGATTCAATTGGGAAACGACGCAAACGCTCTTTTTCCACCAGCTCGGCAAAATCCGCCGTAGATAAATGCAACAACGGACTGTAAATATCCAGCAATCCACTGATGACGCGATAACCTTGTAATTCCAGTTGCTCAACATCAGGATGGCTGAACACCTGTTTTATGGCGACATTTTTATATAATTCAAGTAGCTGACTAAAACCACTTTCATCTTCCAGCAACGCATGATTGAATTCGCCGCTGAAAATCTGCGGCAAATTCTCAATAAAACGCTGCGCCGCATACGGCACCAGTTTATTCAGCGTGTTGACGCGCAGGTACATGAAGAATTGATCTTCCGCGCTGCGGCTCATCGAATTAGCGCGTGATTTCTCCCATGCATTTTCGACAACCTGAGCAAACAACGATCCTTTTTCATGCTGCCCCCAGGCATCATAAAGATGCTGATACAGTTGTTCCGCGCTGAAAATACGTTTTTCTACCGCATCTTCTAAATCCGCCACGCAATAAGAAATATCATCCGCGGCTTCCATTATCCACGTTAGCGGAAAGCGACTGTATGTATCGAGGTTTAATTCTTTACGCAGCCGTTCTACATAGGCTTCTTCAGAGAAATAGTAACCTGGTTTTTTCATTAAATAGCTGTGTGATGCCGGCGGTTCACCAATCCACCACGCCGGGCGCGTATATTTTAAAATACAGCCGACCTGCGCCCAGGTCAGGTTCATACGCATTAACGTATGTACCATGCGAATACCCTGTGCATTACCTTCGAAATGGCTTAAATCATGGCGCACTTTCCTGCGTAACGCATTCAGTGTGTCTTCGCCTTCACGCAGTTTAAGCGCCATCACTTCGCAGCGATCATCCGACAGCGGCTGGCTCACTGCGTCATCTGGCGCCAGGCGCTGGCGAAACCAGTCATTGATTGCTGCTTCGCCGAAATGGCCAAACGGCGGGTTGCCAATATCATGCATCAGGCAAGCCATCTCAACGATGCTTTCGAACGGACCGGTCAATTCATCCAGACCGTAGGTTTCCAGCAAACGCTGCTCTTTCAGGCGGCTCAAAATCTCTTTGGCGATATAACGCCCCACTTGCTGAACTTCCAGCGAATGCGTCAACCGCGTGCGCACAGCCGCGTTACGCTCCAGGGGGAAAACCTGCGTTTTTTGCTGCAAACGTCGGATGGCGGCAGAGTTAATAATGCGCCCACGATCGCTTTCAAAGATGCGCAAAATTTCACGTTCGGTTTTTACACCCTGCGGCGAACGGTAGCGGCGGCGCCAGTTTATCTTGTTGCGAAAGTCGATCTCTGCCATTTCCTCTCCGGTGCTGAGCGTCACGGGATATCATGCAATTGTGTATGCCATGATAGACTATGCCCTGAAAACGTAATCCTGTCTTATCACATTAGCGAGTATCTCCATGAAAATTGGCATTATTGGTGCAATGGAAGAAGAAGTTACGCTGCTGCGTGACAAAATCGAGAACCGTCAGACGCTGAACGTCGGCGGGAGCGAAATCTACACCGGTACGCTGAATGGTACAGACGTTGCGCTGCTGAAATCCGGCATTGGTAAAGTGGCTGCCGCCATGGGCGCGACGCTGCTGCTGGAGCGCTGCCAGCCGGATGTGATTATCAACACGGGTTCTGCCGGTGGCCTTGCCGCCACGCTGAAAGTGGGCGATATCGTGGTTTCCGACGAAGCGCGTTATCACGATGCTGACGTGACCGCTTTTGGCTATGATATTGGCCAATTACCCGGTTGCCCGGCGGGTTTCAAAGCGGACGACAAACTGATTGCCGCAGCCGAAGCCTGCATTGGCGAGCTGAACCTGCACGCAGTACGCGGCTTGATCGTAAGCGGCGATGCATTTATTAACGGTGCCGACGGTCTGGCAAAAATCCGCCATAACTTCCCGCAGGCGATCGCCGTCGAAATGGAAGCGACCGCCATCGCGCATGTTTGCCATAACTACGGCGTACCGTTTGTGGTTGTCCGCGCCATTTCCGACGTGGCGGACCAGGAATCCCACCTGAGCTTTGACGAATTTCTGGTGGTGGCTGCGAAGCAATCCAGCCTGATGGTTGAAACCCTGGTACAGAAACTGGCGCGTGGCTAACTCTCTTTTCAGGGCGCTTGCCGCCCTGCTTATTCTGCTTCCGGCGTGGCTTTTCGCCGCGCCGCGTGTTATCTCACTTTCGCCAGCCAATACCGAACTGCTTTTCGCGGCGGGCATTACACCTGTCGGCGTCAGCAGCTATTCCGATTACCCGCCACAAGCCGCGCAGATTGAACAGGTGGCAAGCTGGCAAGGGATGAATCTCGAACGTATTGTCGCGCTGAAACCGGATCTGGTGCTGGCATGGCGCGGTGGTAACACCGAACGCCAGGTGAACCAGCTCAAGCAATTTGGCATCACCGTGATGTGGGTAGATGCGATCACCATTGAACAAGTCATTGACACGTTGCGTAAGCTCAAAGCGTACAGCCCGCACCCTCAGCGGGCGGAACAGGCGGCGCAAAAGCTGCTTTCCCAGTACAACGCGTTGAGAACTCAATATGCCAGCCTGCCGAAAAAACGCGTGTTCCTGCAATTTGGTGCGCAACCGCTCTTCACCAGCGGAAAAGGCTCGATTCAAAACCAGGTTCTGGAGCTGTGCGGCGGGGAAAATATCTTTGCCGCCAGCCGCGTACCGTGGCCACAAGTGAGCCGTGAACAAGTGCTGGCGCGCCAGCCGCAGGCGATTGTAGTGACAGGTGATGAAAAAGAGATCCCGCGAATCGAACAGTTCTGGCGAAACCAGCTCAATGTACCGATTATTTCTCTGCACGGTGACTGGTTTGAACGGGCAAGCCCGCGTATTATCCTCGCCGCTCAACAACTCTGCACTGCCCTTGCGCAGGTGAAATAACCGGGGAATTCACCATGCTGGTTTACTGGCTGGATATTATCGGCACCGCCGTATTTGCTATTTCAGGCGTTCTGCTGGCGGGAAAACTGCGAATGGATCCGTTTGGTGTGCTGGTGCTCGGCGTCGTTACTGCCGTTGGCGGCGGGACGATTCGTGATATGGCGCTGGCACACGGCCCGGTATTCTGGGTTAAAGATCCGACGGATTTAGTCGTGGCAATGGTGACCTGCATGTTGACCATTGTGCTGGTGCGCCAGCCGCGCCGCTTGCCGAAATGGATATTACCGGTACTGGATGCCGTCGGGCTGGCGGTGTTTGTCGGTATTGGTGTTAATAAAGCGTTTCTTGCCGAAACCGGCCCGCTGGTGGCGATTTGTATGGGCGTGGTCACCGGTGTCGGCGGTGGTATCATTCGTGATGTGCTGGCGCGTGAAGTGCCGATGATCCTGCGTACAGAGATTTACGCCACCGCCTGTATTGCGGGAGGGATCGTGCATGCGACAGCGTATTACTTATTTGCCGTGCCGCTGGAAACAGCAAGTATGCTGGGCATGGTGGTCACGCTAGTTATCAGGCTGGCGGCGATTCGCTGGCACCTGAAGCTTCCCACTTTTGCGCTGGATGAATCAGGCAGATAACAAAAAGCCGTGTCGCTGACACGGCTTTTTATGCATGAAGGAGCATTAAATACTGAATGAAGAGCCGCAACCACAGGTGCTGGTCGCATTCGGGTTAGTCACCACAAAGCGGGAACCTTCCAGACCTTCGGTGTAATCGACTGAACCACCGACCAGATATTGCAGGCTCATCGGGTCAACTACCAGGCCAACGCCTTGCTTCTCAATGGTCATATCACCATCGTTGATTTGATCGTCAAAGGTAAAACCATACTGGAAGCCGCTGCAACCACCACCGGTGATGTAGACACGCAGCTTCAGATTTGGGTTATCTTCGTCCGCAATCAGGTTTTTTACTTTGTTGGCTGCTGCGTCGGTAAACTGCAGCGGCAACGCTACGTCATCACTCATGTCTTGCTCCCGTTGATACTGCGATCTGGTTAAATAGTAACCCGACCTTTTCAGCTATTATCCAATACGCTACTAAATCGTTCAAGTATTCTCCCGCGGCAACTCACTTTCGCGAGCCGCATCCTGCCTGGCAAGCGTACGTGCCAGAATCGCGGAATAGAGCGGTTTTCCACCCAAAAACTGTGCTAAGAGTGTCGCACCAAGACAGGTAATGATCATTGGCAAAATAAGCTGATAATTGTCAGTCATTTCCAGAACTAGCACGATCCCGGTCAACGGCGCACGCAGAGATGCGGCTAATAACGCGCCCATCCCGGCAATGGCAAATGTCCCGGCATCAAGCTGATAATGCGGAAAAATCGCTGCGCTCGCGCTGCCAAATGCCATGCCTAATACCGTGCCAAGCGCCAGCATCGGCGCAAAAATGCCGCCAGGCGCCCCCGAGCTAAAACAGAGCAACGTGGTTGCCACACGAATGAGGAAAATAAACAGCAGTGCGCCGACGGTATAATTTCCGGCTGTTGCAATGGGGATAAGTGCAAAACCCCCGCCGGAAAGCGCAGGCGCAACCAAGCCAAGAACGCCGCAGCAACCGCCGATGACACCGCCAATCAGCACCCATTTCCCGGTATGCCCGCCGTGGATACGCTGAAACAGATCCTGAGTGCGCAACACCAGCGTGTTAAACAGCGGCCCGATCGCGCCAAAAATCATGCCCAGCAGCAGATAAAGCCACAGCGTATTCACCGGCGCATTGCTGAGCTTACCCACGTCGATCACCGCCGCTTCGCCGTTAAACACGCGAAAGACAATGCTCGACATAATCACGCCGGTGAACACGGCTTTAATCGAGATCAGGTTGTAATGAAACTGCGAACGCATCTCTTCAATAATAAAAAGAATGCCAGCCAGCGGTGCGTTAAATGCGGCGGAAAGCCCGGCTGCCGCGCCGGTCGCCAGTAATGTATGACGCGCTTCACCGCTGCGCAGGCGAAACAGGTCGCCCATCATGCGCCCGATATTGCCGCCGATCTGCACGGTTGGCCCTTCCCGACCCAGCACCATTCCCGCGCCAAGCGTTCCCATCCCGCCGAAAAACTTAACCGGTAAGACTCGCCACCAGCGCACTGTCCGCCATTTGTGCCAGCGCGCCAATGCGTGCGTTCAACACCGCGTTCACGGCTTTTTCAAAAAATACGCCCACCAACCCTGTGGCTGCGCCCGCTACGGCGGCAACCAGCAAAATCGCCAGCGGCGTTTTATCGCGTTGCAGCATCTGGCGCATGATGTTTCGACGTCGCCGTTGCTCAACCTGCTGTTGTTCAAATGAAGGAGTTTGCGCTGACATTGATTTTCGATAAGTAATACAAAAGGGGCATTTTACCCGGCAAGCGCCGCCGCGTCGCGGGCAAAATCCCTGCAAAATATGTCGTTTCACCGGGGCAAAACTTTCATAACATTCCCGTAATCACATAGAATGGCCAGCATTGATTTTTCCACGAACCAGGAATGAAAAGCATGAGTAAGTCTGAAAACCTCTATAACGCAGCGCGTGAGCTTATCCCGGGCGGTGTGAACTCACCGGTGCGCGCCTTTACCGGCGTGGGCGGTACGCCGCTGTTTATCGAGCGTGCTGACGGTGCTTATTTGTATGATGTCGACGGCAAAGCCTATATCGATTACGTCGGATCCTGGGGACCCATGGTGCTCGGTCACAACCACCCGGCGATTCGCAACGCGGTGATCGAAGCGGCCAGCCGCGGCCTGAGCTTTGGTGCGCCCACCGAGATGGAAGTGAAAATGGCGGAACTGGTCACCGAACTGGTGCCAACCATGGATATGGTGCGCATGGTGAACTCCGGTACCGAAGCGACGATGAGCGCCATTCGTCTGGCGCGCGGGTTTACCGGACGCGATAAAATCATCAAATTCGAAGGTTGCTACCACGGCCACGCCGACTGCCTGCTGGTGAAAGCCGGTTCCGGTGCGCTGACGCTGGGCCAGCCGAACTCACCGGGCGTGCCGGCTGATTTCGCCAAACACACCCTCACCTGCACGTATAACGATCTGAGTTCGGTACGCGCGGCGTTTGAGCAATATCCGCAGGATATCGCCTGTATCATCGTCGAACCGGTCGCCGGAAATATGAACTGTGTGCCGCCGCTGCCGGAATTCCTGCCGGGCTTGCGCGCGCTGTGCGATGAATTCGGCGCACTGCTGATTATTGATGAAGTGATGACAGGTTTCCGCGTCGCGCTGGCGGGTGCCCAATCTTACTATGACGTAGAACCCGATCTGACTTGCCTTGGCAAAATCATCGGTGGTGGCATGCCCGTCGGCGCATTTGGTGGACGTCGCGATGTAATGGAAGCGCTGGCACCCACCGGCCCGGTCTATCAGGCGGGTACGCTCTCCGGTAACCCGATTGCCATGGCGGCAGGCTATGCCTGTTTAACCGAAGTTGCCCAGCCGGGCATTCACTCCACACTGACTGAGCTGACCACACAGCTGGCAAATGGCCTGCTGGACGCCGCACAGGAAACGGGCATTCCGCTGGTGGTTAACCACGTTGGTGGGATGTTTGGTCTGTTCTTTACCGATGCCGATAGCGTGACCCGCTATCAAGACGTGGTGAAGTGCGACGTAGAACGCTTTAAACGCTTCTTCCATTTGATGCTCGAAGAAGGCGTGTATCTGGCGCCGTCGGCATTTGAAGCGGGCTTTATGTCTGTCGCGCACAGTGAAGAGGACATTGACAACACCATCGACGCTGCGCGTCGCGTGTTCGCCAAATTGTAACGACAAGGCCTCTCCCACCAAGGGAGAGGCGCTCTTTTAGCGGCTCTGCTTTCTCAGCAAATAGATAAAGTACGGCGCGCCGATAAAGGTCGACAGCAACCCGGCCGGGATCTGAAACGGAAACAGCAGCATCCGCCCGCACCAGTCGGCAAACACCAGCAGTAATCCCCCCACCAGCGCCGAAATCACGATATGCGGCATCGTGCGACGAAAACCCATCATCCGCGTGATATGCGGTGCCATCAGACCAACAAAACTGAGCGGGCCAATGGTCATTGTCGCCGTTGCCGTTAGTGCCGCAGCCAGTAACAACAGGCCGACGCGCGAAGGTGTCAACGCCATCCCGACCGAGCGCGCGGTATCCCCACCGAGCGGTAAGATCATTAACCAGCGGCGACACAGCGGTGTCAGCGCCAACAAAATCACCATCATCACGCCAGTCTGCAAAACCTGATCGCCGGACGCGTTGTAAGTGCTGCCAGAAATCCACGTCAGGATCTTCGCCATGCGCGGGTCACCGCTTGCCTGCAGCATCATCAGCAACATGGTAAACGCGGTGCTCAGCGCCATCCCTGCCAGCAGCATTCGGTGCGGAGAAAACCCGCCACGCCCGGCGGCAACCATAATAATCAGCAACGTCACCGCGGCACCCACACTCCCGGCGGGCATCAGCCAGCCAAACGCGTTACCCGGTACGAAAAACAGCATCAATACCACGCCAAACGCCGCGCCTGAGCTTATCCCCAACACTTCCGGGCTGGCCATCGGATTGCCGGTCAGGCGCTGAATAATACAGCCCGCCACCGCCAGCATCACGCCAGCGGTAAGCGCAGCGACAATGCGCGGCCAGCGCCACGGCATCAATTCCTCAAGCAACTGACCGCGGGCAAAATGCCAGCCTGTCGCATCACGCCCGAACGTCAGCGCCAGCCACATCGCCAGCAACAGAAGTACTAAACCGCCCAGCGCAAACCACTGTACCTGCTGGCGCTCAGCGACCACCTTATCCCCGCCGTCCATTGCCGGGGCGCTCATGCTGCGCAGCCGTGGCAGCAGCCACAGCAACAGCGGCGCACCAATCAGCGCGGTGATCGAACCGGTAGAGACTTCCATCCACACTCGCGTCAGCCACCAGATAACTTGATCGGAGAGCCAGAGGATCAACGCACCAATCAACGGCGCCAGCAGCAAGCGTGACAACAAGCGACGCGCACCCAGCATTTTCGCCAGCAGCGGCGCAAACAGACCGATAAAGCCGATAATGCCAACCGCATTGACCAGCAACGCACTTAGCGCAATTGCCAGCGTCAGCGCCGCCAGGCGAGCCAGCGACAGCGCCAGGCCAAGATTGCGCGCAACGCCGTCATCAAGCCCCATCAGCGTCAGCGGGCGCAACAGCAGTAGCGTTAACACCGCACAGCCAAGCAACTGCGGCCACAGTCGCTGCACGATGCTCCAGTCGGTTTGCGTCAGCGTCCCGGTGCTCCATAAAAACATGCTTTGCAGTTGATCGTGATGGAACAGCGCCAGCAGTTGGTTAATCGCTCCGCAATAGAGGCTCACCACCAGACCGGCGAGGATCAGCGTTACCGGCGATAAACGCTTTCCCCAGGCCACGCCAAACACCAGAGCACCAACCACACATGCCCCGGCAAGCGCGGCAAACTGTGACGCCATCACACCGGGAATCGCCCACAGAGTGGTAATGGTAATGCCCAGTTGCGCCCCGGTTGCCACACCCAGCGTTGTCGGTTCGGCAAGCGGGTTACGCAGCACCTGCTGAAACAGCACACCGACCAGACCAAGCCCGGCGCCGACCAGCAGAGAAATCACCAGACGCGGCAACAAACTGTAGTGGAACAACATCTGATCGATAAAGTTGATGTCCGGCGCGACGAAGGCCTGCGCCCACTGCGCGCGCGGCAAAGCGATAGTTAAATTGTTCCACGTAAGTACGGCGGCAATGATAAACAGCACCGTCAGCAGCAACGCAGGGAAAGGCGAAACACGTCGGTTCATGACCGGCCTCCCAGCGCATTATCCAGCACGCGGGTAAAATGCATCGCCGACAGCGTCGCGCCATAAAACCAGACCGCCGGCACCCGCTGGAAACGCCCGGCGCGCACGAAGGGCATCGCCTGCCACAACGGTGTCGCCATCATTTTTTGCATATCCTGTTCGTTACCGTGATCAAAACAGATCACATCAACATCTTTGTATTCTGCCAGCCGGTCGATACCCACCGCCACGCTGCCCCAGAAAGAGGTTTCGCCATGCCAGGCGTTGCGAATACCCACGCTATCGAGCACTTCCTGGAACAGGCAGTTCGGTCCGAACGCCAGCACATGGCGCGGATCGAGCAGCGTGATCATCAACAAAGGGCGATCGCCGCGACGGGCAAAATGCGGTTTTCGTTCTTCGATTAATGCATCAAAGGCGTCGAGATGTTTTTTCGCCGCTGTTTCCAGATTCAGGATCTGCGCCATCTCATTTAGCGAGTGCTTCGCCATCGTCAGCGGTTTTTTACCGTCACTAAAGGTGAAGCCGCGACCCGGCGCGATTTTCGCCAGCTTCTCTTCGGAAGGACCGTATCCTGCCGACCACACCAGCCAGGAGGGTTTCATTTGCGTCAGCAATTCGAGGTTCGGCTCGGTACGCAGCCCAACGTCAATCACCGAAGCAGGCAGCGCAGGCTCGTTGACCCACAAGTTGTAACTCTGCACATCCGCAACGCCATAAGGCGCGACGCCGAGCGCCAGCAGCAACTCAACCGGCAACCACTCCAGCGCGACAATACGCGTCGGATCGATAGCCGCGGCTTGCGCGCTGCGCATGTTCCACAAAAGGGGGGAGAGCGCCATCGCCGTCAGTAAGCGACGACGGCTAATGTGATGTAATCCAGCCATTAGTAGACAAAACTCACCGGTGCAGCCCCCGCAGGATGCGGCAATATTCCCATCGGGATGCCGTAAATGTGTTCCAGCGTTTCGGCGCGCATTAATACTTCCGGCGTACCTTCGGCGATCATTTCACCACCGCGCAGCGCCACCAGATAATCGCAATACCGCGCCGCCATATTAATGTCGTGCAGCACGGCAATCACCGTCAGCCCGCGCTGCTGGCTCAACCGGTGCACCAGCGCCAGCACATCCACCTGATGCGCGATGTCCAGCGCCGAGGTGGGTTCATCCAGCAGCAGGCAGCGGCTATCTTGCGCCACCAGCATGGCGATCCACGCGCGCTGGCGTTCGCCGCCGGAGAGGCTATCCACCAGGCGGTGCGCCAGCGGTTTTAAGCCCACCAGCGCAATCGCTTCTTCCACTTTCTCTCTGTCGGCAATGCCAAAGCGCCCCAACGCCCCGTGCCACGGGTAACGACCAATCGCCACCAGTTCACGTACCGTCATCCCTTCCGCCTGCGGCAACTGCTGCGGCAAATAGGCCACCTTGCGGGCAAAAGCCTTGCTGTTCCAGCTAGCGAGCGGTTGCCCATCAAGCAGAATGTCCCCATCCGAGGGCGGCTGGTGGCGGCCAAGCATTTTCAGCAGCGTGGATTTACCGGAGCCGTTGTGACCAATCAAGCCGGTGACTTTGCCTACCGGAAAGGTCAGCGACAGCGGGTGCAGCAGCGTACGACCGGGCACACGAAAGGTGACATCGGTAAGTTGAAAGGTGGTATCGGGAAGCGCGTTGTTTTCCTGCATGGTTGCCAACTTATAAAAGGGCACGGCGAACCGTGCCCGAAGAGAGATTAGAAGCGGAAGGTTGCGGTCGCCACTACCTGGCGTTCTGCGCCCCAGAAGCAGCCGTAGGTGTTAAAGCAGCTTGCGACGTATTCACGGTCAAGCAGGTTGTTGACGTTCACTGCAAGACTGGAACCAGCAAGACCAAAGCGCGCCAGATCGTATTTCACAACGGCATCCATCACCGCCGCACTACCGACCTTGAATGTGTTATCCGGATCGCCGTAGCTGGAACCGATTAAGCGGCCACCCGTTCCCACAGTCAGACCCGAGAGAACGCCAGAGTGGAAGGTGTAATCCCCCCACAAGGAAGCCATGTGTTTAGGAATTTGTACCGGTGTTTTACCTTTCAGTGTGGTGTCCTGGGTGTACTCAGCATTCGTGTAGGTGTAGGACGCCGTTACGTTGACGCTCGCGTTAACCGCGGCTTTTGCTTCTAGCTCAACGCCACGAGAGCGAATTTCACCTGCAGGAACTTGTGCGAATGGGTTAGTCGGATCCGTGGTCAGGTTGTTTGTTTTGGTTAGCTGATAAAGCGCGCCCGTAACAACAACCGGCAGATCTTTCGGTACGTATTTCACGCCTGCTTCGTATTGTTTACCTTTAGACGGTGCATAAGCCACGTTATCAGCCGGAGTCGCAGCCCAGGCTTTTGACGGGTTAGGTTCAAAAGATTCGCTATAGCTGACATACGGCGTAATGCCATTATCGAAGAGGTAGTTAACCCCGGCACGCCAGGTAAACTGTTTATCATCGCGCTCGACTTTCTGACCGCTGCTGCGAATAAGCGTTGTCTGTTCGGACCAGTCATAGCGACCGCCCACCGTTGCCACCCACTTATTCCATTCCAGTTGGTCCTGAACATACAGTCCGGTTTGGTGTTGGGTATTCAACTGGAAAGGCGTTGCGCTCGGGAAATCAACATCGGTATAAACCGGATTATTCATATCCAGCGTAGGCGCACTTCCGTAGGCGTTTTTGATGTCATTGCGGAAACGGGAGTAATCAATTCCCGTTAGAACGATGTGGGAAACATCACCCGTCGCGAATTTGCTTTCTAACTGGGTGTCGACGCCAAAATCGCTGTAGTCTTCGTCAGCCACAATGATTGAACGTGTAAGCTGATCGTTTGTGGCACCAAAACCATAAACGGTTTTCTGCGAGGTTTTAATCTGGCTGTAGCGCAGGTTTTGGCGAACAGTGAATACATCATCAAACGCGTGTTCAAAACTGTAACCCACCATACGCTGATAGCGGGAATATTCGTTGTTTGGAGCACTGTCAGTAAAGCTTGGGGAAATATGTTTGCCGGACGACAATGGCTCAACCGTGCCTTCTTTCGGCAACCAACCGTAATAACCCGTACTAGGTTCGTTCTGGATATTCGCCAGCAACGTTAAGTTGGTTTTATCATCCGGGCGCCAACTGAATGACGGCGCAATAGCGTAACGTTTTTGCTTCGCAAAATCCTGCTGCTCATCGTTAGAACGCGCAAGGCCGGTCAAGCGGTAAGCATACTTGCCGTCATCATCCAACGTATCGCTAAAATCGAAACCAGTCTGGTAAAGATTATCGGTCCCCATTTTGAACTGAATTTCATGCAGCGGCTCGGTAGTAGGACGCTTGCTGACCATCGAGATGATACCGCCCGGATTGCTCTTACCATACAGAACGGAAGTCGGACCACGCATCAGTTCAACACGCTCCAGCATGTACGGATCGATGGTCGCGCCGCTGTAGTAATCACCCTGCAATTTAATGCCATCAAGGTAGTTGTTCTGCGTAGGCCCAGGCGTTGAGAAACCACGAATGCTGACGAAATCATAAGTGTTCGATGCACCACGGTTGCTAACCACCACGCCCGGTGTATAACCCAGTGCTTCTTTTACAGAAGTGGGCTGGCGGATCTGCATCTCTTCATTCGTCACAACCGAAATAGACTGCGGCGTCTTTTCAATCGGAGTATCGGTTTTCGTCGCCGTTGCCGTGTGTTTCGCGGCGATGGTCGCCGCCGGTCCCCATGCGCTTTCCTGCGGAGCCGCGCTGGTGGTGACGGTGATGGTTTCTTCTTTTTGGGTTGTTGCAGCCTGTGCGTAAACAGACATGCCGCTAACCGCTGTGGCTACTACAACTGCGATTTTACGCAGCGTAGTGTTGACTGGCTGAGCAGTGTTAGGACGCGCCATTAGTTTATCTCTGATTCAAATGAGTTAATGATAACGTAAACGAGAATTATTATTATGACCGCAGCATAATATGCGAAGCGCTGTGCGCATAGCAAGTAGTAAGCCGCCTGAAACGGCCTGAAGGATTAAGAAGTAACCAGATAAACAGCAGGGAGTTAAGGGCGGTTTACTGCATCAGTATTGGCATGTATGCGGGCGTTAAAAAACCCCCGATGTTACCAACGGGGGTTTCAGGTTTTGTCACGGCAGAAAGTTAGTTACCGCCGAACATCTCTTTTATCCAACCAGCGACGCCATCGCTTTTCTGCTCCTGCTGCGGCGGCTGTTGAGGCTGCTGCTGCGCCGGTTGCTGAGGCTGCTGGGATTGATCAAACGGGTTCCCAGTTTGCGGCTGCACCTGGTTTTGCTGGCACAGCGTTTCCGGGTTGGTCGTCCAGACCGGCAATTGGCGCACGCCGCCACCGCCGCAGACAAAGTTACCCATATCATCAACGCCCATCGTGTTGATGTCTTCTGGCGGCGTCAGATCCAGCGGGATCGGCGACTGGTTTTCCAGATAACGCTGGTAAATCGCCATCGCGCCGCTGGCACCATACAGCTTCGTCGGCTGGTTATTATCGCGGCCGACCCAGGTAATCGTCACTTCGCGCCCGTCGATGCCCGCAAACCAGGTATCGACGTTATTGTTGGTGGTACCGGTTTTACCTGCCAGATGCAGACCCGGATACTTCGCGCCAAGCTGGCGACCCGTCCCACGCAGAACAACCTGCTGCATCGTCCACAACGTCATGTACGCCGCCTGCGCCGGTACAGCGCGCTCGGCCTGCGGGAAGCTTTGATACAAGACCGTACCGTCTTCAGCGATCACCGAACGCAGCGCGGAAAGCGGCGCGCGGTTACCGCCGCTGGCGATGGTCTGGAAAGCCTGCGCCACTTCAATCGGCGTCAGGTTCAGCGCACCGAGCAGCATAGATGGCATGCCGGTCAGCTGATCTTTCGGCGCCCCCAGTTTCTGCCAGGTATCCGTTACCGCAGGTAACCCTACCGCCATCCCGAGGTTCACCGTGGGTACGTTCATCGAGCGGGTCAGCGCATCCACCAGCATCACCTGGCCGCTAAAACGACGGTCATCGTTCTGCGGTGCCCACACCTGGCCGTTAGACAAGCGCAGCGAAATCGGCGCATCGGCAATCCAGGTATTCAGGCGATAGATGTTCGGCTGGCTCAGCGCCGTCAGGTAGGTTGCCGGTTTCGCCAGCGAGCCAATGGAACGGCGCGCCTGCATCGCACGGTTATAGCCCGCGAACTGCGGCGTCGCACCGCCGACCATTGCGCGCACTTCGCCGGTGTAGCGGTCAACCACCACCATTGCCGTTTCAAGATCGGTCAGCTTGCGCTGTTTGATCAACAGCGGAATACCTTCCACAGCCGCTTTTTCGGCGGCGTCCTGCGCCACGGAATCAAAGGTGGTGAAGATCTTCACGCCGGAGAGATCTTTCACCTTATCGCCGAGCTTAGCCTGCAACTCCTGGCGCACCATCTGCATAAATGCCGGCTGCGGTGAAATCACCCCGCCACGCGGCTGCACACCGAGCGGACGCGCGCTCAGCATGTCATACAGTTCCTGGTCGATAACGTTCTGCTGTTGCAGCAAACGCAGCACCAGGTTACGACGCTCCAGCGCCAGTTTCGGGTTACGCCACGGGTTGTAGATTGACGCGCCTTTGACCATCCCCACCAGCAATGCCTGCTGATCGAGGCTCAGCTCTTCCACCGGACGGCCAAAATAGTAGAGGCTCGCCAGCGGGAAACCGCGGATCTCGTTGTCGCCGCTCTGACCGAGGTACACCTCGTTCATATACAGCTCAAGAATGCGATCTTTGCTGTAGCGGGCATCCATAATCAGCGCCATATAGGCTTCGTTGGCTTTACGCCAGTAGGAGCGCTCGCTGCTGAGGAACAGGTTTTTCACCAGTTGCTGCGTCAGCGTACTCGCCCCTTGTACTGTGCGTCCGGCGGTCAGGTTTGCCAGTACCGCACGGCCAATAGAGTAGAAGCTAATGCCGTCGTGCTCGTAGAAGTGGCGGTCTTCGGTCGCCAGCAGCGTATCCACCAGCAGATCCGGGAAGCCATTGCGCGGCACGAACAAGCGCTGCTCGCCATTAGGTGAAGAGAGCATGGTAATCAAGCGCGGATCGAGACGGAAGAAACCGAACTGGCGGTTGCTGTCCATATTTTCGATGGTTTCCAGACGAGAGCCGTCAAAGGTCAAACGCGCGCGCACCTGCCCTTCTTTACTGTCCGGGAAATCAAACGGGCGGCGGATCATCTCAATGCTTTTCGCCTGCACGGTAAACTCGCCGGGACGCGTCATCTTCGTCACCTGGCGGTACTGCGTGGCTTCCAGCAGCTTCACCATCTCGTTTTTACTGATTGCCATATCCGGTTCGAGGTTGACCATACGGCCATACACCGCGGCAGGCAGTTGCCAGACTTTTCCGTCGATACGGGCACGGATTTTTTGGTCCAGATAAACGCCATAAATGGCGCACAGCACGGCCAGAACGATGGCAATTTTTAACAGCAGCCAGAACCAGCCGCGTTTGCCGCGTGGCTGCTTGCCTTTGCCTCTTCCTTTTTTCGGCATCGGTTCCTCGTCTTCATCGTCATCTTCATACTCGTCGTACTCCTCTTCCCGAAGTCGACGACGACTGATTTTCTCTTTCGCCGGACGCGCTGGTTTACCCTTGCGTCCAATTGGCTCGCGGTCATTCCCCGCCATGCTTTACTCTCCGCAACTTTCAGGCGCAAGGGCCTGATTCTCAACTCTTCCGCACCAGGGAAGAAGAAGAAATCTCTCAATTTATCGCACTGTTTGATGGCAAGAAGCCCATCGCGGTTACGAATACTTTTTGGTGCGCCGCGTCGGTGCCGTATTGGCCGGATCGTCCGGCCAGACATGCTTCGGGTAGCGCCCTTTCATCTCTTTTTGCACTTCGCGATACGCGCCCGCCCAAAACGCGCTTAAATCACGGGTGATTTGCAGCGGACGTTGCGCAGGGGAAAGCAGTTCCAGTACCAGCGCCACGCGCCCTTGCGCAATGGTCGGCGTTGTCGCTTCGCCAAACATCTCTTGCATACGCACCGCCAGCGCTGGCGGGTTATCTTCGTGATAACGAATCGCTATCCGGCTTCCCGTCGGCACAGTGTAATGCGCAGGCAGCTCACTATCCAGACG
Organism: Kosakonia quasisacchari; assembly: GCF_004331415.1. Lineage (GTDB taxonomy): Bacteria > Pseudomonadota > Gammaproteobacteria > Enterobacterales > Enterobacteriaceae > Kosakonia > Kosakonia quasisacchari. The sequence goes on from NZ_SJOP01000005.1 coordinate 56,865, forward strand.
TTGACGTAATGACCACGGCATCGCATTTTGTAACGCTTGCGTAACATCGAGCGCTTTCAGCTCGCGCAACGAGCGGATACCGCTCATTTGCGGCAATAACCACTGTTCAAGATTTTCCAGCAGCGAGGCCTCATCGACCGCTGGCCAGTCAACTTCCGGCAGCCACTTCGCCGCACAGTGTAAACGCAAGCGCAATTGCTCGGCATCGGGCGTCCAGTTCAGTACCCGCAAGCCCTTATCACGAATGCCGTTCAGCATCGCCTGATGCAACTCCTCTTCCGAGGGTTTCGCCAACGGCTGTACTTTTAACGTCAATTGACCTATCTGACTACGACGAAACGCTTTTAACGTGCCCTGCGCCTCGTCCCACTCAACCGTGTCCGACTGCTGCAATAAATGTGGGCAACGGGTGATAAGCGCGTCAATATCCAGCGGCAACGCCAGCAAAATCCGCGCATCAGGTGACTGGCTACCCTGCAACAGCAGTGGCGCTATCAACCACTCGTGACGGTTGAGCGCATCATCTGCATCCAGCGTTGCGCCCATGCCGTTCGCCAGTTGGTAGCGCCCTTCCTGGCCGCGCCGACGGGCGATACGATCGGCAAAGGCGCTTGCCAGCAGCGGTGCCAGCATGGTGTTGTCCAGCTCGCCATCACTGCTTTTCAAGCGACGAGCCAGCTGGCGCGCGCGCTGTTGCCAGTTCGGCTGGTTACGTGAAAACGCCGCGCTTAAGTCACTGCCGCCGCCGCGCGGCGGTTCTTCCAGAATCGCCGCCAGCTTCGCCGCCGTGGCAATTTCGTCACCGCCTTTTGCCGCCGCCAGCATTGCTGCCAGGCGCGGATCGTTACCGAGCGCCGCCATGCGTTGCCCAAACGGTGTCAGTCGCCCCTCGTCAAGCGCCTGCAGTTGGCTGAGCAGCTTGCGCGCCGCGGCGAGATTCACCGCCGGCGGTAGATCCAGCCAACTAAGCTGGGCAGGATCCTGGCATCCCCACTGTATTAATTCCATCAACAGCCCGGATAAATCGCTACTCAATATTTCAGGGCTGCTCTGTGCCGCCGCGCGTTCCGCCAGCTCTTTACTCAGTAAATGCACGCAAATGCCAGGCTCAAGACGACCGGCACGCCCGGCGCGCTGCGTCATCGAGGCCACACTGATACGCTGCGTCACCAGCCGGGTTAACCCGCTGCGAGTATCAAACCGCGCGACGCGCTCCTGGGCGCTATCGACCACCAGGCGAATGCCTTCAATGGTCAAACTGGTTTCGGCAATATTGGTGGCGAGCACCACTTTTCGCTGCCCTGTGGGCGCGGGCAAAATGGCTTTACGCTGCTCACTGAGCGGCAGTGCGCCGTATAACGGGCAGAGCAGAACATCGCTGCCAACGCGGGAAGCCAGTTGCTCCTGTACGCGCTGGATTTCACCGACTCCCGGCAAAAACAGCAGCAGCGAACCGGGTTCATTACGCAGTAATTCCGCTGTCGCCTGCGCCACCGCGTCGTCAAAGCGAAGATGGGTCGGCAATGGCTGATAGCGTTGCTCAACCGGATAGGCACGCCCAGCAGAAACAATGGCTGGCGCATCCGGCAGCAGCGCTTGTAAACGGGCATTATCGAGCGTTGCCGACATCACCAGCAGTTTGAGGTCATCGCGCAGCCCTTGCTGCACGTCCAACAGCAGCGCCAGGGCGAGGTCCGCTTGCAGGCTGCGCTCGTGAAACTCATCGAGGATCACCAGCCCTACGCCGCTGAGTTCTGGATCTTGCTGAACCAGCCGCGTCAAAATCCCTTCTGTCACCACTTCGAGCCGGGTATTCGGCCCCACGCAAGTTTCCGCACGCATCCGGTAACCTACGGTTTCGCCCGGTTTTTCATCAAGTAGCTCCGCCAGCCGCTGGGCCACGTTGCGAGCAGCCAGACGACGCGGCTCAAGCAACAAAATGCGGCCATGAATGTCGCCTTGTTGCAGCAGTTGCAGTGGCAACCAGGTCGATTTCCCTGCGCCAGTGGGTGCGCTTAATAGCACTTGTGGCGCAGCGCGCAAGGCAAAAAGGATATCGGGCAGAACGGCGGCGACTGGCAGTGAGGACACAAAAGCTCCGGAGGGTTAACATAAGCCGGCCAGCAGTATAACATCGCCGTAAACCTTTGACCTCGAGCCTGCCATGTCTGAACCAAAAAGGCTGTTTTTCGCCCTTGAACTCCCAGCGGATATTCAGACGCAGGTGGTGCAATGGCGCGCGCAGCATTTCCCACCAGATGCGGGACGACCGATTGCAGCGGCGAATCTGCATCTGACGCTGGCGTTTCTCGGTGAAATCAGCGCGGAAAAACAGCGCGCACTGGAAGAACTGGCTGGGCGGATACGCCAGCCAGACTTTACGCTCACGCTCGACGATGCCGGGCAATGGCTGCGCTCGCGTGTGGTCTGGCTTGGTTCACGCCAGCCACCGCGTGGGCTGCTGCAACTGGCGGATATGCTCCGCGCCCAGGCTTCCCGCAGCGGGTGTTACCAAAGCCCGCAGCCGTTTCACCCGCACATTACACTGCTGCGCGACGCCAGCCACGCTGTCACCATTCCGCCACCGGGTTTTCGCTGGTCGTTCCCGGTGACGACATTTGCATTGTATGAATCGCAATTTATCCAGGGTCGAACCCGCTACACGCAGTTGCATCGCTGGACGCTTAAAAAATAAGGATTTCCCATGGATTTTTCACCGCCGCTTAAATCCGCCACGCTGATTCAGCGTTATAAACGCTTCCTTGCGGATGTGGTCACGCCTGAAGGGGAAACCCTCACGCTGCATTGCCCTAATACTGGTGCGATGACCGGCTGCGCAACACCTGGCGACAAAGTTTGGTATTCCACGTCGAATAATCCTAAGCGCAAATATGCCCATACGTGGGAATTATCCCAAACCCAACAGGGGGCATTTATTTGCGTCAATACTCAGCGGGCAAATATGCTGACAAAAGAAGCAATACTCACTGACCAGTTGCCTGAACTCAGCGGATATAGCACGCTGAAAAGCGAAGTAAAATATGGTGCGGAAGGTAGCAGAATTGATTTTCTGTTACAGGCGGATGACCGGCGCAACTGCTATATTGAAGTGAAATCGGTCACGCTCGCCGAGCAGCAGTCAGGCTACTTCCCGGATGCCGTAACCTTGCGAGGACAGAAGCATTTACGGGAATTAATGAGCGTCGCGGCCAACGGCGATCGCGCGGTAATTCTGTTTGCTGTTCTGCACTCCGCCGTTGAACATTTTTCTCCGGCACGCCATATTGACGAGGAATACGCACGATTGTTGAATGAGGCACAACACCGGGGTGTAGAAGTTATCGCTTATAAAGCGGAACTTTCTGCCGATAATATCACTCTTAGGTTGCCACTACCTTTTACGGTATAAAGGCAAGCTTTTGACGAATAAGTGATTTGGTCGCGTGCGCAAATACGCTTTTCTTCACAGGGTTGTCAAGTGTTACGTTTAGATATTTGCCATCCGTAAAAGCATCTGCTATTTATAGCGGCCTGATTTTTCCCCCACACGGGGATCGATAGTGCGTGTTAAGGAGAAGCAACATGCAAGAAGGGCAAAACCGTAAAACATCGTCCCTGAGTATTCTCGCCATCGCTGGGGTGGAGCCGTATCAAGAGAAGCCGGGCGAAGAGTATATGAACGAAGCCCAGCTGGCGCATTTCAAGCGTATTCTTGAAGCATGGCGTAATCAACTTAGGGATGAAGTCGATCGCACCGTCACGCACATGCAGGACGAAGCAGCTAACTTCCCCGATCCGGTCGACCGTGCCGCTCAGGAAGAAGAGTTCAGCCTTGAACTGCGTAACCGTGATCGCGAGCGCAAGTTGATTAAAAAGATCGAGAAGACGCTGAAAAAAGTAGAAGACGAAGATTTTGGCTTCTGCGAATCCTGTGGCGTTGAAATTGGTATCCGTCGTCTGGAAGCACGTCCGACTGCCGACCTGTGCATCGACTGCAAAACCCTGGCGGAAATCCGCGAAAAGCAGATGGCAGGTTAATGACCTGATGTCTTCAATGGCGCACCGCTAAGGCGTGGTGCGCCCTATACGGCGGGATCGATTCCCGCCTATATTTTTGCCAGCGATATGCCTGAATCACACTATATTGGGCGCTTTGCGCCATCCCCGTCCGGTGAACTGCATTTCGGTTCGTTAATTGCTGCTCTCGGCAGCTACCTGCAAGCTCGCGCCAACCACGGCACCTGGCTTGTTCGCATTGAAGATATTGATCCCCCAAGAGAAGTTCCCGGCGCTGCAGAAACCATTCTTTGCCAGCTCGAACATTATGGTCTGCACTGGGACGGCGACGTGCTGTGGCAATCCCGGCGTCATGACGCCTACCGCGCGGCGCTCGCGACCCTGCAACGCGAAGGACTGAGCTATTTTTGCACCTGTTCGCGTGCACGCATCCAAAGCATTGGCGGTATTTATGATGGGCATTGCCGCACATTACAAAATGGCGCGCAAAACGCCGCCGTACGGCTGATACAGCAGCATCCGGTTCTGCACTTCGACGATAAACTGCGTGGGCGCATCGTTGCCGACGAAAAACTGGCGCGGGAAGATTTTATTATTCACCGCCGTGATGGGCTGTTTGCCTATAACCTCGCGGTGGTGGTCGATGACCACTTTCAGGGCGTCACGGAAATTGTGCGCGGTGCGGATCTGATAGAACCTACAGTGCGGCAAATCTCGCTCTATAAGCAGTTTGGCTGGCAGGCTCCAGGGTATATTCATTTACCGCTGGCGCTCAATGAGCAGGGGAGCAAGCTTTCCAAGCAAAACCACGCACCCGCGTTGCCTGAAGGGGATCCGCGTCCGGTAATAATCAGGGCTTTACAATTTTTGAACCAGGATGTAACAAATGAGTGGCAGGATCTGCGCATTGACGCGCTGCTGCAAAAAGCGGTGGAAAACTGGGCACTTTGCCGTGTACCTGACGCGGCGGATGCGAATACAGCATTCTCAAACGGCTCGCGCTGAGCTATGATTAGCCGCTATTTTTTGTCCTGACGTTTGACACTACCGAGGTGTACTATTTTTACCCGAGTCGCTAATTTTTGCCGCAAGGTGCTAAGCCGCGAAGAGAGCATGGTCGTTGAGGCTATGGCCCAACCGCAGATGACGGTTATTCCGCGTGAGCAGCACGCTATTTCCCGCAAAGATATCAGTGAAAATGCGCTCAAGGTGCTCTATCGTCTGAATAAAGCGGGCTACGACGCTTACCTGGTAGGCGGCGGCGTGCGCGATTTATTGCTGGGCAAAAAACCAAAAGATTTTGACGTAACCACCAGCGCAACGCCGGACCAGGTGCGTAAACTGTTCCGTAACTGCCGCCTGGTCGGCCGCCGTTTCCGCCTTGCGCATGTGATGTTCGGGCCGGAAATCATTGAAGTCGCCACGTTCCGTGGTCATCACGACGAACAACAAACCGATCGCACCATCTCCCAGCGCGGGCAGAATGGCATGCTGCTGCGCGACAACATTTTCGGTTCCATCGAAGAAGATGCTCAGCGCCGCGACTTCACCATCAACAGCCTTTATTACAGCGTTGCTGATTTCACCGTCCGTGATTACGTCGGCGGTATGCGTGATTTAGAAGAGGGTGTGATTCGCCTGATCGGTAACCCGGAAACCCGCTATCGCGAAGATCCGGTGCGCATGCTGCGCGCAGTGCGCTTTGCCGCCAAGCTCAATATGCGTATCAGCGAAGAGACCGCCGAGCCGATCCCGCGTCTCGCCACGCTGATTAACGATGTTCCCCCGGCGCGCCTGTTTGAGGAATCGCTGAAACTTCTGCAGGCCGGTTACGGTTACGAAACCTGCCGTTTACTGCGTGAGTATGGTCTGTTCCAGCCGCTGTTCCCCAGCATCACCCGCTACTTCACCGAAAAAGGCGACAGCCCGATGGAGCGGATTATTGAGCAGGTGCTGAAGAATACGGATAACCGTATTCACAACGACATGCGCGTGAATCCGGCGTTTTTGTTTGCTGCCATGTTCTGGTATCCGCTGCTGGAAAACGCCCAGCGCATTACCCAGGAAGGCGGGCTTGCCTATTACGACGCTTTCGCGCTGGCGATGAACGATGTGTTAGATGAAGCCTGCCGTTCGCTGGCGATCCCCAAACGCATCACCTCGCTGATTCGTGATATCTGGCAGTTGCAATTGCGGATGTCCCGTCGGCAGGGCAAGCGCTCATGGAAGCTGATGGAACACCCGAAATTCCGCGCGGCCTATGATCTACTGGCACTGCGTGCCGAAGCCGAAAATAACGGCGAGCTGCAACGTCTGACGAAATGGTGGGGTGAATTCCAGGTTTCTGCACCGCCGACTCAGAAAGATATGCTGGATGATTTAGGCGACGAACCGGCAGAACGCCGTCGCCATCGCCGCCCGCGTAAACGCGCACCGCGCCGCGAGGGCAGTGCGTGACCCTCGCGTATATCGCGATCGGCAGCAACCTGGCGTCACCACTCGACCAGGTTAACGCCGCGATTACCGCCATTGGAGAGATCCCACAAAGCCGCATCGTGGCGGTCTCTTCGCTATATCGCACTCCCCCGCTTGGCCCGCCGGATCAACCGGACTACCTCAACGCCGCCGTGGCGCTGGAAACCCCTCTTGCACCAGAAACGCTGCTGGATCACACGCAACGCATCGAACTCCAGCAAGGCCGCGTGCGTAAAGCAGAACGCTGGGGGCCGCGCACGCTCGATCTCGATATCATGCTGTTTGGCTCACTGACACTGAATACCGAACGCCTGACGGTGCCGCACTACGACATGAAAAATCGTGGCTTTATGCTGTGGCCGCTGTTTGAAATTGCGCCCGATCTGCACTTCCCGGACGGCACATCGTTGCAGGACACTCTTGCGAGCCTGAACGCACCGAAACCCGACGCCTGGTAATTTTCCGCTTTCCTCACACCCTGCGCTTACCGCCTGTCTAAAATCATTGCCCACCTGATTGTTGCTGCTAGAATGCGCCAGAATCGCTTTCGACTATCAGGAAACGCTATGAAACCCATCACTATCTCCTGGCTGCATAAATGCAAGCAGGAAAAGAGACGCTTCGCCACTATCACCGCATACGACTACAGCTTCGCAAAACTGTTTGCCGAAGAAGGGATTAACGTAATGCTGGTGGGTGATTCGTTAGGGATGACGGTACAAGGCCATGACTCCACCCTACCGGTAACGGTTGCCGATATCGCTTATCACACGCAGGCTGTCCGCCGTGGTGCACCGGCCTGCCTGTTGCTCGCCGATCTGCCGTTTATGGCCTACGCCACGCCGGAGCAGGCGTTTGAAAACGCCGCCGTGGTCATGCGCGCGGGCGCCAATATGGTGAAAATCGAAGGCGGCCGCTGGCTGGCTCCCACGGTAAAAATGCTGACTGAACGCGCCGTGCCGGTGTGCGGCCACCTGGGTCTGACGCCGCAGTCCGTTAATATTTTCGGTGGTTATAAAGTTCAGGGGCGCGGCGACGCAGCGCAAGGGCTGCTTGACGATGCGTTGGCGCTGGAAGCCGCAGGCGCGCAACTGCTGGTGCTGGAGTGTATCCCGGTCGAGCTGGCGCAACGTATCACGGCGGCGTTAACCATTCCGGTGATTGGGATTGGCGCAGGCAATGTCACCGACGGCCAGATTCTGGTGATGCATGACGCGTTCGGCATTACCGGCGGGCATATCCCGAAATTCGCGAAAAATTTCCTCAATGAAGCAGGCGACATGCGCGCAGCGGTCAGGCAGTATGTTGCCGAAGTCGAATCCGGAGCCTATCCGGGTGAAGAACACAGTTTCCATTAAGGAGCCTAGTTGTGTTGATTATTGAAACCCTCCCGCTGCTGCGCCAGCACATCCGCAGGCTGCGTCAGGAAGGTAAGCGTATTGCGCTGGTGCCAACGATGGGCAACCTGCACGATGGCCATATGAAGCTGGTCGACGAAGCCAAAACCCGCGCTGATGTGGTGGTAGTGAGTATTTTCGTTAACCCAATGCAGTTCGACCGCCCGGATGATTTAGTGCGCTACCCGCGTACCTTGCAGGAAGATTGCGAAAAGCTGAACAAGCGCAAAGTCGATATTGTTTTCGCCCCCGCACCCGCGGACATCTACCCGCAGGGCACCGATACCCAAACGTATGTCGATGTGCCGGGCCTCTCCACCATGCTGGAAGGCGCAAGCCGTCCTGGCCATTTTCGCGGCGTGTCGACTATCGTCAGCAAGCTATTCAACCTGGTGCAACCGGATATCGCCTGCTTTGGTGAGAAGGATTACCAGCAGTTGCAACTGATCCGCAAAATGGTGGCCGACATGGGTTATGACATCGAGATTGTCGGTGTGCCGACCGTGCGGGCGAAAGATGGCCTCGCGCTGAGCTCACGTAATGGCTATCTGACGGCCGATCAACGCAAAATTGCCCCGGCGCTCAGCAAAGTGATGAATTCGGTAGCCGATAAACTGCTGGCGGGCGAACGCAATGAAGAAGAGCTGATTGCCATTGCCGGGCAGGAGATCAACGACGCGGGCCTGCGCGCCGATGATATTCAGATCCGCGATGCGGACACGCTTCTGGCGCTGTCTGAAAGCAGCAAATGCGCGGTGATTTTGATGGCGGCATGGCTCGGCCAGGCGCGACTTATCGACAACAAAGTGGTTGAATTAGCCCGCTAGACAGGGCGAAAAAATCGGGCAATACTCCACTCCTGGCTTGCTCTTACGCCCGCCAGGACGTGGCGCGAGCACACGAGGGATTCGCAGGGAGCCGCCCTCCATTTTCAGGTTAATTATCAGTAATGAAGGTTTAACTTATGATTCGCACGATGCTGCAAGGCAAGCTCCACCGCGTCAAAGTGACGCAGGCCGACCTGCACTACGAAGGTTCCTGCGCGATTGACCAGGATTTCCTTGAGGCGGCCGGTATTCTGGAATACGAAGCCATCGATATTTATAACGTGACCAACGGCAAACGCTTTTCTACCTACGCGATTGCCGGCGAGCGCGGTTCACGCATTATCTCGGTTAACGGTGCGGCAGCACACTGCGCAAACGTCGGCGATATCCTGATTATCGCCAGCTACGTCACCGTGCCGGATGAGGTTGCCCGTAGCTGGCAGCCGAAAGTGGCCTATTTTGATGGCGACAACGAGATGAAACGCACCGCGAAAGCCGTGCCGGTTCAGGTTGCCTGATGCCCTACCCCTGCGGCTGATTACTGATCAGCCGCGACATTGTCTCCAGCGAATCCGTTCTCAGCACGTACAACCGCTTCAGTAAAAACGGATTATCTCCCGGTTTCACCTTGCCACGCACCGTGGTCACCGCCAGATGAAAACCTGCGTCATTCGCCGCTTGTATCGCTTTATCGTCATAGCCGCCAAATGGATAGGAGAGATAAAGCACATGCGGGTTGAACTGCGCCAGCGCGCGGCGTGAGCGTTTAAAATCGAACAGAATATTGTGATAGTTGCGGCTCAGCAAAATCGGATGCATCGACTCATCAACCCGGTGCAGGAAATGGGTATGTGACTGTACATCGAACACATCCTGAATATGATTCAGCTCCGACACGCTCATAAACTGCAAGAATTTCGGGTCCCACGGCTGCGGCTTGCGCTTAATGCGTGACGAAATAATAAACGCCGTCGCTTTAAAACCATACTCGTGCAGGATCGGATAAGCGTAACGGCTGACGGATTTCAGCCCATCATCAAAAGTGATCACTACCGAACGCGCAGGTAAATTCATGCGGTTACGCACATAGCCTTCCAACTGGTACATCGACAAGGTGATGTAACCCTGATCGCGCAGCCAGGTCATTTGGTTGGTAAAAGCGCGCACCGAGGTCGTGGTCGAGGTGTGGCGGAAGCGGGTGTTTTCCTCATCACGAAGGATATGGTGATAAGTCAGTACCGGAATGCCGCTGTCTTCTTGTGCATCCAGGCTACTGATCCACGCCAGCCGATTGCCGATGCGTATCTGAAACCAGGTCTGGTTCAGGCGGTCTTTCAGCTTATCGATTATCGGATAACGCAGGTTTTCCGCCAGCGTGCCAACCTGTTTACTGGTGATATCCGGCGACGTATAGAGCGGCGTATCCCGCCAGGTGATCAGGTTTTGGTTACTGAGCGGTTTATTCAGATCGCCAAGCGTATCTTCTACCCGCTCATTGCCAGGCACCGTGCCAAGATGCCCCCGGTCAATAAACCCGCTGCCGAAGCCAAAGCGAAACGCGTAATAATCTTCTGCCCCCGGCACCACCGCCAGGATCTGCCCGGCGCGAATATTGCCGACAGTAACGACTCTGTCTCCTACCTGCGCCCAGATATCGGCATCTTCAGTGGTTTGCATATAGCGCGCGGGAATGCGTTGTTCACTGACAATACTGGCAGACGCGCTCCAGGTAACCAGCAACAATAAAAGGGTAATCAAACGAGACATGAGGTGGACCGAATAGAAAAACTGCACCTATTGTAGCAACAGAACGGGAGAAACCAACGGTAATGAGCAGTCTAAAAAATAGCCTAATCTCTGGGATTGGCTCTCTTCCACAGAAGAGAGCCGTCGCGCTCAGGCTTAACTTCGCAGCCCACGTCCGCGATTAATCAGATACCAGCACAGCAGGTAAAAAGCGATGATAAACACCACCAACACACCAACGGTGGTAAACAGCGGCACATCGGAAATGCCGAGGAAACCAAAACGGAAGCCGCTTATCATATACACGATCGGGTTGAGGTGCGACAGCGCCTGCCAGAACGGCGGCAGCAGCGTCAGGGAGTAGAACACCCCGCCCAGGTAAGTCAACGGCGTCAGCACAAAGGTCGGAATGAGGCTAATGTCATCAAAGGTTTTGGCAAATACCGCATTCAAAAGCCCCGCCAGCGAAAACAGCACCGCTGTCAGCAGCAACGTCAGGCCAACAAACAACCATGAATGCACCTGAAACGGCACGAAAAACAGCGAAACCGCCGTCACCAGGATGCCCACACACAAGCCGCGCGCCACGCCGCCGCCAACATACCCGGCGATAATGACATGCGTTGGCACCGGTGCCACCAGCAGCTCCTCAATGTTGCGCTGGAACTTGGCGCTAAAGAATGACGACGCTACGTTGGCATACGCGTTGGTGATCACCGCCATCATGATTAAGCCCGGCACGATAAACTGCATGTAGGTAAAACCGTGCATTTCACCGATACGCGAACCGATCAGGTTGCCGAAAATAATAAAGTAGAGCGTCATGGTGATCACAGGCGGTACCAGTGTTTGCACCCAAATACGCATGAAACGCTGGATCTCTTTGTACCAGATACTCTTCAGCGCCACCCAGAACAGCTGCATCATGCGCTTTCTCCTTTTCTGTCATGAACCAGCGTGACGAATAGCTCTTCGAGACGGTTGGCTTTGTTACGCATACTCAATACCTGCACCCCCTGCGTGCTAAGCTGGCTGAACACGCTGTTCACGCCTTGCTCGCGCAGCACTTCCACCTCAAGCGTGGACGTATCCACCAGCCGGTATTGATACCCTTCCAGCTTCGGCAGCGGGCTTTTTGGCGCTAAATCGAGGATGAAAGTCTCGGATTTCAGCTTCGACAGCAGCGCTTTCATCGAGGTATTTTCAATCAGATCGCCACGCTGGATAATGCCGATGTTGCGACACAGCATCTCGGCTTCTTCCAGGTAGTGAGTCGTCAGAATGATGGTGGTGCCTTTGTCGTTGAGATCTTTTAAAAAGCCCCACATTGAACGACGCAGTTCGATATCAACACCCGCGGTTGGCTCGTCGAGAATCAACAGCTTAGGTTCGTGCATCAGCGCACGAGCAATCATCAGACGGCGCTTCATCCCGCCGGAAAGCATCCGCGCACGTTCGTTGCGTTTTTCCCACAGATCGAGCTGGTTCAGGTACTTTTCGCTGCGCACAAGCGCATCTTTACGATCAACGCCGTAGTAACCCGCCTGGTTAACGACAATCTGTTGCACGGTTTCAAACGGGTTAAAGTTGAACTCCTGTGGCACCAGCCCCAGTTGACGTTTCGCGTTCACCACGTCTTTTTCAAGATCGTAACCAAAAACGCTAACGCGCCCGGAAGATTTATTTACCAACGAACTGATAATGCCAATGGTGGTGGATTTGCCGGCACCATTGGGTCCGAGAAGCGCGTAGAAATCGCCCGCTTCTACTTGTAAATCAATGCCGCGCAGCGCCTGAACGCCGCCCGGATAGGTTTTTTTAAGCTGCTCAAGCTCCAGTGCAATGGTCATGAATTATCACTTACCTGTTTTCTTACACTCGATGTGTGGTTTAAAAAGACGGAGAGTTCACCTATATTAGCGCAACGCACTTATCTGGTTACAGGTCGTTAACCTCCATGAAAGACATAGATACACTCATCAGCAACAATGCACTATGGTCAAAAATGCTGGTGGAAGAAGATCCTGGATTTTTCGAAACACTGGCGCAAGCACAGAAGCCGCGCTTTCTCTGGATTGGATGCTCCGACTCACGCGTACCCGCAGAACGCCTTACCGGGCTCGAACCAGGTGAACTGTTTGTGCACCGTAATGTTGCCAACCTGGTTATCCATACCGATCTGAACTGCCTCTCCGTGGTGCAGTACGCGGTGGATGTACTGGAAGTTGAGCACATTATCATCTGCGGTCACTACGGTTGCGGCGGTGTGCAGGCGGCGGTTGAAAACCCGGAACTGGGCTTAATCGATAACTGGCTGCTGCACATTCGCGATATCTGGTTTAAACATAGCTCGCTGCTGGGCGAAATGCCGCCGGAGCGTCGTCTCGACACGCTGTGCGAGCTGAACGTGATGGAACAGGTCTACAACCTGGGCCACTCGACCATCATGCAATCCGCGTGGAAACGTGGTCAGAAAGTGACGATTCACGGCTGGGCTTACGGCATTCACGATGGTCTGTTGCGCAATCTGGACGTCACCGCCACTAACCGCGAAACGCTGGAACAGCGCTATCGCCAGGGCGTGTCAAATCTGAGCCAGAAGCACAGCAACCACAAATAACAATCGGGGCCATCATCGGCCCCGTTTTTTTACTCGTCCAACATCACCACTTTGCCGACGTACGGCAAATGGCGATAACGCTGCGCGTAATCAATTCCGTACCCCACCACAAACTCGTCCGGGATAGCAAAACCGACGAACTCCACCGGCACATCCACTTCACGACGCGACGGTTTATCCAGCAGGGTACAAATCGCCAGCGATTTTGGCTCGCGCAGACGCAGGATCTCGCGCACTTTCGACAGCGTATTACCCGAATCGATAATGTCTTCAACGATCAGCACGTCTTTTCCACGAATGTCTTCATCGAGATCTTTGAGGATTTTCACATCGCGGGTAGTGGACATGCCGCTGCCGTAACTGGAGGCGGTCATAAAGTCAACTTCATGCGACACCTGCACTTCACGGCACAGGTCAGCCATAAACATAAACGAACCGCGCAGTAACCCAACCAGCACCATTTCGCTGCCGCTATCTTTATAACGCTCAGTGATTTGACGACCCAGCTCAGCGATACGCGCTTTGATCTCCGCTTCCGGGATCATCACTTCAACAGTGTGTTTCATTTTACTAACCATATGATTTAAAGAGTAAATCACTCAATACCGGCACTTAAACCAGTGATTGAAATGCAAGGTGCGCAGTATACCAGCAAAAAGATTGTTGCGGGTTATTCCGCGACAAAGCTCATTTTGTGATGACGATCACACTTGTTAACTCCTATAATTACTTGCTATCAAAATATTAACAAATCAACGGATGTGTTTTATGGCGGAAACAAAAACTCAACAGTCGCGGCTGCTTGTCACGCTGACGACGCTCTTTGCAGCCTTCTGCGGGCTGTATCTTTTAATAGGTGGGGTTTGGCTCGTCAGCATTGGCGGCTCCTGGTACTACCCCATCGCTGGTCTGGTCATGCTCGGCGTGACATGGCTATTGTGGAAGGGCAAGCGCGCCGCGCTGTGGCTGTACGCCGCCCTACTGCTGGCGACAATGATTTGGGGCGTGTGGGAAGTCGGTTTCGACTTCTGGGCGCTGACACCGCGTAGCGACATTCTCGTCTTCTTCGGTATCTGGCTGATTCTTCCGTTTGTCTGGCGGCGGTTGATTGTGCCGTCCAGCGGTGCGGTCGCTGCGTTGGTGGTGGCGCTGTTAATTAGCGGCGGCATCCTCACCTGGGCGGGTTTCAACGATCCGCAAGAAGTTCACGGCACCCTGAGCGCCGATGCCACACCGGCAGCGCCAATTTCACAGGTAGCCGATGGTGACTGGCCAGCCTATGGCCGTAACCAGGAAGGCCAGCGTTACTCGCCGCTGAAACAGATCAATGCCGATAACGTGAAAAACCTGAAGGAAGCTTGGGTGTTCCGCACCGGCGACCTGAAAATGCCAAACGATCCCGGTGAAATCACCAACGAAGTGACGCCAATTAAAGTGGGCGACACGCTGTTCCTGTGTACCGCACACCAGCGTTTGTTTGCGATTGATGCCGCCAGCGGCAAAGAGAAGTGGCATTTCGATCCGCAGCTGAACACCAATCCTTCGTTCCAGCATGTGACCTGCCGCGGTGTTTCGTATCATGAAGCCCGTGCTGATAACGCCAGCCCGGATGTGGTCGCTGACTGCCCGCGCCGCATTATTCTGCCGGTGAACGATGGCCGTCTGTTTGCGCTGAATGCGGATAACGGCAAGCTGTGCGAAACCTTTGCCAACAAAGGGATCCTGAACCTGCAGACCAATATGCCGGACACCACGCCGGGTCTGTACGAGCCGACATCTCCGCCGATCATCACCGATAAAACCATCGTGATTGCCGGTTCGGTAACGGATAACTTCTCAACCCGTGAAACCTCTGGCGTTATCCGTGGTTTCGATGTGAACACCGGGAAATTGCTGTGGGCCTTCGATCCGGGCGCGAAAGATCCCAACGCGATCCCGTCGGATGAACACACTTTCACCTTTAACTCACCGAACTCGTGGGCACCTGCGGCTTATGACGCGAAACTGGATTTAGTCTATCTGCCGATGGGCGTGACCACCCCGGATATCTGGGGCGGCAACCGTACGCCGGAGCAGGAGCGCTATGCCAGCTCGATCGTCGCGCTGAATGCCACCACCGGTAAACTTGCCTGGAGCTACCAGACCGTACACCACGATCTGTGGGATATGGATATGCCGTCCCAGCCGACGCTGGCGGACATTACCGTGAATGGCAAAACCGTACCGGTGATCTACGCGCCGGCGAAAACCGGTAACATTTTCGTCCTCGATCGTACCAACGGTAAGCTGGTGGTTCCGGCACCGGAAAAACCGGTTCCGCAAGGCGCGGCAAAAGGCGATTACGTAGCCAAAACCCAACCCTTCTCCGACCTGAGTTTCCGTCCGACGAAAAACTTAAGCGGCGCGGATATGTGGGGCGCCACCATGTTCGACCAACTGGTGTGCCGCGTGATGTTCCACCAGATGCGCTATGAAGGTATCTTCACGCCGCCATCTGAGCAGGGCACGCTGGTATTCCCGGGTAACCTGGGGATGTTCGAATGGGGCGGTATCTCCGTTGATCCAAACCGTCAGGTGGCGATTGCCAACCCGATGGCGCTGCCATTTGTGTCAAAACTGATCCCACGTGGTCCAGGCAACCCAATGGAGCCGCCGAAAGATGCGAAAGGCACCGGTTCGGAATCCGGTATTCAACCGCAGTATGGCGTACCGTTTGGCGTGACGCTGAACCCGTTCCTCTCACCGTTCGGTCTGCCTTGTAAACAACCGGCCTGGGGTTACATTTCCGCACTGGATCTGAAAACCAACCAGGTGGTATGGAAAAAACGTATTGGTACACCGCAAGACAGCATGCCGTTCCCGATGCCGGTTCCGGTGCCGTTCAATATGGGGATGCCGATGCTCGGCGGCCCAATTTCCACCGCCGGTAATGTGCTGTTTATCGCCGCGACCGCAGATAACTACCTGCGCGCTTATAACATGAGCAACGGTGAGAAACTGTGGCAAGGCCGTTTGCCGGCCGGTGGCCAGGCAACACCGATGACTTATGAGGTCAATGGTAAGCAGTACGTGGTCATTTCCGCAGGCGGTCACGGTTCGTTCGGTACGAAGATGGGCGACTACATTGTCGCTTACGCGCTGCCGGATGACGCCAAGTAATCCCTCCTCTCCCTGAGCGGGAGAGGTAAAAGTGACTGGTTATAAAAAATCCCCTCTGCCATCTGGCATGAGGGGATTTTCTTTTCTGCGACCGTTAGCCGCCGGATGAAGCAGAACGTTAAGCGTTAAACCGTAAACCCTAACATCATCCCGGTATCTTCATGTTCCAGCAGGTGGCAGTGCGCCATATAAGCAAATTCTTTCGGTGCGTCATGCTGGAAACGCACTAACACTTCACTGCGCGCGCCATACACTTCAACCGTATCTTTCCAGCCTGCGCGATGCGCCGCTGGCGGTTTACCATTTTCCGACAGAATGCGGAACTGCGTGCCGTGAATATGGAACGGGTGCAACATCATGTCGCCCTCGCCGGAAATCACCCAGCGCTCATACTGCCCTTTTTGCGCAGCAAATTGCGGGGTCGCCATATCAAAGGCTTTGCCGTTGATGCGGTTGGCGTTATGGAAATCAAAGCCGTTGCCGCCGTGGTTCATCTGGCCGCTATCCATTTTCATGTTGCCCATCTGGCTATGATCCATCTGACCATGACCCATCTGCATGTTGCCCATCTGGCTATGGTTCATCTGGCCATGACCCATTTGCATATTACCCATCTGCCCGTGGCCCATCATCCCGGCCATCGCGCTATCGCCATACTTCTGCTGTAGCGCCTGCATGCCCATCATGTCGAGCATCGGATCCATCGACAGCAGCAACGTGCGCTGCGTTAATCCTTCAAGCGCGGGTAAACCCGGCAGTGTCGCCAGCGTATCCGGTAACGTACCGGAAGCGGTCACTTGTAATGGTTGGATGCGCAGCACCGGATGCGGCTGGTCAAACGGCGCAACGGTCATCCCCATCTGCTGAACCGGTAAGGTAATCAGATCGAACGGTTTACCATTGCTGATATCGACCAGCACTTCAAAGCGCTCGCCCATCAGCACCGGTAATTCACTCACTTTCACCGGTTCACCAAGCAAACCGCCATCGCTCGCTACTACATACAGCGGGCGTTGATCGCTGGTGGCAAACTTCAGTGAACGCGCATTGCAACCGTTCAACAAACGCAAGCGCAGCCAGCCGCGCGGAGCGGAATGTTGTGGATAAATGGCACCGTTAGTCAGCAGCGTATCGCCAAACCAGCCAACAGCCGCGCTCATCACATCCAGTTGGTAGTCAATCTGCCCATTGGCGGTGAATTTTTTGTCCTGCACGATAACTGGAACGTCATCAATGCCCCACTGTTGCGGCAGGTGCAACTTACGGCTGTTTTCATCCTCAATCAGCACCAGCCCCGCTAACCCCATCGCAACTTGTCGACCGGTTTTGCCATGTTGATGCGGGTGGAACCAGCACGTCGCCGCCTGCTGTGTCGGGGTAAACGTCACCGTTCGGCTACCGCCGGGTTTAATGATGCCTTGCGGCCCGCCATCGACCTCGCCCGGCACCTCAACGCCGTGCCAGTGCACGGTGGTCTCTTCAGCAAGCGTATTGCGGATATCAACGGTAACCTCACGCCCCTGGCGGAGCTGAAGCGCCGGGCCTAACAGCGCACCGCTGTAACCCCAGGTAGCGGCGCGTTTATTGCCAAACAGGGTTTCGCCCGCC
This sequence comes from Kosakonia quasisacchari, assembly GCF_004331415.1. Lineage (GTDB taxonomy): Bacteria > Pseudomonadota > Gammaproteobacteria > Enterobacterales > Enterobacteriaceae > Kosakonia > Kosakonia quasisacchari. Next base: position 74,714 of record NZ_SJOP01000005.1, read on the forward strand.
TGCACCGTTAACACGATGCGGTTTTGCGCGTCGGCGGTGAGTAATGGCGGGATGGGCAATGCGGGGCGCTCAGCGGCGAACAGCGAACGGCTCCACAGCGGCAGCGCGCTCATCACCCCCAGCGCAGCGGAATATTTCAAGAAATCTCGGCGTTGCATGGGCATTTCCTTATCGATTGCAGGTCATCTTTTGAGCTTAAACCCTCCCCCTGCCGGAAGGTCAAGAAAAGAGGCAATAATAAATATCGTCGCCATATCCGGACTGTGCTAACGTTTAATTTCCGTTACGCCGTGGTAGAAATAATGAAGACGTTTTTCAGAACAATTGTCCTGGGCAGCTTGCTGGCTGTCTCCGCCAACAGTTACGCACTGAGTGAATCCGAAGCTGAAGACATGGCCGATCTCACGGCAGTGTTCGTATTTTTGAAAAACGACTGCGGTTATAACAACTTACCTAATGGGCAGATCCGCCGCGCACTGGTTTTTTTCGCCCAGCAAAATCAGTGGGATCTCAGCAACTATGACACATGGGACATGAAATCGCTTGGTGAAGAGAGTTACCGCGATCTCAGCGGTATTGGCATTCCGACCGCCAAAAAGTGTAAAGCCCTCGCTCGTGATTCCCTGAGCCTTCTCGCCTACGTCAAATAACGGTGAACTTTTGACCGTGCATCGCTAATCAGAGTTAGCTATGATGTTGCGCCCGTTTTTCGCGGGTGTTAACAAAGGAGCTACCGATGGCCGATAACAACGTATGGCAAGAGACGCTGCACGACCATTTTGGTCAATACTTTGCCGTTGATAAGGTGCTGTATCGCGAAAAGACCGATCATCAGGATCTGATTATTTTCGAGAACGCCGCTTTTGGCCGCGTCATGGCGCTGGATGGCGTGGTGCAAACCACCGAACGCGACGAGTTTATCTATCACGAAATGATGACCCATGTTCCGCTGCTGGCGCACGGCCACGCGAAACATGTGCTGATCATCGGCGGCGGCGATGGCGCCATGCTGCGCGAAGTCACCCGCCATAAAAATATTGAAACCATCACCATGGTAGAAATCGACGCTGGCGTCGTCTCTTTCTGCCGCCAGTATCTGCCAAAGCACAATGCGGGCGCCTATGACGATCCGCGTTTTACGCTGGTGATCGACGACGGCGTGAACTTTGTTACTCACACTGACCAAACGTTTGACGTGATTATCTCGGACTGTACCGATCCTATTGGGCCAGGTGAGAGCCTGTTCACCTCGGCGTTTTATGAAGGTTGCAAACGCTGCCTGAACCCTGGCGGGATCTTTGTCGCGCAAAATGGCGTCAGCTTCTTACAGCAAGAGGAAGTGGTCGGCAGCCACCGCAAGCTCGGTCACTATTTCAGCGACGTCGGTTTCTATCAGGCGGCGGTGCCAACCTATTACGGCGGCATTATGACATTCGCCTGGGCAACGGATAACGAGGCGCTGCGCCATCTCTCGACCGAGATTATTGCCGCCCGTTTCCACAGTGCCAATCTCACCTGCCGCTACTACAACCCGGCGATTCACACGGCGGCTTTTGCCCTGCCGCAATATTTACACGATGCACTGGCTGCACAGTAACACTAAGGGGGTGATAAAAATTGAAAAAGCTTAAACTACATGGCTTTAACAACCTGACCAAAAGCCTGAGTTTTTGTATCTACGACATTTGCTATGCCAAAACCGCAGAAGAGCGTGATGGCTATATTGCCTATATCGATGAACTCTACAATGCCAACCGTTTGACGGAGATCCTCACGGAAACCTGTAACATTATTGGCGCGAATATTTTGAACATTGCCCGCCAGGATTACGAGCCGCAAGGCGCGAGCGTAACCATTCTGGTGAGCGAAGAGCCTGTCGATCCGCAGCTTATCGACAAAACCGAGCATCCCGGCCCGCTGCCGGAAGCGGTGGTGGCGCACCTCGATAAAAGCCATATCTGCGTACATACCTACCCGGAAAGCCACCCGGAAGGCGGTTTGTGTACTTTCCGTGCGGATATTGAAGTCTCAACCTGCGGCGTGATTTCACCGCTGAAAGCGCTGAACTACCTGATCCATCAGCTTGAATCCGACATTGTTACCGTCGATTACCGCGTGCGCGGCTTTACCCGCGACGTCAACGGCCTGAAACACTTTATCGATCATGAGATTAATTCGATTCAGAACTTTATGTCGGATGATATGAAATCGCTGTATGACATGGTGGACGTCAACGTGTATCAGGAAAATATCTTCCATACCAAGATGTTGCTTAAAGAGTTCGACCTTAAGCACTACATGTTTCATACCAAACCGGAAGATTTAACGCCGCAAGAACGTAAAGAGATCACCGAAGCGCTGTGGAAAGAGATGCGCGAGATCTACTACGGCCGCAACATTCCGGCCGTGTAACGCACCAGGAGCGCAAGGACGCGCCCTGATTAACGCTGCTGGAGGAATTGCCGGTAGGCCGCTACCACCTGAAGAAAATCCTCAACGCCGCACAGCGACAGGCTCTCTTCATCGTAGTAACTCATTCCCTCTTCCATTTCATCGCCGGAAAATTCCAGCTGGTTCGCGCGAATCATGACCTCTTCGCCATCCAGCCACAGCGTGTACTCATGACCCGCACGTTGCCAGGAACGTTCGCTGCCTTTCACCGTTTTCGCCGCCTGCTCCACTTCATCCAGCAGCGCCAGGTTCTCTTTCACTTCTTCATTGAACCAGTGCCCCACCACTTCGTGGCCCATCGACATGCGCACCTTTACCACGCCGGTGTTATCACGCAAAAATTCGTAATCCATAATCGCTTCCTCATGCAGGCCAAATAGCCGCCTATGCAGTAATTATCGCAGCACAATACAAGAAAAAAAGCGCAGCAGCCGGAAGCGAGGAAAAATATCCGCTCAGGCGTAGAGAAAGTAAGCGCGGGATGCGTTTTAGCGACGGGAATACGAACAGGCGGGCAAAAAAAAAGCCACCCCGCAGGGTGGCTTTCACTGTCAGACGGCAGTCTGGAAAATCACGCCGTCCGCTTTTTCGGTGTACTGATTCAACTGGTCAAAATTAAGGTAACGGTAAGTATCGACAGCGGTTTTATCCACCTGCGCCATAAAGTGGAGATACTCATCCGGCGTTGGCAGTTTACCGATCAGCGCCGAAACCGCCGCCAGCTCCGCAGAAGCCAGGTAGACGTTCGCACCCGTACCTAAACGGTTCGGGAAGTTACGGGTAGAGGTGGAAACCACCGTCGCGCCGTCTGCGACACGCGCCTGGTTACCCATGCACAACGAGCAACCCGGGATCTCAATACGCGCACCGCTCTTACCAAATACGCTGTAGTAGCCCTCTTCCGTTAACTGCGCCGCGTCCATACGGGTCGGCGGCGCAACCCACAGGCGGGTCGGCAGCTGACCTTTGTGGGTATCCAGCAGCTTACCTGCGGCACGGAAGTGACCGATGTTGGTCATGCAAGAACCGATGAACACTTCATCGATGCTCGCACCCTGCACATCAGAAAGCAGACGCGCGTCGTCCGGATCGTTCGGCGCACAGAGGATCGGCTCTTTGATTTCCGCCAGATCGATATCGATCACCGCTGCGTATTCCGCATCGGCATCCGCTTCCAGCAGTTGCGGATCGGCCAGCCATTTCTCCATGCCCTGGATACGGCGCTCCAGCGTACGGCGGTCGCCGTAACCTTCGGCAATCATCCATTTCAGCAGCACGATGTTGGAGTTCAGATACTCGATAATCGGCTCTTTGTTCAGCTTAATGGTACAACCAGCAGCGGAACGCTCAGCAGAAGCATCGGTCAGCTCAAACGCCTGCTCGACTTTCAGATCCGGCAGACCTTCGATCTCGAGAATGCGGCCAGAGAAGATGTTTTTCTTGCCTTTCTTCTCAACGGTCAGCAGACCCTGTTTGATCGCATACAGCGGAATCGCATGTACCAGATCGCGCAGCGTAATACCCGGCTGCATTTTGCCTTTAAAGCGCACCAGCACCGATTCCGGCATATCCAGCGGCATCACACCGGTCGCGGCGGCAAACGCCACCAGACCAGAACCCGCCGGGAAGGAGATACCGATCGGGAAACGGGTATGCGAATCACCACCGGTACCAACGGTATCCGGCAGCAGCATACGGTTCAGCCAGGAGTGGATAACGCCATCGCCCGGACGCAGGGAAACACCGCCACGGTTCATAATGAAGTCCGGCAGCGTGTGGTGCGTGGTGACGTCAACCGGCTTCGGATACGCCGCCGTGTGGCAGAAGGACTGCATCACCAGATCCGAGGAGAAGCCCAGGCACGCCAGGTCTTTCAGCTCATCACGCGTCATCGGCCCGGTGGTATCCTGAGAACCCACAGAGGTCATCTTCGGTTCGCAGTAAGCGCCAGGGCGGACACCGTCCACGCCGCAGGCACGGCCAACCATTTTTTGCGCCAGCGAATAACCACGGCTGCTTTCAGCCACATCTTTCGCCTGACGGAAAACGTCGCTGTGCGGCAAGCCCAGCGCTTCACGCGCTTTGGTGGTCAAGCCACGGCCGATAATCAGCGGAATACGGCCACCGGCGCGCACTTCGTCAATCAGCACATCGGTTTTCAGTTCGAAGCTCGCCAGCAACTCACCGGTTTCGTGGTTACGCACTTCGCCTTTGAACGGGTAAACGTCAATGACGTCGCCCATGTTCAGGCTATTAACATCCACTTCGATCGGCAGCGCGCCTGCATCTTCCATGGTGTTAAAGAAAATTGGCGCGATTTTGCCGCCAAGCACCAGGCCGCCGCCGCGTTTGTTCGGCACAAAAGGAATGTCGTCGCCCATAAACCACAACACCGAGTTGGTGGCGGATTTACGTGATGAACCGGTACCCACCACATCACCCACATAGGCCAGCGGGAAACCTTTTTTCGCCAGGGCTTCGATCTGTTTGATCGGGCCAACGGCACCTGGCTGATCCGGCTCAATGCCTTCACGGGCGTTTTTCAGCATTGCCAGCGCGTGCAGCGGGATATCCGGGCGCGACCAGGCATCGGGTGCCGGAGAAAGGTCATCGGTGTTAGTTTCACCCGTCACTTTGAAAACGGTAACGGTGATTTTCTCTGCCAGCGCCGGGCGGCTCAGGAACCATTCGGCATCGGCCCATGCCTGCATTACCTGTTTAGCGTACGCGTTGCCTGCTTTCGCTTTCTCTTCCACGTCGTAGAAGTTATCAAACATCAGCAGCGTGTGAGACAGCGCTTTCGCGGCGATCGGCGCGAGCTTTTCACTTTCCAGCGCATCAATCAGCGGGTGAATGTTGTAGCCGCCCTGCATGGTGCCCAGCAGTTCGATCGCTTTTTCAGGGGTAACCAGCGGGGAGGTGGCATCGCCTTTGGCGATAGCGGCAAGGAAACCAGCTTTTACATAGGCAGCTTCATCAACGCCCGGTGGGACACGGTTAGCCAGCAGGTCAATCAGAAATTCTTCTTCGCCAGCAGGCGGGTTCTTCAGCAGCTCGACAAGCCCTGCCATTTGGGTTGCATCTAATGGTTTTGGCGCAATCCCCTCAGCGGCACGTTCAGCTACGTGCTTACGGTATTCTTCTAGCACGACGGTTCTCCTCGCTCTCATTGTCATAATGCGGCAGGCGTTTCTCTTCACGCTCCTGTGAGACAGCAGTTTGTAGGGTAAATCCGCGAACCGCGTCGGGCAGCATAGCAGGATTTTCAGGGGGTGTTAATCCGTTTACAAAAAAGCAACATTAAATACTTGCTGAATCGTTAAGGACGGAATAAAGCAGACGGGAGAAGGTTTTAACGACAGAGAATCCTCGCCCGCAGGAAAGGAAAACGGCTCCGCAGAGCCGTTTGGTTACGCGGCTGTTACGCCGAACCTAACAACGAACGCACGTTGCTGTTGGAATATTTTTCCGGGGTGACGGTTTGATCCACCAGCTTATCCAGCACGTATTTTTGCACCGTTGAGCGGTTGTTCACCTGCTCGTTATGACCGACGCTTGCCAGTTGCCCGCGACCGTTATAGTTGAGCGTGGTGGTGTTCTCTTCATCGTTTTCCACCAGATGGTAGAAGTAGTTTTGCGACGACTTCATTTTGTTCAGTGCCAGCGGAATCGACGGGTCGATAGCTTCATGCCAGGCGGCGCTCAGATGGCTGCGCGTCGTCTGTTTCACGGTTTTCGAGCCATCATCGCGCGCCTGCTCTTCGGAAGACTGCGAAGCGGTATAAGCGAAGCGATCTTTCTCTTCTTCATGCAACGGGTTAGGTGATTTCTCGGTTTGTACGAGCGACAGCGAAAAATCATTCAGCCCGCTTAATTGCGAAACGCCGTTCGTATCAAGAGTGAGATTTTGCCCTGCAGTGGTTTTAGCGCTTTCCGCGTCGCGGGTGGTGTTCAGCGCACGGAATACGGATTTCATCGCTTCCATCTGGCCACGATCGCCATTGCCGGCAATACGCGCTTTGTCGAATTTATCGTCATACGCTTTCAGCGCCAGTTGCTGTTGGCCGTAGCTCCCGGAGAGCGCAGGTTTCGTCATGTCGCTGCTCATCTTCAGCGAGAAGTCTCTGTCCTGGTAGGCAACCGCGCGTTCTTTACTATCGGCATGGAAATTAAGCGATTGCAGTGAATCATCGCCATTGCGCATATCCGTTTTCAGATCGACGGATTTCAACAGTTTGCTGTCAAAGTTGGTTAAACCGGAGATATCCAGTTTCGGCGGTTGTTCTCCCAATCCACTGAGTGCTTTGCTCAACGCATCACCGAGCTTTGCCACTGCCGCTGCATCATCATCATTTAGCGCACCGCCTTCCGTTTTCACCTCAACCGCGATGCCATCGTCCTGCTGGGTCATTGTCAGGTGAACGGTCGATCCGGATTTGGTGGCAATGCTAAGCGTCACTGCAGATTTATTCGCGCCCGCACTGGTAGCCACATCAGTGTTCACCCCGGTCAGTACCTGCGTGAAATCCCCACGGTTATCCTTCAGATTGTCAAGCAGCGCGCTGCCAAGGCCAGCCATTGAGGAAACCGAAGCCCCGCCCAGGGCCGATTGCATCAGCCCTTCGATAATAGGGTTGGACTGCTGTGCGACATTAGTGCTCATTTTTTTCGGTGACAGGCTATAAACAGCCGAAATCTCTGAAGTCTGGCTACCAAACATCACTTTCGCCGAGGTGTTATTGTTGGCGACGGCGTTATTGCTGTTGGCGGCACGAGCAGCAGCTCCAACCTGTGTTGTCGCGCTCACGCGCGTCACAGAAGGCAGCTGTAAGGCAAAACTAAGTCCGCGGATCATGACGATGAAACTCCCTCTCTCACCGATAGTGGTAGTCACCTAACATCGGCAGTTTTTGCACAATCTTTATACTTCCCGGATGAAAACACCAAATTCATCACGGAAAACAATAAAAAAAGCGAGCCAGTTACCTGACTCGCCTATTTTAGGCTACCCATGCATTCATCATGTGGAATGCAAAAGTGGCTTACATGATGTTAGCGACGGACTTCGCCAGTTGTGCTTCGAGAGCCGGTTTGGCTTCTTCGAATTTCAGGTTCACTTTGTTCGCGTTAGAAACGACGCGAGTCTGGTATTTCGCGCGGTTGCCTTCTTCGGTGCTGGTTTGCAGCTTGATACCGGAAGTACCCTGACGCAGTGCCGCACCTTCGTAACCACTTTTCCGGTATCCCTGGGTTTCTCGCAGATCCATTTTGTCGACTTTCAGCACGCTGGCCTGGCTCCAGTCAACGGAAAAGAAGCAAAAAAAAGCAGCCCACAGGCTGCCTTATCTCAAACTGGCGAAACTTACTTTTTCTTCGCTTTCGGGTTCGGCAGGTCGGTAATGCTACCTTCGAACACTTCAGCCGCCAGACCGACGGACTCATGCAGCGTCGGGTGCGCGTGAATGGTCAGCGCGATATCTTCCGCATCGCAGCCCATTTCGATAGCCAGACCGATTTCACCCAGCAGCTCGCCGCCGTTGGTGCCGACAATCGCGCCACCGATAACACGGTGCGTCTCTTTGTCGAAAATCAGTTTGGTCATACCGTCTGCGCAGTCAGAAGCGATAGCACGGCCAGAAGCTGCCCACGGGAAGGTGGCGGTTTCGTAGCTGATGCCTTTCTCTTTCGCTTCTTTCTCGGTCAGCCCCACCCATGCAACTTCTGGCTCGGTGTAGGCGATAGACGGGATAACTTTCGGATCGAAATAGTGCTTTTTACCGGCGATAACTTCAGCGGCAACATGGCCTTCATGCACGCCTTTGTGCGCCAGCATCGGCTGACCGACGATATCGCCGATAGCAAAGATGTGCGGCACATTGGTGCGCAGCTGTTTGTCAACGCGGATAAAGCCACGGTCGTCCACTTCCACGCCTGCTTTGCCCGCGTCGAGGTTTTTACCGTTCGGCACACGACCGATAGCCACCAGCACGGCGTCATAACGCTGCGCTTCAGCAGGGGCTTTTTTGCCTTCCATGGAAACGTAAATGCCGTCTTCTTTCGCTTCAACGGCGGTCACTTTGGTTTCCAGCATCAGGTTGAATTTCTTACCGATGCGTTTGGTGAAGACTTTCACGATGTCTTTGTCAGCAGCCGGGATAACCTGGTCGAACATTTCAACCACGTCAATCTCTGAACCCAGCGCATGGTACACGGTGCCCATTTCCAGACCGATGATACCGCCACCCATAACCAGCAGGCGTTTTGGTACAGATTTCAGCTCCAGAGCGTCGGTAGAATCCCATACGCGCGGATCTTCATGCGGAATGAACGGCAGTTGGATCGGACGGGAACCCGCCGCGATGATAGCGTTGTCGAAGTTGATCACGGTTTTGCCGTTTTCGCCTTCCACTTCCAGGGTGTTCGCCCCGGTGAATTTACCCAGACCGTTGACCACTTTCACTTTACGGCCTTTCGCCATACCCGCCAGACCGCCGGTCAGCTGAGTGATCACTTTCTCTTTCCAGGTACGAATCTTGTCGATATCGGTTTTCGGTTCGCCGAAGACGATACCGTGTTCAGCCAGCGCTTTGGCTTCTTCGATAACTTTTGCAACGTGCAGCAGCGCTTTAGAAGGGATACAACCCACGTTCAGACAAACACCGCCGAGAGTGTTGTAACGTTCAACGATGACGGTTTCCAGACCTAAATCAGCGCAACGGAAGGCAGCAGAGTAACCTGCCGGGCCTGCCCCAAGTACCACGACCTGAGTTTTGATTTCAGTACTCATCATGACCTCTTATTGATTTCCGGCGGTCAGGGGTACTTCATGTCGCCCTTCATCCACCGGGACGTTCTATCCGCCCGCAGTTTACAAAATTGTTAACAATTTTGAAACAACAAACGGCAAACGATTTGTCCTTTTGCCCCTGATAACCCCAACAGCCCTATGAGATTACCAGAAAAAAGCCGGCCGTCAGGCCGGCTTCTTCGATTACATCACCAGACGGCGAATGTCAGACAGCATGTTGTTGATGATGGTGATAAAGCGCGCACCATCAGCACCGTCAATCACACGGTGGTCGAAGGAGAGCGAAATCGGCATCATCAGACGCGGTACGAACTCTTTACCGTTCCAGACCGGCTCCATTGCAGATTTGGAGACGCCCAGGATAGCCACTTCCGGCGCGTTAACAATCGGTGCGAAGTGGGTAGTCCCCAGGCCGCCGATGCTGGAGATGGTGAAGCAACCGCCCTGCATTTCGCCAGCGGTCAGCTTACCGTCACGCGCTTTCTTGGAAATCACGGTCAGTTCGCGAGACAACTCGGTAATGCTCTTCTTGTTCACGTCTTTAAAGACCGGAACAACCAGGCCGTTCGGAGTATCTACCGCGACACCGATGTTGATGTATTTCTTCAGCGTCAAACGCTGTGCATCTTCAGACAGCGAGCTGTTGAAGCGAGGCATTTGCTCAAGCGCGGCAGCAACGGCTTTCATGATGAAGACAACCGGGGTGAATTTCACATCCAGTTTGCGCTTCTCAGCTTCGGCGTTCTGCTGTTTACGGAACGCTTCCAGATCGGTGATATCGGTTTTGTCGAAGTGCGTAACGTGCGGGATCATCACCCAGTTACGGCTCAGGTTGGCACCAGAGATTTTCTGGATACGGCCCAGTTCCACTTCTTCGATTTCACCAAACTTGCTGAAGTCCACTTTCGGCCACGGCAGCAGACCCGGCAGAGAACCACCAGTCGCGCCAGCAGCAGGTGCGGATTCAGCGCGTTTCACCGCGTCTTTCACGTAAGCCTGAACGTCTTCGCGCAGGATACGGCCTTTACGACCGGTGCCTTTCACTTTCGCCAGGTTGACGCCGAATTCGCGCGCCAGGCGGCGGATCAGCGGGGTAGCGTGGACGTAAGCGTCGTTTTCCGCGAAGTCAGATTTACCGTCTGCTTTCGCAGCAGGTTTAGCAGCCTGAGCCGGGGCAGCAGATGCCGGAGCAGCAGCCGGGGCTGCGGCAGGCGCAGCGCCTTCCACTTCGAACACCATGATCAGGGAGCCAGTGGAGACTTTGTCGCCCACATTCACTTTCAGCTCTTTCACGGTACCGGCGAACGGTGCCGGGACTTCCATGGAGGCTTTATCGCCTTCTACGGTGATCAGAGACTGTTCAGCAGAAACTTTGTCGCCCACTTTCACCAGCACTTCGGTGACTTCAACTTCGTCGCCGCCGATATCCGGTACGTTAACTTCTTTCGGGCCAGCCGCGGCTGCCGGTGCGCTCGCCGCAGCCGGAGCGGCTGCCTGAGCCGGGGCCGCAGCAGGTGCAGCACCCGCCACTTCAAAGACCATGATCAGCGAGCCAGTAGAGACTTTGTCGCCGGTGTTGATTTTGATCTCTTTCACGGTGCCTGCGAACGGCGCCGGAACTTCCATAGAGGCTTTGTCGCCCTCTACAGTAATCAAAGATTGCTCTGCCGCAACGGTGTCGCCCACTTTCACCAGGATTTCGGTGACTTCGACTTCGTCACCGCCGATGTCAGGCACGTTCACTTCTTTTGCTGCCGCGGCTGCCGGTGCAGCAGCGGCCGGAGCGGCGTCCTTCTTCTCTTCTGCCGGAGCAGGTGCAGCGGCTGCTGCGCCCTCGGCGGAATCGAAAATCATGATCAGTTTGCCCGTCTCGGTTTTGTCGCCGACAGAGACTTTGATCTCTTTAACAACGCCAGCCTGCGGAGACGGGACTTCCATAGAGGCTTTGTCGCCCTCTACAGTGATCAGCGACTGTTCAGCTTCAACTTTGTCGCCTACTTTGACCAGAATCTCGGTGATTTCAACTTCATCAGACCCGATGTCCGGTACTTTGATTTCGATAGCCATTATCTCTTTACCTCTTACGCCAGACGCGGGTTAACTTTTTCTGCATCGATGTTGAATTTGGTGATTGCTTCCGCCACCACTTTCTTGTCGATTTCGCCACGTTTAGCCAGTTCGCCCAGTGCTGCTACCACCACGTAAGAAGCATCAACTTCGAAGTGGTGACGCAGGTTTTCACGGCTGTCGGAGCGACCGAAGCCATCGGTACCCAGTACGCGGTAATCATCAGCCGGTACGTAAGTACGAACCTGCTCGGCGAACAGTTTCATATAGTCAGTTGATGCCACAGCCGGTGCGTCGTTCATCACCTGAGCGATGTACGGAACGCGCGGAGTTTCCAGCGGGTGCAGCATGTTCCAGCGCTCACAATCCTGGCCATCACGCGCCAGTTCAGTGAAGGAGGTGACGCTGTACACGTCAGAGCCCACGCCGTAGTCGTTCGCCAGGATCTGCGCTGCTTCACGCACGTGACGCAGGATAGAACCGGAGCCCAGCAGCTGAACTTTACCTTTGCTACCAGCAACAGTTTCGAGTTTGTAGATACCTTTACGGATACCTTCCTCGGCACCTTCCGGCATGGCCGGCATGTGGTAGTTTTCGTTCAGCGTGGTGATGTAGTAGTAAACGTTCTCTTGTTTCTCACCGTACATACGGGTCAGACCGTCATGCATGATGACTGCCACTTCGTACGCGTAAGACGGGTCATAAGAGATACAGTTCGGGATAGTCAGCGACTGAATGTGGCTGTGACCATCTTCGTGCTGCAGACCTTCGCCGTTAAGCGTCGTACGACCGGAAGTCCCGCCTACCAGGAAGCCGCGAGCCTGTTGGTCGCCAGCCTGCCAGCACAGGTCGCCGATACGCTGGAACCCGAACATGGAGTAGTAGATGTAGAACGGGATCATCGGCAGGTTGTTGGTGCTGTAAGAGGTCGCAGCCGCCAGCCAGGATGCGCCAGCACCCAGTTCGTTGATACCTTCCTGCAGGATCTGACCTTTCTCGTCTTCTTTGTAGTAAGCAACCTGCTCACGGTCCTGCGGGGTGTACTGCTGGCCGTTCGGGCTGTAAATACCAATCTGACGGAACAGACCTTCCATACCGAAAGTACGCGCTTCGTCGGCGATAATCGGAACCAGACGATCTTTGATCGACTTGTTCTTCAGCATCACGTTCAGGGCACGAACGAAAGCGATAGTGGTGGAGATCTCTTTGTTCTGCTCTTCCAGCAACTGGGAGAAGTCTTCCAGCGTAGGCAGATCCAGTTTCTCGGTGAAGTTCGGCTGACGAGACGGCAGGTAGCCTTTCAGCGCCTGGCGACGTTCGTGCAGGTATTTATGCTCTTCAGAACCTTCCGGGAAGGTGATGTAAGACAGATTTTCAACCTGCTCATCGGTAACCGGAACATTGAAACGATCGCGGATATAACGCACGCCGTCCATGTTCATTTTCTTAACCTGGTGCGCGATGTTTTTACCTTCTGCGGTATCGCCCATGCCGTAACCTTTGATGGTGTGGGCCAGGATAACAGTCGCTTTACCTTTGGTTTCACGCGCTTTTTTCAGTGCCGCGTAAACTTTCTTCGGATCGTGGCCGCCACGGTTCAGTGCCCAGATCTGCTCATCAGTCCAGTCTGCAACCAGCGCTGCGGTTTCCGGGTATTTACCGAAGAAGTGCTCACGAACGTACGCGCCATCTTTGGATTTGAAGGTCTGGTAGTCGCCGTCAACGGTTTCGTTCATCAGTTGGATCAGTTTACCGCTGGTGTCTTTACGCAGCAGTTCATCCCAACGACCGCCCCACATCACCTTGATAACGTTCCAGCCAGCACCGCTGAAGATGCCTTCCAGTTCGTTGATGATTTTACCGTTACCGGTTACCGGGCCATCCAGACGCTGCAAGTTACAGTTGATGATGAAGCAGAGGTTGTCCAGTTTTTCACGGGTGGCGATGGTAATAGCGCCTTTGGATTCCGGCTCATCCATCTCACCGTCGCCAAGGAAGGCGTAAACGGTTTGTTCAGAGGTATCTTTCAGACCACGGTGTTCCAGATATTTCAGGAACTTCGCCTGATAGATCGCACCAATCGGGCCCAGGCCCATGGAGACGGTCGGGAACTGCCAGAATTCCGGCATCAGTTTCGGGTGCGGGTAAGAGGAGAGGCCTTTACCGTGAACTTCCTGACGGAAGTTGTTCATCTGCTCTTCAGTCAGACGACCTTCAACGAATGCACGTGCGTAGATGCCAGGAGAGATGTGGCCCTGGAAGTACACCAGGTCGCCGCCGTCTTTCTCGTTACGCGCGCGGAAGAAGTGGTTGAAGCAAACTTCATAAACGGTCGCGGAAGACTGGAAGGACGCCATGTGGCCGCCCAGCTCAAGGTCTTTTTTGGACGCACGCAGAACCGTCATGATTGCGTTCCAGCGGATAGCTGAACGAATGCGGCGTTCCAGTTCCAGATTGCCCGGGTATTCCGGTTCATCTTCAACGGCAATAGTGTTTACATAGTTGCTCGCCCCTGTGCCAGCTGCCACTTTCACACCGCCTTTGCGGGCTTCAGAAAGGAGCTGGTCAATCAGATACTGAGCACGCTCAACACCTTCTTCACGGATGACCGATTCGATCGCCTGTTGCCAGTCGCGAGTTTCGATCGGATCCACGTCATTTTGGAAACGTTCTGACATGGGGGGTATTCCTTATCTATCTAATACGTTGATTTGTCTGGAACCTGTCCCATTGCATTCTCATGCCTTTCATTGGCAGCCATAAAAGTGCAATAAGACAGGTTCTGCGTTTAGTTGCCGCGCTCTAAAGTTTGGCGCTGGTGTTACAACTCTTCTGGTACAACCTGCACCAGAAAATCTTAATTCTTTCTCTGCTCTAACCGGCGAAGCGAGCGCTCACGGCGGCTCTGCTCACGGCTCCGGTCCAGCAAAATCTCTTCAATAAACGCCAGGTGGCGGTGCGACGCTTCACGCGCCTCTTCCGGCTTCCCGGCCATGATCGCCGCGAAAATACTCGAACGATGGGTGCTGACAAGCGGCAGCATTTCGCGGCGCGCGTACAGCAATTCGAAGTTCTGACGAACGTTTTGCGCCAACATTGGCTCCATGCAGCGTAGCAGATGAAGCAGCACAACATTATGTGCCGCCTCGGTTACGGCTATTTGATACTGCACAACGGCACTGGATTCCGCATCCAAATCCCCTGACTGCTGCGCCCGCTCAATGGCCTGGTGCAGCTCGCCAATCCCCGCTTTGTCTTCATCGGTGCTGCGCAGCGCCGCATAATATGCAGCAATGCCTTCCAGCGCGTGGCGGGTTTCAAGCAGGTCAAATTGGGATTCGGGATGATCGGCCAGAAGCTCAACCAGCGGATCGCTGAAGCTTTGCCACAGGCTGCTTTGGACAAAAGTACCGCCACCCTGGCGACGAAGGAGCAAACCTTTCGCTTCGAGGCGCTGAATGGCCTCGCGCAGTGAAGGACGAGAAACATCGAACTGTTTGGCCAGTTCGCGCTCTGGAGGCAGTTTCTCACCGGGACGCAAGGTACCTTCGAGAATCAAAAATTCCAGTTGCTGCTCAATCACATCGGAAAGTTTTGGTTGGCGGATTTTGTTGTAGGCCATTGTTCCCTGTCTCTGCCACTCGCCCGGAGTCAATTGGTCTTACCAATTTCATGTTCTTGACGCTAAAGTAACAAAGTATTCACCTTCTGTCCATACAGGTTTTGATTGAAATCAGGAAACCACACACATTTTAACAATGTTACAGAAATAGCGTTTCAAAGATGTAACCTTGCACAAATGCCTCGTTTACCACGAAAGAGGCAGTTTTAACTTTTATGAAACGCCAATTAAGGCATATGAACCGATTCAGTTGATAAATAAGTGAATAGTCATTCTTTAAATATGCATAAAAAGTGAAAATGAACTCAATGAGGGGTAAATGGGTTACTCAGAAACGGTTTCTTTTTTACTCGCTCGTCATCTGAGTTTCATAAAGCAGATGCATTCCCGCGCACTTATCACTATTCTGAGCCCTATGAAAGGGATTGACGAAAATTCCCGTCGACATTTCGTAAACTAAAAAATACAAAAACGGAATTTATTTATTACACGCAAACCACAGCGTACAGATAACAACCACACACGAGGTTTCATAATGGAAGGTCAACAGCACGGCGATCAGCTAAAGCGCGGCCTTAAGAACCGCCACATTCAGCTTATCGCGCTGGGTGGCGCTATTGGGACTGGCCTGTTTCTGGGCAGCGCATCCGTCATTCAATCTGCCGGCCCGGGGATCATTCTGGGCTATGCCATTGCCGGTTTTATCGCGTTTTTGATCATGCGCCAGCTTGGCGAAATGGTCGTTGAAGAGCCGGTGGCTGGCTCATTCAGCCACTTCGCTTACAAATATTGGGGCAGCTTCGCAGGCTTTGCTTCCGGCTGGAACTACTGGGTGCTGTACGTGCTGGTGGCGATGGCGGAACTCACCGCCGTAGGGAAATATGTTCAGTTCTGGTGGCCAGAAATCCCCACCTGGGTCTCCGCCGCCGTATTCTTTGTCATTATCAACGCCATCAACCTGACCAACGTTAAAGTGTTTGGTGAGATGGAGTTCTGGTTTGCCATTATTAAGGTTTTCGCCGTTGTGGCGATGATCGTCTTTGGCGGCTGGTTGCTGTTTAGCGGTAGCGCGGGCCCGCAGGCCACCGTGCGTAACTTGTGGGAACAGGGCGGTTTCCTGCCGCACGGCATCGGTGGGCTGGTGATGATGATGGCGATCATCATGTTCTCGTTCGGTGGTCTGGAACTGGTGGGGATCACCGCCGCAGAAGCCGATAACCCGGAACAGAGCATTCCAAAAGCCACCAATCAGGTTATCTATCGCATCCTGATTTTCTATGTCGGTTCGCTGGCCGTGCTGCTCTCTTTAATGCCGTGGACACGCGTTACCTCGGATACCAGCCCGTTTGTGCTGATTTTCCATGAACTGGGCGACTCGTTTGTGGCCAATGCGTTGAACATTGTGGTGCTGACTGCCGCGCTGTCGGTTTATAACAGCTGCGTGTATTGCAACAGCCGCATGCTGTTCGGCCTGGCAAAACAGGGCAATGCGCCGAAAATGCTGCAACAAGTGGATAAGCGCGGCGTACCGGTGAACACTATCCTCACTTCTGCGCTGTTTACCGCGCTGTGCGTAGTGATCAACTACTTCGCGCCGGAATCCGCGTTTGGCCTGCTGATGGCGCTGGTGGTTTCCGCGCTGGTGATCAACTGGGCAATGATTAGCCTGGCGCACATGCGTTTTCGTCGCGCCAAGCAGCAGCAAGGCGTCACACCACGCTTCCCGGCGCTGTTCTACCCGGTGGGTAACTGGATCTGCCTGATCTTTATGGCGGCGGTGCTGGTAATCATGCTGATGACAGACGGCATGGCGATCTCGGTCTACCTGATCCCGGTGTGGATTGCCGTCCTTGGCGTCGGCTACCTGCTGAAGCAGAAAAATGCCAATGCCGTGAAAGCGCATTAATCCTTATCCGTTCTGCCCTCTCCCGCCCGGGAGAGGGTTGTTATCACAGCGTTACCTTCCTCACACTTTTCTTTACATAGCTGTTTTGTCCATCTCTGCGGCCTGATCCTGCTACGCAAACAAAAATTCACAGACAAATACTTCATGCCATATCTCAAAGGGAGAACCGGCAATGGACAACAAACTGTCTGTTAAAGAAAAGATTGGCTATGGCATGGGCGATGCCGGATGCAACATCATCTTTGGCGCTATCATGCTGTTTGTTAACTATTTCTATACTGATATCTTCGGCCTCGCACCCGCGCTGGTCGGGGTATTACTGCTGTCGATACGCGTGATTGATGCGGTGACTGACCCGCTAATGGGAGCGCTCGCTGACCGTACACAAAGCAAATATGGTCGTTTTCGCCCGTGGCTGTTGTGGATAGCCGTGCCTTACGCCGTCTTCAGTGTGCTGATGTTCACCACGCCGGAGTGGACCTACAACAGCAAAGTTATCTATGCCTTTATTACCTATTTCCTGCTGTCGCTGACCTATACCGCGATCAATATCCCCTACTGCTCGCTGGGTGGTGTTATCACCAACGACCCGAAAGAGCGTGTCGCCTGCCAGTCGTATCGCTTTGTGATGGTTGGCATTGCAACATTGCTGCTGTCGCTCACGCTGCTGCCAATGGCCGAGTGGTTTGGCGGTGCGGATAAAGCCAAAGGCTACCAGATGGCGATGACGGTGCTGGCGTTTATCGGCATGTGCATGTTCCTGTTCTGCTTCGCCACCGTGCGTGAACGTATCCGCCCGGCGGTGCCAACCAACGACGATTTGAAGAAAGATTTCAAAGACGTATGGAAAAACGACCAATGGGTACGCATCCTGCTGCTGACACTCTGCAACGTTTGCCCTGGTTTTATCCGCATGGCGGCCACCATGTATTACGTCACCTGGGTAATGGGGGAAAGCACCCATTTCGCTACGCTGTTTATTAGCCTCGGCGTTGTCGGCATGATGCTTGGCAGCATGCTGGCAAAAGTGCTGACCGACCGCTGGTGTAAGCTGAAAGTCTTCTTCTGGACCAACATCGTGCTGGCGTTCTTCTCCGGCGCCTTTTACTTCTTTGACCCGCACGCCACGGTACTGATTGTGGTGCTCTACTTCCTGCTAAACATCCTGCATCAGATCCCTTCCCCGCTGCACTGGTCGCTGATGGCTGACGTTGATGATTACGGTGAGTGGAAAACCGGCAAACGCATTACCGGTATCAGTTTCTCCGGCAACTTGTTCTTCCTGAAAGTAGGTCTGGCAGTTGCCGGGGCGATGGTCGGTTTCCTGCTCTCGTGGTACGGCTATGACGCCGGAGCCAAGCAACAAAGCGCCAGCGCCATTAACGGTATTATGCTGTTGTTTACCATTATTCCAGGCGTGGGCTACCTGATCACCGCAGGCGTGGTACGCCTGCTGAAAGTCGACCGTGAACTGATGAAACAGATCCAGGCGGATCTGGAAAAACGCCGCATCAACTACCATGAGCTGACCGAAAATCAGCAGGTACCGGCGGGCGATAACGTAAGGAATGCATAATGAATAACTGGCCGAACCCGTTTATTGAACAGCGCGCCGACCCGTTTATCCTGCACCATCAAGGCGAGTATTACTTCGTGGCCTCGGTGCCGGAATATGACCGGCTGGAGATCCGCCGCGCCGCCACGCTGGAAGGCCTGCGTCACGCTCAGGCAAGCGTAGTCTGGCGCAAACCGCAAAGCGGCCCGATGAGCGAGCTTATCTGGGCGCCGGAGCTGCATCATATTGATGGCAAATGGTATCTCTACTTTGCCGCGACATACACCAAAGCGCTGGACGCGCTGAATATGTTCCAGCACCGCATGTTTGTACTGGAGTGTGCGGATGCCGACCCGCTCAGTGGGCGCTGGGTCGAAAAAGGCCAGGTGAAAACACCTTTCGATACGTTTGCGCTGGATGCCACGACCTTTGAGCATCAGGGGAAACGTTGGTACTTGTGGGCGCAAAAAGCGCCGGATATTGCCGGTAATTCCAATCTCTATCTGGCGGAAATGGAAAATCCATGGACGCTGAAAGGCGAACCGGTAATGTTAAGCAAACCGGAGTTTGACTGGGAGTGTCGTGGTTTTCTGGTCAATGAAGGCCCGGCGGTTTTGTTCCACGGCGATAAACTCTTTGTGAGTTATTCCGCCAGCGCCACCGATGAAAACTACTGTATGGGCTTGTTGTGGATCGCTATCACCGCCAACCCGCAGGATCCGGAAAACTGGCATAAGTCGCCGCAGCCGGTGTTTAAAACCAGTGATGAAAACCGCCAGTACGGCCCGGGGCACAACAGTTTTACGCAAACACCGGACGGGGAAGATATTCTGGTTTATCACGCGCGGAATTACACCGAAATTGAAGGCGATCCGCTCTACGATCCCAATCGCCATACCCGCCTGAAAACAATCCGCTGGCAAGAAAACGGGATGCCCGATTTCGGCATCCCGGCGGCGGATAATCAGTGATACTGCGGCACGCGGTTAAATCAGCGTGCCGTAAATCGTCAACAACGCCACCACGACCACCAGTACCAGCGACGTTTTCTTCGCCATCGAGACAGCGGCTTTCGGCGTTTCGACTTTATCTGTATGCGGCTCGCGCGCCAGCGAGAACTGTGCGAGACGCGTCAGTACCTGGTACTGCGAGGTATGGCGATCGCCCAACGAAGCAAACCAGGCCGGCAGCGCTTTTTCGCCGTGCCCGACCAGCGCATACACCACACCCGCCAGGCGCACCGGCACCCAATCCAGCAGATGTAAAATCGCATCAATGCCCGACTGTTGACGCTCGGTTGGCGTTTTATAACGCGCCAGCCAGTATTGCCAGGCACGCAGTGACGCGTAACCCACCAGCAACACCGGCCCCCACGAAGCACCGACGATAAACCAGAACAGCGGTGCAAGGTAAAAACGGAAGTTGATCCACACCAGCGCGTTTTGCAACTCACGTAGAAACTCGCGCTCATCGCAACCTGGCGGTACGCCGTGAATCAACGTCAGCTCGTTCGCCATCGCCGTGTGGGCATGAGCATCGTTGCGCGCTGCTGCTTTCAGATAGGCGTGATAATGCAGCCGCACTTTACCCGCACCGATACACAACGCACCGAGTAAAATCCACACCACCAGCAACGGCACATTGAAAAACAGCCCATACAATGCACGCAAAATCAGGAAGGTGACCAGCATCGCCAGCGCGGTCATCAGCAACGTTCTGATCATAGAGTAGTGTTTTACCCGCCGGAACAGCACCTCCAGCCGATGATCCAGTTGCCAGTGTTCCCCCAGTTTAAACAGCCGTTCTGCTGCTAACACCAGCAACAGGGTGAATAACGTCATGGCATCTCCTTTTCTGACATACCGGCAACCAACGCACGAAATCTCGCCCAATCAAAAGCCGGCCCGGGATCGGTCTTGCGATCGGGGGCAATATCGCTATGCCCGGTCATATTGTCGGCAATCGACGGGTAAAGCTCAATCACCGTTCGTGTTACTGCCGCCAGTTGGCGGTATTGTGCATCGGTATAAGGCAGATGATCGGTGCCTTCAAGCTCGATACCAATGGAAAAGTCGTTACAGCGTTCCCGCCCATGATACGAAGAGACGCCCGCATGCCAGGCGCGTTTATCGAAAGGCACATACTGCACAATCTCGCCGTCGCGGCGAATCAGACAGTGCGCGGAAACACGCAGATGAACAATCTCTTCAAAGAAGGGATCGGCGCTGGCATCCAGCGTGCCGGTGAACAGCGCGTCTATCCATGGGCCGCCAAATTTGCCGGGGGGCAAGCTAATATTATGTACCACCAGCAATGAAGGCTGTTCATCGTCCGGGCGGCAATCAAAGTGGGGAGACGGCACATGCCGCGCCTCGACCAGCCAGCCCTTGCATAACTGCATAAGGAACTCCTTATAGAGGATGGTGCTGAAACACGCTTCAGAGTAGCATGTTTGCACTGTGTCCCGTAATGGCGTTGCCAGCAGGACATCACCTAACTTTGTGATTCGTTACCCTTTTTGGAGTTTATCATGCCGCCTCGCCGCTATAACCCCGATCACCGACGTGACGCGCTGCTCGAACGCATCGAGCTGGATATCCCCGCCGCAGTGGCTCAGGCGCTGCGTGAAGACCTGGGTGGAGAAGTCGATGCAAATAACGACATTACCGCGCAATTGTTACCGCCAGAGAACCGCTCTCATGCGGTGATTATTACCCGTGAAGATGGCGTATTCTGCGGCAAACGCTGGGTTGAAGAGGTCTTTATTCAACTGGCGGGCGATGATGTCGCTGTCACCTGGCATGTCGCGGATGGCGACGCGATTTACGCCGACCAACCGCTATTTGAGCTTGAAGGCCCCTCGCGCGCGTTGTTGACCGGCGAACGTACCGCGCTCAATTTTGTCCAGACACTTTCCGGTGTCGCCAGCGAAGTTCGCCGCTATGTGGAACTGCTCAACGGTACCAAAACACAACTGCTGGATACCCGCAAAACGTTGCCAGGGCTGCGCACCGCCCTAAAATATGCGGTGCTGTGCGGCGGCGGCGCGAACCATCGGCTTGGCCTTTCGGATGCATTTTTGATCAAAGAGAACCATATTATCGCTGCGGGTTCTGTACGTAAGGCGGTGGAGCAAGCCTTCTGGATGCATCCTGATGTGCCGGTCGAAATCGAGGTGGAATCGCTTTCTGAGCTGGATGACGCCCTGAAAGCCGGGGCGGACATCATCATGCTGGATAACTTCACCACCGAACAAATGCGTGAAGCCGTGAAGCGCACCAACGGCCAGGCGCGGCTGGAAGTTTCCGGCAACGTGACACAGGAAACCCTGCGCGAATTCGCCGAAACCGGTGTTGATTACATCTCTGTGGGGGCGCTTACCAAACATGTTCGCGCTCTCGACCTGTCAATGCGCTTTCGTTAGTCCTCACTTTTGAACGGGCCGCAGGCCCGTTTTTTTGCGTGTTAGCTCGCACCTTTTTTGTTCTGAACTGCAATTTCATCAACAACGCTGGAAGCCTCTTTCCCATCCTTTTTTTTACTCCTCGCCAGCCATTCCAGGGGCTGACAAAGTAGCGGCTCAAAACAAGGAGCCGTTTATGAACAGACAGCAAGGATTCACCTTAATTGAGCTGATGGTGGTTATCGGCATCATTGCGATTTTGAGCGCTATCGGTATTCCCGCCTATCAAAACTACCTGCGCAAAGCCGCGCTAACCGACATGCTGCAGGCCTATGTTCCCTATCGCACCGCAATAGAGCTATGCGCGCTTGAGCGTGGCGGTTTAGAAACCTGCGACGCCAGCAGTAATGGCATCCCCGCGCCCACAACCACGCGATATGTTTCGGCGATGAGCGTCGCAAAAGGCATCGTCACGCTGACCGGACAAGAAAGTCTGAATGGGCTTAGCGTGGTCATGACACCGCAGTGGAACAGTGCAGAGGGAATGCAGGGCTGGACGCGCACCTGCAATACACAAGCGGATAGCGCCTTGCAGCTGGCCTGCGAAGATGTGTTCCGTACTGGACGCTAAGGAGCGGCAATGAAAGAAGACAAACTTATCGCGCTCTGCCAGCGCCACAATGCGGTTGTGCTCAATAACGAAATCGATGTGCTCACGATTGCCGTCGTGGATAGCCCCAGCACGGAGTTGATGGAATCGCTGCAATTCGCTGTGCAAAAACGCATCGACATCCGCTGCTGGACACCTGAACAGATGGATAAGCACCAACAGGTAACCGCGCAGGCCGCAGTACCGGTAATACAAGAACCCAAAGAAGACAGTGGCTCGGCGGTAGAAATTTTAAACCATACGCTGCAACAAGCCCTTATGCTGCGCGCCTCCGACATCCATTTTGAACCCGGCGAAACCCAGTATGTCATTCGACTACGTGTCGATGGGGTGCTGCATGGCTTGTCTCCTCTACCCAGTAAGCTTGCCAGTACCCTGACGGCAAGGCTAAAAGTACTCGGCAATCTCGATATCGCCGAACGACGCCTCCCGCAAGATGGGCAGTTCAATGTCGAGTTGTCCGGGCAGTCCGTTTCGTTTCGTATCGCCACCCTGCCCTGCCGCCACGGCGAAAAAGTCGTTTTGCGGCTTTTGCACCAGGTTAACCAGGCACTGGAGATATCCACCCTTGGTATGACAGAAGCGCAAATGACGCTCTTTAATAACGCTCTGGCACAACCACAAGGGCTGTTACTGGTCACCGGGCCTACCGGCAGTGGTAAAACAGTGACGCTATATAGCGCCCTTCAGGCGCGTAACAAGCCGGAAGTAAACATCTGCAGCGTTGAAGATCCCGTGGAGATCCCGCTGAACGGTTTGAATCAGACGCAGATAAACCCGCGTTCCGGCTTGACCTTTCAAAGCGTGCTGCGTGCCTTACTGCGTCAGGATCCTGATATCATCATGGTCGGCGAAATACGCGATGGCGAAACGGCGGAAATCGCCATCAAAGCCGCACAAACTGGCCACCTGGTGCTGTCGACACTGCACACCAACTCAACCAGCGAAACGCTGGTGCGCATCCAGCAAATGGGGGTTGCCCGCTGGATGATCTCCTCCGCGCTATCGTTGGTTGTAGCGCAGCGGCTGGTGAGAAAGCTGTGCCCGCATTGCCGCAAGCTGGGGGTAGAAAACAATCACTTGCCGGGTAACTTGTGGCCGCGCCCGCTGCCTCGCTGGCGCGCCGAAGGTTGTGAACAGTGTTACCACGGCTTCTATGGACGCGTCGCGTTATTCGAAGTGCTCGCCATAACCCCGGATGTTCGGCAAGCCATCGCCAGCGGTCTCAGTGCAGATGAAATAGAACAGCGGGCACGCGCAGGTGGGATGACCACGCTTTTTCAGCATGGCTGCCTCGCCGTAGAACAAGGACTGACCACGTTCGAGGAGCTGGTACGTATATTGGGTTTTCCTGATGGCAAGTAAACAACTCTGGCAATGGTCCGGGCTTGAGAAAAGCGGCGAACTGCAAAGCGGTGTGTTCTGGAGCGAAAACCGCACCAGCACACTATTACTGTTGTACCAGCAGCAAATCCATCCGCTTGCAATAAAACGCTGCGTCATACGGCGTGCACTCTGGAAGCCGGAACACAGCAGCCAGTTACTTCACCAACTGGCAACCTTACTGCGGGCAGGGCTTACGTTACCGGAAGGGTTACAACTTCTGGCAGAACAGCACCCAGCAAAGCAATGGCGTGCATTGTTACACCATCTGGCGAAGGTGCTGGAGCAGGGTGAAACCTTCTCCGCTGCGCTGCGACAATGGCCAGAGGTGTTTCCCCCGCTTTGGCTGGCGATGATTCGCACCGGGGAATTAACCGGCAAGCTGGACGAGTGCTGCTTTAAACTTGCCAGCCAGCAAAAAGCGCAGCGAGAGCTGACACTGAAGGTGAAAAAAGCGCTGCGCTATCCGTTAATCATTCTTACGCTGACGGCTGCCGTGGTACTGGCGATGGTCTATCTGGTATTGCCGGAATTTACCGCCATTTACCGGACATTCAATACGCCGCTACCGATGCTAACGCGCGGTGTCATTGCGGGTGCTGCAATAATGCAGCAAGCGGCTCTGCCCTTAATGGTTTGCGCGTTATTAACAAGCAGTGTCTTACGAATGCTGCGCAACCATACAGGCTGGCAACGCCATCGGCAGCGGTTACTCCTGGCAAGCCCGATCATTGGCCCGCTGGTCCGTGGCCAGCGCCTGAGCCAGATATTTACCGTCCTGGCGCTGACGCAACGGGCGGGTATCGCGTTTTTGCAAGGGCTGGAGAGCGTACGGGAAACACTTTCCTGTCCTTACTGGCAGGCGGTGCTGCAACGAGCACATCAGGAAATTACTCAGGGCACGGCTATTTCGGCGGCGTTACAAGAGAGTGGTGAATTCCCGCCATTGTGCATTCAACTGGTTCGCACAGGAGAAGTGTCTGGCGCACTGGATAGCATGCTGGAGAATCTGGCACAGCATCATAGCGAGCAAACCCAGAGGCAGGCTGATGGTCTGGCCGCCGTGCTGGAACCGTTATTACTGGTGGTTACAGGGCTTATTATCGGGGTATTAGTAGTAGCAATGTACTTGCCCATCTTTCATCTGGGAGATGCGATGGGTGGCGGCGGATAACGCAGGCGCAACGCTGTGCGCCTGCAAACCCGTCAGAGGCTATTGAAAACGCGGTTTTCTTGCTCCTGAACACGGATAAAGGTAGTGCGTTTGGTCAGCTCTTTCAGGCGGGAGGCACCAACATAGGTACAGGCAGAACGTAAACCGCCGAGGATATCGCGAGCAGTATTTTCTACCGGGCCGCGCAGCGTTAGCTTCACGGTTTTGCCTTCTGCCGCGCGGTAGCCCGCAACACCGCCAACGTGGCGATTCATGGCGGATTCAGAACTCATGCCATAGAAAAGCATAAATTTTTCACCGTTTTCTTCAACGACAGTGCCGCCGCTCTCTTCATGGCCCGCCAGCATACCGCCGAGCATGACGAAATCCGCACCGCCGCCGAAAGCTTTCGCCACATCGCCAGGCACGGTACAACCGCCATCACTGACAATCTGACCACCGAGGCCGTGAGCCGCATCGGCACACTCGATCACCGCAGACAATTGAGGGTAACCAACGCCAGTTTTTACGCGCGTGGTACACACGGAACCCGGACCGATACCCACTTTCACGATGTCGGCACCGGAAAGAATGAGCTCCTCACACATTTCACCCGTTACGACGTTACCGGCACAGATAGTTTTATTCGGCCAGGTTTCACGCGCTTTCGCAACGAATTGCACGAAATGTTCTGAGTAACCGTTCGCCACATCGATGCAGACAAAATTCAGCGCCGGATGCAACGCGAGGATCTGTTTAGTTTTTTCGAAATCCGTATCAGATGTGCCAGTTGAAACCATCACATGGTGCAAAACATCGTCGGATTCACGCTGTACGAAGGCTTTCCAGTCTTCAACAGAGTAATGTTTGTGTACAGCAGTCAGAATATCGAATGACGCCAGCGCTTTCGCCATCGCAAACGTGCCAACAGTATCCATATTGGCGGCGATAACCGGCACGCCGGACCAGTTGATCCCGGAATGTTTAAATGTGAATTTGCGCTCCAGTTCGACATCGGAACGGCTTTTGAGGGTAGAACGTTTAGGGCGGATAAGAACGTCTTTGAAACCTAATTTCAGATCTTCTTCAATACGCATGAGTGCAGATTCCTGGGGTTAATGGCGAAATGACAAACTCACAACTCCAGTGACGCTATCATACGCGCTAATAAGGACCGCGCAAGACTGCGAAATTCTCTTTTTTTACGCTACAATCCTATAAATTTACCTGATGAACAGGTAAGTTTGGGTTAATTGATTTCATTGTCGCTTGCTTTAATCACAACTCACTGAATAATTTAATAATTATATTATCAGTTTTTCGTTTTTCTCTTATCAGAGACGGCAAAATACCGTTACGAAAGCAGGAAAAGAAGGCGCATAGTGATGAATGTCAGGCTATTTTAGGACAACGTGTTATGGGGTTTACAGTCGCGTTAACTGGCGGCATCGGCAGCGGTAAAAGCACCGTAGCAAATGCCTTTGCTGCATTGGGTGTTAATGTTGTCGACGCAGATATTATTGCACGTCAGGTTGTGGAACCCGGAACCGAAGCATTACACGCAATTGTCGAGCATTTCGGCGCTGACATACTTCTCAAGAACGGCTCACTGAATCGTCGTTTGTTGCGCGAACATATTTTTGCTTCTCCAGCCGATAAAGCATGGCTAAATGGTTTGCTCCATCCGCTTATTCAAAAACTGACCCAACGCCAGATTGCGCAAGCGACGTCACCTTATGTACTGTGGGTTGTTCCGTTGCTGGTGGAAAACCAGCTTAATGATAGAGCCGATCGCGTTTTAGTCATCGACGTCTCGGTTGAGACTCAGATTTCACGCACCATGCAGCGTGATGGCGTCAGCCGTGAACATGCAGAAAAAATTCTCGCAGCCCAGGCCTCGCGTGAAGCGCGACTTGCCATCGCGGATGATGTTATTGACAATAATGGCGCACCAGATGCGATAGTATCGGATGTTGCCCGCCTGCATGCAGCCTATCTGTATTATGCTTCGCAGGCCGTATCACAGGAAAAACCGTAATGCACACCCACATCCTTTTTGAACATCCGCTTAACGAAAAGATGCGTACCTGGCTGCGCGTTGAGTTTTTACTGCAACAACTTTCGGTCCATTTACCGTTAAGCGATCACGCTGACGCACTGCACTTTTTCCGCAATGTAGGTGAATTGCTGGATGTATTTGAGCGGGGCGATACCCGCACTGAATTGCTGAAAGAACTGGAACGCCAGCAACGTAAACTGCGAGCCTGGAGCGAAGTGCCTGGCGTTGATCTCAACCGTATTGACGCTATCCGCCAGCAGTTGAAAGAGAGCGGAGCTGTGCTGATGACCGCGCCACGTATTGGTCAGTTATTACGTGAAGATCGCCTGATTGCACTGGTGCGCCAGCGTCTGAGCATCCCCGGCGGATGTTGTAGTTTCGATTTACCCACGTTGCATATGTGGCTGCACTTACCGCAAGAACAACGCAACGCACAAATCGAATTATGGATGGCAAGTCTTGAGCCGCTGCGCGCAACGCTATCGCTAATCCTTGATCTTATTCGTAATGCCGCACCATTTCGTCGCCAGACCAGCCTGAATGGTTTTTACCAGGATAATGGCGAAGATGCCGACCTGTTGCGCCTGCAATTGCCTTTGAAAGAACGTTTATATCCACAAATTTCCGGCCATAAGAGCCGCTTTGCTATTCGTTTTATGCCCTTCGACAGCGAAAACGGCCTGGTACCAGAGCGGCTGGATTTTGAACTGGCCTGCTGTTAAGGAGTTCCGTAATGACTGAAGCTACAATAGTTAACTGCCCAACCTGCGGCAAATCTGTGGTCTGGGGTGAAGAAAGCCCATTTCGTCCCTTCTGCTCCAAACGCTGCCAACTTATTGACTTAGGCGAATGGGCAGCAGAAGAGAAGCGTATTGCGAGTTCAGGCGATCTCTCCGACAGCGATGAATGGAGTGAAGAACAGCAGTAATCGCTGACGAACCTGCTGGCGCATTGCTTAGCGCTGCGCCAGCCTGGTAATAACGGGTTCATTGGCTGGCGGGAAATCTTCCGCATTCAACTGATCCTGCGCTATCCACTCCCCCGGCTGCCCTTCTTTACCCCACGGCTGCCCTTCCCAGCGCTCTACCAGCCAGAACCACAAAGTGATATGGCGATCCGGGAACTGATATTCCAGCTTATCAAACAGTACCGCTTCAACTGGCGTTATACCCACTTCTTCCTGTAATTCGCGGCTCATCGCTTGCTCCGGCGTTTCACCGGCTTCAATCTTTCCGCCAGGGAACTCCAGCTTGTTTGCCATATGCGCATCGGCGGCTCGTCGGGTAATAAATATTTCACCTTGTGGATTACGGATGATCCCTACGGCGATGTTGAGTATTTTCATTATGCAGGTTCCATAAAAAAGGCGCAGATATCTGCGCCTTATTAATTAGTATCAATAAGTTATGCCAGACGACCATGGCACTGTTTGTATTTTTTACCGGAACCACAAGGGCATGGATCGTTGCGCCCTACTTTGCGTTCGCCCGTTTGCGCTGCAAGTTCTGCCGCAGCGGCGGATTCGTCATCCTGGTGGCTCAGTTGCTGCATCTGCGCCAGACGTTCAGCTTCCTGACGGCGCTGCTGCTCCATCTCTTCCACTTCTTCCGGCATACGAACCTGTACTTTACTCAAAGTACTGATGACTTCGTATTTCAGCGACTCCAGCATCGCAGCGAACATGGCGAAAGATTCACGCTTATATTCCTGCTTCGGATCTTTTTGCGCATAACCACGCAGGTGAATGCCCTGACGCAGATAATCCATCGCCGCCAGGTGTTCTTTCCACAAGGAATCAAGCGTTTGCAGCATTACGCCTTTTTCGAAGTGACGCATCATCTCTGCGCCAACAACTTCCTCTTTGCGCTGATAGGTTTCCACCGCGCTTTGCAGGATTCGTTCACGCAGCGTTTCCTCATGCAGATCCGGCTCTTTATCCAGCCATTCAGCGATCGGCAGGTCGAGGTCAAAGTCGTTTTTCAGACGTTCCTGCAGACCCGGAATATCCCACATTTCTTCCAGCGACTGCGGCGGAATATGGCCATCAATAGTCGCTTTAAAGACATCTTCACGGATGCTGTTAATCGTTTCGCTGACATCAGACACATCCAGCAATTCGTTACGCTGAGTGTAAATCGCGCGGCGCTGATCATTGGCCACATCATCGTATTCCAGCAGTTGCTTACGAATATCAAAGTTGCGGCTTTCTACTTTACGCTGGGCGTTGGCAATGGCTTTGGTGACCCATGGGTGTTCAATCGCTTCGCCCGGTTTCATACCCAACTTACGCATCATGCCGGAAACACGGTCGGAGGCGAAAATACGCATCAGCGCATCTTCCATGGAGAGGTAGAAACGGGAAGAACCCGCATCACCCTGACGACCGGAACGACCACGTAACTGGTTATCGATGCGGCGTGATTCATGACGCTCCGTACCGATAATGTGCAGGCCGCCTGCCGCCAGCACCGCGTCGTGACGCACCTGCCAATCGGCTTTCACTTTAGCGATTTGCTCAGCAGTTGGCTCTTCGATCTCTGCCAGTTCAGCCTGCCAGCTACCGCCCAGCACGATATCCGTACCACGACCCGCCATGTTGGTCGCAATGGTCACCGCGCCGGTGTAACCCGCTTGTGCCACGATATCGGCTTCTTTGGCGTGGAATTTGGCGTTCAGAACGTTATGCTTGATGCCCGCTTTTGTCAGTTCGTTGGACACAACTTCCGATTTTTCGATGGAAATAGTCCCCACCAGCACCGGCTGGCCTTTTGCCGTACGCTCTTTGATATCTTCGATAATCGCCTGGATTTTTTCCGCTTCGGTCATATAGACCAAATCCGCCATATCTTTACGGATCATCGGGCGGTTAGTCGGAACAACAACAGTATCGAGTTTGTAAATTGAACTGAATTCGAACGCTTCGGTATCTGCGGTACCGGTCATCCCGGCGAGTTTTTCATACAGACGGAAATAGTTCTGGAAGGTAATGGAGGCCAGCGTCTGGTTTTCATTCTGGATTTCCACGCCTTCTTTCGCTTCAACAGCCTGGTGCAGACCATCGGACCAACGACGCCCCTGCATGGTACGCCCGGTGTGTTCGTCAACGATGATGACTTCGCCATCTTTCACGATGTAGTCGACATCGCGGGTAAACAGCACATGCGCACGCAGAGCAGCTGTGACGTGGTGCATCAGCATGATGTTCGCCGGAGAGTAGAGCGACTCGCCCTCTTCCATGATGCCTTCTTTCACCAGAAGTTCTTCAATCAGCACCAAACCGCGCTCGGTCAGCGTTACCTGACGCGCTTTCTCATCTACGGAGAAGTGGCCTTCGCCCTGGAAAGTGTCGGAATCTTCTTTCTCCTGACGAATCAGATGCGGAATGATTTTATTCACTTTTTTGTACAGATCAGAGCTGTCTTCCGCCGGGCCAGAGATGATCAGCGGGGTACGCGCTTCATCGATCAGAATAGAGTCGACCTCATCCACCAGCGCGTAGTGCAGTTTACGTTGCACGCGTTCTTCAGGGCTGAATGCCATGTTATCGCGCAGGTAATCGAAGCCGTATTCGTTGTTTGTACCGTAAGTAATGTCAGCGGCATAGGCTTCGCGCTTAGCGACAGAAGGCATGCCTGGCAGGTTGATGCCAACACTCAGACCGAGGAATTCAAACAGGGGACGGTTGTTTTCGGCGTCACGTTGCGCCAGATAGTCGTTCACCGTTACAACGTGCACCCCTTTACCGCTCAGGGCGTTCAGATACGCCGGCAATGTTGCGGTTAACGTTTTACCTTCACCGGTACGCATCTCTGCGATACAGCGATCGTTCAGAACCATACCGCCCAGCAGCTGCACGTCGAAATGACGCATGCCGAACACGCGTTTACTCGCTTCTCGCACGACGGCGAATGCTTCTGGCAACAGGCTATCTACGCTTTCGCCTTTTTCCAGACGCGCGCGAAACTCAGCAGTTTTACCTTTCAGTTCGTCATCACTGAGTTGCTCCATGGCCGGTTCCATGGCGTTAATCTGGGTAACAGTTTTACGCATGCGACGCAGCGTACGATCGTTACGACTACCGAATACTTTAGTTAACAAGTTGGTAAGCATAATAAAAATCTCAAGCGCCCCGTTTTTACGGAGCTAAAAAATGGATAAAAAGGATCGTTTTTTTAGCTGAGACGCTGAGGCCCGGCGCGGATACCTTGTACCTGGCTTATCCAGGTGGAAACGCGAAACGCGGTATACGGTACGAAGGAGGTTTGGACAGCAAGACGAACAATCGCTGGCGGCTTGCTTTCCAGCGTCAGTAGCGCGCTGAGCGTGTCCAGCAAAGCAAGATGATGCGCCTGAATCGGCAGCGGCTCTTCCGTTGCCACCGGCAGCGCTTGCGGTGCCATAGCGAACGAAAGGTGACGAATAACAGTGCGAATGGCATGTTGGTGCCAATAGTCGACGGTGAAGTTCGGACGGCGTTTGGCTTCCAGCAAGGCAAAACTGCTGAAATCGACCGCGCTGGCGTTATCATGATTGCGGGTCGTTTCGCGTACAGGCTGAGCCGTTTCTGTATTGCTGACAAGCGCAGGTAAACCAAAACTCGCCGCGACCATCCCTAATAAGAGATGCGGCCAGAAATAGCGTCTGCCAAATTGTCGCCAGCGCGTCAGTATTCCGCTCACTTGCTCCACCCTAAAATAACGCCTGTCTCAAAATGCGTCAGTATATGTCGTTTTGCGCCCCAAATCTTACCACTAAACCTACCACGCCACAGCAGTATTAGGGCGTTGCCAGGCAGAAAACTGGGCAGGAAAGCAGCAGTCGCGCTAAAAAAGCAAGATGATGGGTTTTGGATTAAATCCGTGCACCGGCGTTTTGGATGAAATGCACAAATAAAAACGACTGGTTTCCCTGACCGGAGAGAGTGCCAGGTTAACCAGTCGATTTTGAAGTTATGGCGTTACGCCAGAACTATTGACGGGGCTTTGAATGCCAGTGGCAGTTCTGCTTCGTCTTCGAAAGACACATATTCCCAAGCTTCCTGTTTCGCCAGAACAGCCTGCAACAGTTTATTATTCAATGCATGACCGGATTTATAAGCGGTAAATGCACCAATAATATTGTGACCACACATGAACAGATCGCCAATTGCATCCAGCATTTTGTGACGAACAAATTCATCTTCGAAACGCAGGCCGTCTTCGTTCAGTACGCGATAATCATCAACTACGATGGCACAATCGAAGCTACCGCCCAGGCACAGTCCGCGAGACTGGAGGTATTCGATATCACGCATGAAACCGAAAGTACGCGCACGACTAATCTGGCGCATAAATGCATCGGCAGAGAAGTTCATCGCGTAACGTTGCGTACTGGCATCAATGGCCGGGTGGTTAAAGTCGATGGTGAAGTCGAGTGTAAAACCGTTATGCGGTTTGAACTCAGCCCACTTGTCACCGTCTTCAACGCGCACCGTTTCTTTGATGCGAACAAATTTTTTGGCGCTGTTCAGCTCTTCAAGCCCTGCATCAAGCAGCAGGTAGACGAATGGTGCAGCACTGCCATCCATAATCGGAATTTCCGGCGCATCGACTTCAACAATAATGTTGTCGATGCCTAAACCCGCGAGAGCAGCATTTAAGTGCTCTACGGTTGAAATCCGCACGTCATGCTCGTTGACCAGACAAGTACAGAGCATTGTATCACGCACAGATTTAGCATCAGCCGGGAAGTCTACCGGTGGATTTAAGTCAGTGCGACGATAGATGACCCCGGTATTTGCCGGCGCAGGGCGCAACGTCAGCGTGACTTTCTTGCCGGTATGTAAACCGACACCAGTCGCCTGAACGATACGTTTAAGTGTCCTTTGTTTGATCATCGTATAATCTCGCCTAATTACCAATCCATCCAAATTGTATAACACAATTGGACGGCCAGTTTAGCACAAAGAGCGACGAAGCCCAACTTCCAGCAAATTCTTAATCTGCTTGCTTACGCAAAAACGCTGGAATATCCAGATAATCAGGCTCTTTCGTGGTCTGCGGCGTATTGTCGTTAACCACTTTCGCTGGTTTCTGCTCCTGCTGCATCGGCTGCATGCCGTGCTGCTGATAGCGATCCATTACCGGCTGCTGCGCTTGTTTATTGGTGACCAGGGTAATTTCCGGACGCTTGTCCATACCGATACCGGTCGCAACAACAGTAACACGCAGTTCGTCGTTCATATCCGGATCAAGGGAAGTACCGATAACCACGGTTGCGTTATCCGATGCAAACGCACGGATAGTGTTCCCTACAGTCTCGAACTCATCCAGACGTAGGTCGAAGCCCGCCGTGATGTTAACCAGCACGCCACGCGCACCAGACAGATCGATATCTTCCAGCAGCGGACTGGAAATCGCCATTTCGGCCGCTTCTTCCGCGCGATCTTCGCCGCTGGCAACGCCAGAACCCATCATCGCGTAGCCCATTTCGGACATCACGGTGCGCACGTCAGCAAAGTCGACGTTCATCAGGCCCGGACGAGTAATCAGCTCGGCAATACCCTGCACTGCGCCTTTCAGCACATCGTTCGCTGCGCCAAATGCATCCAGCAACGAAATACCACGGCCCAGTACTTTCAGCAATTTGTCGTTAGGGATGGTGATCAGCGAGTCCACATGCTTGGACAGCTCAGTGATCCCCTGCTCCGCAAATGCCATACGCTTCTTGCCTTCAAAATTGAAAGGCTTCGTCACGACAGCAACGGTCAGAATACCTAAATCTTTTGCCACTTCAGCCACTACAGGTGCCGCACCGGTACCGGTACCGCCGCCCATTCCCGCTGCGATAAAGACCATGTCAGCACCTTCCAGCGCAGCGCGCAGTGCTTCACGATCCTCTTCCGCCGCGTTACGGCCAACTTCAGGGTTTGCTCCAGCGCCCAGACCTTTGGTGATACCACCGCCGATCTGAATGGTTTGCCCCACCGCTGTTTTACGCAACGCCTGCGCGTCGGTATTCACCGCGAAGAACTCAACCCCTTCAATGCGCTCGCGCACCATATGCTCTACGGCGTTACCGCCGCCGCCACCGACGCCGATGACTTTAATCACCGCGTCGTTGGTTAATTCCATCGGTTCAAACATAATCTCTCTCCGTTGTGCCTGTCGCCTGAAACCGTTAATTCTCTACGGTCTCTGAAAAAAATTAAAACTCTTTTCGCAGCCAGCTGTTGATTCGTTTGAACCACGAACCCACTGACACGCGTTTTTCAACTTCTGCTTCACCACTTAAATGGGTCTCTTTCCCGTAGTGCAGCAGCCCCACAGCCGTTGAATAGTACGGCTCCTGGGCGTAATCCGTTAAACCAGTAATATTGAGCGGCGCACCAATACG
This sequence comes from Kosakonia quasisacchari, assembly GCF_004331415.1. GTDB lineage: Bacteria > Pseudomonadota > Gammaproteobacteria > Enterobacterales > Enterobacteriaceae > Kosakonia > Kosakonia quasisacchari. The sequence continues at coordinate 109,165 of NZ_SJOP01000005.1, forward strand.
CACTTGCGTATGGAACACGCGTTGCGCGCAGGCCGCCAGGCCTTCCATTTGCGCCGCGCCACCGGTCAACACAATCCCCGCCGCCAGATGATGTTTCACACCCTGTTGGCGAAGCTGTTCTTGTAACTGCAAAATTTCGTCGTTCACCAGGTTGAGCAGCTCGGTGTAGCGCGGTTCTATTACATCAGCTAGCGTCTGGCGCTGCAGACTACGTGGCGGACGGCCGCCGACACTCGGCACCTCAACGCTTTCGTCTTTGCCAACCAGCGAACCCAGCGCACAACCATGGCGAACTTTAATCGCCTCAGCATCGCTCGGCGGTGTACCAAAGGCATACGCAATGTCGCTGGTTACCACGTTCCCCGCATAAGGGATAACTTTGGTATGACGCAGCGCTCCGCCGGTATACACCGCCATATCCATTGTACCACCGCCGATGTCGACAACGCAGACACCCAGCTCACGTTCATCTTCTGTCAGCACGGAGTAGCTGGATGCCAATCCGGCAAAAATAAGTTGGTCAACTTTCAAACCACATCGTTCAACAGCTTTAACGATGTTTTTCGCCATGTCGTTATGGCAAGTAATCAAATGCACTTTCGCCTGCATGCGTACGCCGGACAGACCTACCGGGTTTTTGATCCCCTCCTGGTAGTCGATAGCGTACTCCTGCGGAATTACATGTAAAACGCGGTGTTCATCGCGCACACGTACTGATTTAGCCGTATGCACCACGTTTTCCACATCTTCCTGCGTAACCTCTTCTTCCGAAATCGGCACCATACCAATTTCGTTCTGGCAGCTAATATGTTTCCCCGAGAGCGCAAGGTAGACCGATGAAATCTGGCAATCGGCCATTAATTCAGCCTGATCGATAGCGCGCTGTACGCATTTCACCACCGACTCCAGATCGTTCACTCCGCCTTTATCCATCCCACGAGACGGACAACTGCCTACGCCAATGATATTCACAATACCGTCGGGCAGAACTTCCCCTACTAAAGCGGCGACCTTCGCGGTGCCAATCTCCAGTCCTACTACCAGTTTTCTGTCCGTCGCCTTGATCATTGTTGCTCTGCCTGTGCCTGATTCTGTTGTGCCTGATTTTGCTGTTGATTCGGTTCCTGAACAGGGGCCGCTTTCCAGCCTACGGCCGCACCTGAGTCATAGCGTAAATCCACGTAGCTAATCTCTTTGCCATCCGTTTGCGCCTGCTGCTGGAGAACGGGGTAGAGTTCTACAAAGCGCGCCAGACGTTTCATCGTATCGCCACGGCCCAGATTAAGCTTGATGTCATTGCTGAGCGTTACTTGCCACGAACGCCGCGCGGTCATCGCCGCCTCTTTTAACGTGAACTTATCCTTTGCCAGCACTTGCCCCATGTCGCGGTAGCCCTGCAATACTTCGCTTTCGCTCCCTTCAGGGCCGTACAGCATAGGTAAAACCTGTTTACTGGTTCGTTCGGCCGGCACGCTAAACGCATTGCCGTCGGCATCGACCATATGCTGATCATTCCACCGCGCAATGGGCACATATTCAACCAGATGAATCTTCAATTCGTCTGGCCACTGTTTTCTGACGCTTGCCTGCTTGATCCAGGGCAGACGTTCTATCTGGCTCTGAATGATGTTAACGTCCTGCGTCATAAACGTGCCGGGCGCGCCCAACGCCAAAATAGACTGGCGAATATCATCGTTGCGGGTGTAATGACGATCGCCTGTCAACACCAGCTTTGATAACGGCAAACGCTGCGCATCGTCCATCCAGCCCAGTACCACCCAGCCACTCACCAACACAGTGCACAGCACCGTCAGCAGGAATACGATGCCTGCAAGACGCGTTCCATTGTTGCGGCGGGAGATTTTTACAGCCTCCGCTTCGCGGTTTCGCGTGTTCAGCGCAGCCTGTGACATATCACTCCGCCAATTCCAGAATGCGAACAACTAACTGGGAGAAGCTCAACCCTGCCTGACGCGCTGCCATCGGCACCAGGCTATGGCTGGTCATTCCTGGCGACGTGTTCGCTTCCAGCAAATAAAAGTGTCCATCGCTATCCAGCATGACATCGATACGGCCCCAACCACGGCAGCCTAAAACTTGCCAGGCTTCACGCACCAGGGCATGTAATGCTGCTTCATCGTCCGCTTCCAGACCTGACGGGCAAAAATACATCGTCTCATCAGAGAGATACTTCGCCTCATAATCATAGAAGATTCCCGCAGGTTGAATACGAATCGACGGTAAAATTTCATTTCCAAGCAATGCGACAGTAAATTCTGGCCCACTGAGCCATTTTTCAATCAAAACTTCATCATCATGTTGAAATGCAAGCGCTAACGCTACGTGCAGGTCTTCTTTTTTATCGACTTTTGACATCCCTACACTTGAGCCTTCGCGGCTGGGCTTGACAATAACAGGTAAACCCAGCACCTCAATGCGTTGAATATCAATAGTTTTCAGGCCTGATTCAAATTCGCTGCGCGTCAGTGCCACCCACGGCGCAACGGGCAACCCTGCCCCCTGCCACAGCAGCTTGCTGCGCCCTTTATCCATCGAAATCGCCGAGGCCATCACACCGCTTCCGGTATAAGGAATATCGGTTAATTCCAGCAGCCCCTGCAGGGTGCCATCTTCACCGCCGCGACCATGCAAGGCGATAAACGCTTTACTGAAACCCATCTCTTTCAGGCGGGTAACATCCACATCGCGCGGATCCACACCATGCGCATCAACGCCGCCTTCACGCAAACCTGCCAGCACCGCTGCACCGGAATTAAGCGAAACGTCACGCTCGGCGGAGGTTCCGCCCAGCAGAACCGCTACTTTCTCAGCCACGGCGCTCCTCCTCCACGGTCAGCGGTTTCAGTTTGCACTCGGCCAGACTGCGCGCAATCTTACCGACGTTACCGGCTCCCTGGATCAGGATCAGATCGTTGCCGGTCAGCACTGGTGCCAGCATCGCGGCAACCTGCGCCGGATCGGACACCAGAATCGGATCGATCTTGCCGCGACCGCGAATAGTGCGGCACAGAGAACGACTATCTGCGCCTGGGATTGCCGCTTCGCCCGCCGGATAAACCTCCAGCATCAGCAGTGAATCCACCTGGGTCAGTACATTGGCAAAATCGTCATACAGGTCGCGCGTACGCGTGTAACGGTGCGGCTGAAACAACATCACCAGGTTTTTATCCGGCCAGCCCGCTCGCGCCGCTTTGATAGTGGCGTCCACTTCTGTCGGATGATGACCATAATCGTCAACCAGCATCGCGGTACCGGCTTTACCGTTTACATCTTGCAGCGGATACTCGCCGAGGAAGTCGAAACGGCGGCCCGTGCCCTGGAAGCTTTCCAGCGCGCGCAGGATCGCGTCATCTTCGATCCCTTCTTCCGTTGCCACCGCAACGGCCGCCGCCGCGTTTAACGCGTTATGGCGCCCTGGCGCATTCAGTGTCACGCGCAGTTCCGGTTTATCCTGGCGCACCAGCGTAAAGTGCCCCTGCGGCCCAACCTGACGGTAGTTTTCCACGCGGATATCCGCATCATCACTAAAACCGTAGGTCGTAATCTGGCGACCTACACGCGGCAACAACTCCCTAATAACCGGATCGTCGACGCACATTACCGCACGGCCATAGAACGGCAGGTTGTGCAGGAAGTTGATAAAGGTCGTTTTTAAATTTTCGAAGTCGCCCTGGTACGTATCCATATGGTCAGCTTCGATATTGGTGACAATCGCCACCATCGGCTGCAGATGCAGGAACGAGGCATCGCTCTCATCCGCTTCAGCAATCAGGTAACGGCTATGCCCCAGGCGCGCATGCACACCAGCGGCTTTAACCAGGCCACCATTAACAAAAGTCGGGTCCAGCCCGGCTTCTGCATAAATACTTGCCACCATCGCGGTGGTGGTCGTTTTGCCGTGCGTACCGGCAATGGCAATGCCGTGGCGAAAACGCATTAATTCCGCCAGCATCTCTGCGCGGCGGATCACCGGAATGCGCGCTTCATGCGCCGCTACGATTTCCGGGTTATCGGCAGAGATCGCGCTGGAAACCACCACAACGCTCGCATCGCTCACGTTTTCCGGGCGGTGGTTGAAATAAATCGTGGCGCCAAGCGACGTCAATTGCTGCGTAACCGGATTGGGCGCCAAATCGGAGCCGCTAATCTGGTAGCCTTCGTTGGCCAGCACTTCGGCAATACCGCCCATGCCAGCACCGCCAATGCCGACAAAGTGAATGTGCCGGACGCGACGCATCTCGGGCACGATTGAACGCAGTTTCGCCAGTTCTTGTGTATTCATTCTCTAAACGCCATCGACTACTTAAATTTGCGCGACGCAAAAGGCGTCGCCAGTATTTATGCCTGAGCTGCCAGGCTCACTTCGTTTGCCACCCGTTCGGTAGCATCGGGGATCGCTGCCGCGCGCGCGCGTTCGGCCATCTCCAGTAATGCTTCGCGATTCCAGCCCGCGAGCGTTGCAGCCACCGCATCAACGGTAAATTGCGGCTGCTCCAGAATCTTTGCCGCGCCCGCTTTTTCCAGCGGCAAGGCATTCCAGTACTGCTGCCGGTCTTTGTGCTGGAACGGTACAAACAGCGCCGGTAAACCTGCTGCGGCGATCTCGCTGACCGTTAATGCACCAGAGCGGCAAACCACCACATCTGCCCACGCATAGGCTTGTGCCATATCGTCAATAAACTCAGTAACTTTATGCTGAGGTTCGCCAGCGCTCGCATAAGCTCGCTCAACTTCCTGCTGCGCACCCTTCCCGCTTTGATGCCAGATAGTGACCGCCGCCCCTAACTTTGCAGCAACCTGCGGCATCGTCTGGTTAAGCACGCGCGCACCTTGCGATCCACCGACAACCAGCACTCGCACCGGGCCTTCACGGCCGGGCAAGCGTTGCTGCGGCAACGGCAGCGCTAGCACATCGACACGTACCGGGTTTCCCACCACTTCCGCTGTTGGGAAAGCGCCCGGAAACGCCTGCATCACTTTGGTCGCGATTTTCGCCAGCCATTTGTTGGTCAAACCGGCAATGCCGTTTTGCTCATGCAGCACTACCGGAATACCGAGCGACCAGGCTGCGAGCCCGCCGGGACCGGAAACATAGCCGCCCATCCCCAGCACCACATCAGGCTTAAAGCGCTGCATAATGGCGCGCGCCTGACGCCAGGCATTGAAGATACGCACCGGCGCCAGCAACTGCGCCTTAATACCTTTGCCGCGCAGACCAGAGATGCGGATGAAATCAATCTCAATGCCGTGTTTCGGCACCAGGTCAGCCTCCATGCGATCGGCGGTTCCGAGCCAGCGCACTTGCCAGCCCTGATCCATCAAATGGTGCGCAACGGCAAGACCGGGGAAAACATGCCCGCCGGTACCGCCCGCCATCACCATTAACCGCTTTGGTTGACCACTCATCACACACCTCGTGTAAACGCCTGGGCTTTTTCCAGGCGCGTTTCATAATCTATGCGTAGCAGCAGCGTAATCGCCACTGACATAATTAATAAGCTGGAACCACCGTAACTGATAAGCGGCAACGTCAACCCTTTGGTCGGCAGCATACCCGCCGCCGCACCAACGTTAACCAGTGCCTGGAAGCTAAACCAGATACCTATTGAGCAGGCCAGAAAACCCGAAAAACGATGATCGATTTCCAGCGCTTTACGCCCGATAGACATGGCGCGAAAAGCGACGAAGAATACCATTAAAAGTGCCACTACCACACCGATATAACCGAGTTCTTCCCCGATAATGGAGAAGATAAAGTCAGTGTGCGCTTCCGGCAGATATTCCAGTTTCTGAATCGAATTACCTAAGCCCTGGCCCCACAACTCACCGCGGCCAAACGCCATCAGCGACTGGGTAAGCTGATAACCGCTGCCGAAAGGATCTTCCCACGGGTTCCAGAACGACGTTACGCGTCGAATACGATAAGGTTCGGCAAGGATCAGCAGTACTACCGCTGAAATCCCCATACCGATAATGGCGATGAACTGCCACAGCTTCGCCCCCGCCAGGAACAGCATTGCCAGCGTGGTGATAAACAGCACAACCACCGTACCGAGGTCCGGCTGCGCCAGCAGCAATACTGCCAGCACAAGGATTACGCCCATCGGTTTTAAGAAGCCGCGCAGGTTGTTTCGCACTTCGTCCACCTTGCGCACCAGGTAGTTCGCCAGGTAGCAGAACAGCGACAGCTTGGTGAACTCCGCAGGCTGAAAACGCATCAGCCCAAGGTCAATCCAGCGCGATGCCCCGTTGATCGAACTCCCCACAACCAGCACCACCAGCAGCATGATGATCGCGGCGATCAACATTGCTGAGCTATATTTTTGCCAGAAATCCATCGGCAGCCGCAGCGTCACCATCGACATACAAAACGCCAGGAACAGATACAACGCGTGACGCTTGGCGAAGAAGAACGGATCGTCCGTCAGACGTTGCCCAACGGGCATCGATGCCGACGTCACCATGATGAAGCCGATCGCCGCAAGACCCAGCGTCAGCCACAGCAACGTGCGGTCATACATGACCAGGCTGTCGGTATCCTTCTGTCGCGAGCCCATAACCCAGCCTTTTAACGCCGCGAACAGCCACGCCAGGATGCTAAATCCTGGCAGGCGCGGCATTCTTGGGCGGGGGAGCGTTAAACGCATCAGCCTAACTCCTGCGCCAGACGGGTAAAGACATCGCCCCGTTGTTCGAAATTCTTAAACTGATCGAGGCTGGCACAAGCCGGAGACAACAACACCATATCGCCCGGCTGTACGCGCGTCGCGATTAACCGCATTGCCTGATCCATTGTCTCGGTTTGATCCGCGATTTCCGGGCGCAGCGCCGCCAGCTCCGCACCATCACGACCAAAGCAGTAAAGCCGGATGCGATCGCCGCCCAGATAACGCTTCAGCGGAGAAAAATCTGCCGACTTCCCGTCACCGCCGAGCAGCAAGTGCAGCGTGCCATCGATGTGTAAACCATTTAATGCCGCTTCAGTGCTGCCAACATTCGTCGCTTTCGAGTCGTTAACCCAGCGCACGCCGTTATGCTCCAGCGCCAGCTGGAAGCGATGCGCCAGCCCGGTAAACGTTGTCAGCGCTTTCAGGCTGCTGGCGCGCGGTAAACCTACGGCATCAGCCAGTGCCAGCGCTGCCAGCGCATTGGTGTAGTTGTGCTGTCCGCTCAGTTTCATTTCCGCCACGTTCAGCACTTTCTCCCCTTTTACGCGCAGCCAGGTTTCACCCTGCTGGCGGTTCAAGTGGTAATCGCCTACATCAACGCCAAAACTGACACAGCGTTCATCCGCGCCGCGTACCGGCATTGTTAATGCATCATCGGCATTCACTACGCACACTTTCGCGTTTTCATAGACGCGCAGCTTGGCAGCACGATATTGCTGCAACCCAAACGGATAGCGATCCATATGATCTTCCGTGACGTTCAGAATGGTGGCTGCCGCCGCGTGCAGGCTTGAAGTGGTTTCAAGTTGGAAACTTGAAAGCTCAAGCACATACAATTCACATGCGTCATCTAAGAGCATCAGCGCAGGTAGACCAATGTTGCCTCCGACGCCGACGTTCACTCCGGCAGCCGTTGCCATCTCTCCGACCAGCTTTGTCACGGTGCTTTTACCGTTGGAACCGGTAATCGCGATAACCGGTGCCTGCGCTTCACGGCAGAACAGTTCGATATCACCGACAATCTCAACGCCAGCGTCAGCCGCCGCGCTCAGGGAAGGATGCGCCAACGCGATGCCCGGGCTTGCAACAACCAGATCGGCGGCCAGCAGCCAGTCATCGTTAAGACTACCAAGATGGCGTTCCACCGCCTCTGGCAGCTTATCTAGCCCCGGCGGAGAAACGCGCGTATCCATCACTCGCGGCGTGACGCCGCGTGCGAGGAAAAAGTCCACGCAGGAAAGGCCTGTGAGACCCAAACCGATGATGACGACTTTTTTACCCTGGTAATCAGCCATGATTAACGTACCTTCAGCGTTGCCAGGCCAATCAGCACCAGCATCAGCGAAATAATCCAGAAGCGCACGATCACGCGCGGTTCCGGCCAGCCTTTCAGTTCATAGTGGTGATGAATCGGCGCCATACGGAAAATACGCTGGCCACGCAGTTTGAACGAACCGACCTGCAAAATGACCGACAGTGTTTCCACCACAAACACCCCGCCCATAATCACCAGCAGGAACTCCTGGCGCAGCAGCACGGCGATAATGCCCAGTGCGCCGCCCAGCGCCAGTGAACCGACATCGCCCATAAAAACCTGGGCCGGATAGGTGTTAAACCACAAGAAACCCAGCCCTGCGCCGACAATCGCCGTACAGACAATCACCAGTTCCCCTGCGTGACGCAGATAGGGAATGTGCAGGTAGTTAGCAAAATTCATGTTGCCGGTCGCCCACGCCACCAGCGCAAAACCGCCGGCAACGAAGACCGTCGGCATAATCGCCAGACCATCCAGGCCATCCGTCAGGTTGACCGCGTTACCGGTGCCAACAATCACGAAATAAGCCAGCAGAATGTAAAACATGCCCAGTTGCGGCATAACATCTTTAAAGAACGGCACCACCAACTCTGTCGCGGGTGTGTCTTTACCTGCCAGATAGAGCGCAAATGCTACGCCCAGCGCGATGACTGACATCCAGAAATACTTCCAGCGTGCAATCAGCCCTTTAGTGTCTTTGCGCACCACTTTGCGGTAATCATCGACAAAGCCAATCGCACCATAACCCACCAGCACCACCAGCACGCACCAGACGTACGGGTTGGATGGGTAAGCCCACAGCACAACGGAAACCACAATGGCGGTCAGGATCATGATCCCGCCCATCGTCGGCGTACCGCGTTTGCTAAAGTGCGATTCCGGGCCATCGGTACGCACCACCTGGCCAAAAGAGAGTTTTTGCAAGCGGGCAATCATGCGCGGCCCCATCCACAATGAGATGAAGAGCGCGGTCAGCAGGCTGACAATGGCGCGAAACGTCAAATAGGAAAAGACGTTAAAGCCGGAATAATATTTGACCAAATGTTCGGCCAGCCACACTAACATGTCCCGTTCTCCTGTAATTCGCGTACCACCTCTTCCATGGCGGAGCTACGTGAACCTTTCACCAAAATAGTAATAATTTTCTGCTCAGCGATAAGCGCTTTTAAGCGCGCTGTCACTGCCGCTTTATCGTTAAAATGCTCGCCTACGCCGCTGGCTGCGCTCAACGCTTTGCTCAACGTGCCGACGCTCAGAACTTTATCGATGCCAACGGCTTTCGCCGCTTCACCCACCTGGATGTGACACGTTTCGCTCTCATCACCCAGCTCAGCCATATCGCCAACCACCATCACCCGGTAACCCGGCATTTCAGATAACACATGCGCAGCGGCGGTCATAGAACCGACGTTGGCGTTATAGGTGTCATCCAGCAGCAGTTGGTTTTCACCCAACTGAACCGGGAATAAGCGCCCTGGCACCGCTTTCAGGTTTGCCAGCCCGCGTTTTACCGCCTCCAGGCTTGCGCCAACCGCCATCGCCAGCGCTGTTGCTGCCAGCGAATTGGCGATATTGTGGCGACCCGGCAGAGGCAGAGTGACGTCCACGTTACCGGTTGGGGTTTGCAGCGTGAACTCGGTGCCGTGCGACGTCACATGCACGTTCGTCGCGGTAAAATCGCTGTTTGCCGCATTGGGAGAGAAGCGCCAGACTTTGCGATCGCCAATAATGCTCTGCCAGTTCAGCCAGTCATTGTTGTCGGCATTCATAATGGCAATACCGTTAGCCGGCAGACCGGTGTAGATTTCCCCTTTCGCTTTCGCCACACCGGCAAGCGAGCCAAAACCTTCCAGATGCGCTGCCGCGAGGTTATTGACCAGTGCAGCTTCCGGGCGCGTCAGCCCAACAGTCCAGGCGATTTCGCCCTGGTGGTTCGCCCCCAGTTCAATCACCGCAAACTGATGTTCTTTGGTCAGGCGCAACAAGGTCATTGGCACGCCGATATCATTGTTGAGGTTGCCTGCGGTGTAGAGCGTATTGCCGCATTCGCTGAGAATGGCTGCGGTCATCTCTTTCACTGACGTCTTGCCGGAAGAACCCGTCAGCGCCACCACGCGCGTCGGCACTTGTTGACGAACCCAGGCAGCCAACTCGCCAAAAGCCTGGCGGGTATCTTTCACCACTAACTGCGGCAGGTCGATATCCAGTTTGCGGCTCACCAGCAGCGCGCCTGCGCCACCCTCTTTCGCTTTATCCGCGAAGTCGTGAGCATCAAAACGCTCCCCTTTCAACGCGACAAACAGGCAGCCCGGCGTCAATTTACGCGTGTCGCTGGTTACGGCTTCAATCACAACGTCCTGACCATGCAGTTCCGCATGTAACGTGCTGGTGAGTTGACTCAGCATTACACTAATCATGCTACTACCCCCAGCAAACGTGCCGCCGTTACGCGGTCGGAATAATCCAGACGGCGTGTACCAACAATCTGATAATCTTCATGGCCTTTACCGGCCAGCAGCACGACATCGTTCTCTGTGGCTTGCATGATGGCATTGGTCACCGCTTCCGCGCGGCCTTCCACCACGCGCGCCTGGCCCGCATCCAGCATGCCCGCGAGGATGTCGTTAATAATGGCGCGCGGCTCTTCGGTGCGCGGGTTGTCATCGGTCACGACCGGGACATCAGAGAATTGCTCAGCAATCGCACCCATTAATGGACGTTTGCCTTTATCACGATCGCCGCCGCAACCAAACACGCACCACAGCTTGCCAGTACAGTGCAGGCGCGCCGCCTGTAGCGCTTTTTCCAGCGCATCCGGCGTATGGGCGTAATCCACGACTACGGTCGGTTTACCCGGTGCACTGAACACTTCCATACGACCGCAAACCGGTTGTAGACGGGATGCTGTTTTCAGCAGTTCACTCAGCGGGTAGCCCAGCGCGAGCAGCGTCGCCAGCGCCAACAACAGGTTGCTGACGTTAAACGCGCCCATCAGGCGGCTTTCAATTTCGCCTTCCCCCCAGGAGGAGGCAAAGCGGATCGTCGCGCCGCTATCGTGATAATCAACGCTTACGGTTTTTAGCCAGCGTCCATGGCAGTCCGGGTTGATATTGTCTTCCATCGATACCGCAACGGCGTCCGGTAATTTGGCCAGCCAGCGACGGCCGACTTCGTCGTCGGCATTAATGATCGCCTGACCATAATGATGAGAAGAGAACAGCAGCCATTTCGCGGCTTCGTAGTTCGTCATATCACCGTGATAATCCAGGTGATCGCGACTTAAATTAGTAAACACGCTGGCGGCGAATTTCAGTGCCGCCACGCGATGCTGAACCAGACCGTGGGAAGAGACTTCCATCGCGGCAAACGTGGCTTTTTGCGCCACCAACCCGGCAATGACATGCTGAACGTCGACAGCTGATCCGGTGGTATTTTCCGTCGGCACGACGTTATCCAACAGACCGTTGCCCACAGTGCCCATCACCGCGCTGGTTTCGCCAAGTAACTGGCTCCACTGCGCCAGTAACTGCGTGGTCGTAGTTTTACCGTTAGTCCCGGTTACGCCGATAAGACGCAATTGCTCGGAAGGCTCACCGTAAAAACGGCCGGCCAGCGCGGAAAGGCGCTCATTCAACTGGCTGAGGTAAATGACCGGAACACCGTGCATTTCACGAATTTCACCGTCATTTGCTTCATCTTTCGCTTCAGCAATAATGGCAGCAACACCTTGCGCAATCGCCTGCGGGATATATCGACGCCCGTCCGCCTGATGACCGACCACTGCCACAAAAAGATCGCCCGATGCAGCCACACGGCTGTCGAGTGTCATCTCTCGTAGCGCTCGCGCAGGTAGCATTGGCACCCACGGAGCGAGAAGGTCGCGCAAATTACGATCTGCCACCTGATCCCTCGCCTTGATTAATTACAAATTCACTTTTTTCGCCCGTGGTCAGCGCATCCGGCTCAATGTTCATGGTGCGCAGAACGCCGCCCATGATGGCACCAAAGACCGGCGCGGACACGGCGCCACCGTAGTATTTACCCGCTTGCGGATCGTTGATGACCACCACCAGCGCAAAACGCGGGCGGCTGGCAGGCGCGACGCCAGCGGTATATGCAATGTATTTATTGATATAGCGGCCATCCGGGCCAACTTTTTTCGCCGTACCGGTTTTAATCGCGATGCGATAACCCTTGATAGCAGCTTTGACCCCGCCGCCGCCAGGCAACGCCACGCTCTCCATCATATGCACCACAGTACGAACAATGGATTCGTTGAAGATGCGCTCGCCCGGAACGGGCGGATCAACTTTGGTAATCGACAGCGGGCGGTAGATACCGTAGCTGCCAATGGTTGCGTAGACTCGCGCTAACTGTAACGGCGTTACCATTAGCCCGTAGCCGAAAGAGAAGGTGGCCCTCTCTATGTCAGACCACCGTTGTTTTTGAGGAAATAAGCCACTGCGTTCCCCGACCATCCCCAAATTGGTCGTTTTTCCCAGTCCAAAACGTGAGTAAGTATCGACTAACGCTGAGGAGGGCATCGCTAACGCCAGCTTAGAAACGCCGACGTTACTCGACTTCTGTAAGACCCCAGTAAGGGTTAATTCGCTGTATCGCGCCACGTCTTTGATTTCGTGACCATTAATACGATAAGGCACTGTATTCAGCACCGTATTCGGCGTCACCACGCCGCGCTGTAGCGCGGTCATTACTACCATCGGTTTCACGGTGGAACCCGGTTCAAATACGTCGGTAATGGCGCGGTTACGCATCGCGTCTTTCGACGTACCGGAGAAGTTGTTTGGGTTGTAGGAAGGGCTGTTAGCCATTGCCAGCACTTCGCCAGTGTTAACATCCACCAGCACGGCGCTGCCCGACTCTGCTTTGTTAAACGCCACCGCATTATTCAGCTCGCGATAGACCAGCGCCTGCAAACGCTCATCAATGCTTAAGGCAAGATTGTGCGCTGCCTGGCTATCGGTAGACGAAATGTCTTCAATTACGCGCCCATAGCGGTCTTTACGCACAATGCGTTCGCCCGGCTGACCGGTGAGCCATTTATCAAAGCTCTTCTCAACGCCTTCAATGCCCTGGCTATCGACGTTGGTAAAACCGATGAGGTGAGCAGTCACTTCCCCGGATGGATAGTAACGGCGTGACTCTTCGCGCAGATGAATACCCGGTAACTTCAGTTTTTTGATGTAATCGCCGAGATCCGGGTTGACCTGACGCGCAAGATAAATAAAGCGCATCTTCGGGTTGGCATTGATGCGTGAAGCAAGCTGGTCGAGCGGCATATTCAGCGCGTCAGAGAGCGCCTTCCAGCGATTATCCAGCGTCACGCCGCCCGCATCGTGCAGTTCTTTCGGGTCCGCCCAGATGGCTTTCACCGGCACACTCACCGCCAGCGGGCGGCCAGAACGGTCGGTTATCATCCCGCGCGACGTTGCAACTTCCTGTACACGCAGGGAACGCATATCCCCTTCGCGCACCAGCATGTCCGGATTAACAACTTGCAGATAGGCAACGCGTCCGAGCAGGAACGTCAGCGCCAGCAGAATACAACCGCAAAGCAACGCAAAACGCCAACTTACAAAGTTGGCCTGTTCTTCCTGGCGTTTCGGTTTAAGCGTTTTCGCCGCTGCTTTCATGCGTTGCGTGATTCCTTATTCATCTCTATTTCTGCACCACAATATTTTCCTGTGAGGGATCGACATGCTGCATTTGCAGCTTTTCTGTGGCGATCCGTTCAACCCGGCTATGGTCGCCGAGCGCGTTCTCTTCAAGGATCAGGTTGCGCCATTCGATATCCAGCGCGTCGCGCTCAATAACCAGTTGTTCACGCTGTGCGGTTAATAAACGCGTGTGATGTGAGGTAGTGACCACCGTCACTGCCGTCATGATGATGCAAATGAACAAGCAGAGTGGCAGTTTCCCAAATCGCAAAAGATCGTCGCCGATCACGCCAGGCAAAGCATGGCGCTCGTTGCTTCCTAACGATCCCTTCACTTTGCTCAGGGTCTCTGTCACTCTGCCGATCATGCGTTCGTCCTCTCTGCAATGCGCAGAACTGAACTACGGGCACGTGGGTTTTCAGCCACTTCTTCTTCACCCGGCATCAACTTTCCTAAGGCTCGCAGATGACGACCACCCAGTTTCCTGAGTTGCTCTTCGGTCATCGGCAGCCCGACAGGAACCTGCGGGCCACGGCTTTGCTCACGCATAAAGCGTTTAACAATGCGGTCTTCCAGTGAATGGAAGCTGATAATCGAAAGCCGCCCTCCCGGGGCAAGTACGCCTAGCGAGTTTTTTAGCGCCAGCTCTATCTCCTCCAGTTCACTGTTTACCCAAATGCGCACCGCCTGGAAGGTACGGGTCGCGGGATGTTTGAATTTGTCCTTCACCGGTGTCGCCGCCGCCACAACTTCCGCCAATTCTTTGGTGCGGGTGATGGGATCGAGGCGGTTACGCTCAACAATGGCGCGGGCAATACGTTTGGCAAAGCGCTCCTCGCCAAAGGTTTTCAAAACCCAGGCGATATCGGCTTCCTCAGCGGTTTGCAACCATTCAGCGGCAGACTGACCGCGAGTGGGATCCATACGCATATCTAACGGGCCATCACGCATGAAGGAGAAGCCGCGTTCCGCATCGTCAAGCTGTGGTGAAGAGACGCCAAGATCGAGGAGAATGCCGTCGATCTTGCCAACAAGGTCACGCTCGCTGACGTAATCAGCAAGCGCGGAAAAGGGACCATGAATGATGGAGAAGCGGGGATCATCAATGGTTCGTGCAACAGCAATCGCCTGCGGATCGCGATCGATCGCCAGCAAACGCCCTTCCGCTCCCAATTGGGAGAGGATCAAGCGCGAGTGGCCACCGCGACCGAAAGTGCCATCGATGTAAATGCCATCCGGACGAATGTTCAGGCCGTTAACGGCCTCATCCAGCAGCACCGTCGTGTGTTTAAAATTTTCCATCATCATTACAGAGACAAATCCTGCAACCGGTCCGAAAGCGCTTCGGAACCTGATTGCTCAGCGTCGATATCTTCCTTGACCTGTTGATACCAGGTCGTTTCATCCCACAGCTCAAATTTATTGAACTGCCCGACCAGCATCACTTCTTTCGTTAACCCGGCGTGTTGCCGTAAAACAGGCGCAATCAAAATACGCCCGGCGCTATCCATCTGGCACTCGCTGGCATGCCCCAGCAATAAACGTTGCACGCGCCGTTCGAGCGGATTCATGCTCGACAGACGCGACAGTTTTTGCTCGATAATTTCCCATTCAGGCAAAGGGTAAAGCAGCAGGCATGAGTGACGGATGTCAATGGTACAAACCATTTGACCGGAGGCATTCTCCTGCAGCAAATCCCGATATCGGGTGGGAACGGATAACCGCCCTTTGCTGTCGAGATTGACTAACGTCGCGCCACGGAACATATCCGATTCACCCCCAGTGACCCTTTTACACCACTTTATCCCACAAATCCCCACTGAGGGAGTTTACGGAGCGGAGGAAAAGCTTGTCAAGCTAGCGCAATGGCTAACCAGAACAAAAGATCCCTTATTTGCAGTGAATATCTGCGTCGGTGAAATAGTGCTCAGCTTACGAGGCAAATTAACGTCATGAATATTTGCAAGAAAAAAAACAGAATATGCGCACGCGCGTTTAAAACCATTCAATTTCTGCGCGCGAAATATAAAGTGTCAGTTTGCGACGCGGGCGGCATTTTAAGACATATTGAAGAGAGTTAACAGCACCAGTTACATCAACGTGCCCATAGCGCGGCGGCATTTCAGCAGGGATAAAATCCCTACGCGATAAATGAACGTTAATTCAATGCACGTGGCATTTTTTAGATGTAACAATTCAATACAAAAATCGGGATAAGTTACTTCTCAATAACCCTTTAAAAATGTTTTTTAAGAATGGGCAAAATAAATTAACAGCAGCCATTGGGAAATTAAAGATTTATCTTAGGAGAGTCTCAACAATAATTTGATTAAAGGTAAAGTGTAAATACTTAAAAGGCAGCTCTCGCTGCCTTTCATCCGAAACTATACCCGACTAAGAATGCCGCGACGGTAGAGATTACGGCGGATACGGCTAAGCCCGGCTTTCGGTTTGCGTGGCTCATCAAGGCTTGCCAGCACGATCTCCAGCACACGTTCGGCCACATCGCGATGGCGCTGCGCCACTGCGAGCACCGGGCATTGCAGGAAATCCAGCAATTCATGATCGCCGAACGTGGCAATTGCCAAATCAGAAGGCAGCTTGCCGTCGCGACGCAGCGTCACATCCAGGACACCCTGCAATAAGGCAAACGAGGTGATAAACATCGCTTGCGGCATCGGATTGGTTTCCAGCCATTTTTCAAACAGCTGTGCAGCAGCTTCCCGCTCATAACTGTTGGCGTAGAGATACTGAACCTCGCGCGGATCGTCTTTCCACGCAGTACGAAAGCCCTGCTCACGCAAAAAACTCACCGACAGTTCGGGTAAAGCGCCAAGATAAAGCACACGCTCCGCCGGGAATTTACGCAACTCTTCCGCCAACATTTCCGAGTCGTCCTGATCGGCACCGACAACACTGGTGAAGTGTTCGCGATCCAGTGCGCGATCCAGTGCGACAATCGGAAATGAATCATTAGCCCAACGCTGATAGAACGGGTGCTCCGGCGGAAGCGAAGTGGACACGATAATCGCGTCCACCTGCCGTTGAAGTAAATGTTCAATACAACGCATTTCGTTGTCAGGCTGATCTTCAGAGCAGGCAATCAGAAGCTGATAGCCGCGCTGACGCGCCTGGCGCTCCAGATAGTTGGCAATGCGCGTGTAGCTCGTGTTTTCAAGATCGGGGATAACCAACCCAATCGAGCGAGTTCGTCCTGCTCGCAGCCCAGCCGCCACCGCGTTCGGGTGGTAGTTATGCTCACGAACAACCGCCATGACTTTCTCGACGGTTTTGTCGCTGACACGATACTGCTTCGCCTTACCATTAATGACGTAGCTGGCCGTGGTTCGTGAGACGCCGGCTAGCCGGGCGATTTCATCCAGTTTCACAATTGCCCCTTAAAATAATGCACTCCATAACCTTTTTAGGGATATAGGTTAATTTCCATAACATCTAAGCGCAGAATACTCACTGCGGCAACCGCTTTTGTATCGGGCTCCGTATGATTTCGCAAAAAAAAGCCCGGCGTAAGAGGCCGGGCTGATAAATGGAGAGAACGATCACGATCAGCGCATGATTTTGTCACCGCGCGACAAACCCACCACGCCAGACCGCGCGACTTCGACGATTTTCGCGACATCGCGGATCGTCGCCAGAAACGCATCCAGTTTGTCGCTGGTTCCGGCAAGCTGAACCGTATAAATAGACGGGGTGACATCGATGATTTGTCCACGGAAAATTTCCGCGTTGCGTTTCACCTCTTCACGCCCGTAGCCGCTGGCCTGGATCTTCACCAGCATAATCTCGCGTTCAACATACGCGCCTTGCCCCAATTCATTGACGCGCAACACATCAACCAGTTTGTGTAGTTGCTTTTCGATCTGCTCAAGCACTTTCTGATCGCCAACGGTCTGGATAGTCATCCTTGATAATGTAGGATCATCGGTTGGCGCAACCGTAAGGCTTTCAATGTTGTAACCACGCTGAGAGAACAGACCAATCACGCGCGATAACGCGCCTGATTCATTTTCCAGTAACACAGACAATATCCGGCGCATAATCAGGTTCTCTCCGTTTTGCTTAACCACATCTCATCCATACCGCCACCGCGGATCTGCATCGGATAAACGTGTTCACTACCGTCAACGGTAACGTCAACAAACACCAGCCGATTGTTTTTCACCTGCTCCAGTGCTTCAGCCAGCTTCGCTTCCAGCTCATCCGGGCGCGTAATGCGGATCCCAACGTGACCATAAGCTTCCGCAAGACGGGCGAAATCAGGCAGCGATTCCATATACGACTGCGAATGGCGACCAGAGTAAATCATGTCCTGCCACTGCTTCACCATGCCCAGGTAACGGTTGTTCAGATTGAGCACCAGCACCGGCAATTCATACTGTAATGCAGTAGAAAGCTCCTGAATGTTCATCTGAATACTGCCGTCGCCGGTTACGCAAATCACCGTCTCATCCGGCAACGCCATCTTCACACCGAGCGCCGCAGGTAGGCCAAACCCCATCGTGCCCAACCCGCCAGAGTTGATCCAGCGACGCGGCTTATCAAAGCGGTAATAAAGCGCGGCGAACATTTGGTGCTGACCAACATCCGATGTCACGTAAGCCTCGCCCTTTGTCAGACGCCAGGCCGCTTCAATCACCGCCTGCGGTTTAATGCTCTCACTTTGCGTATCGTATTTCAGGCACTGGCGGGCGCGCCATTGATCGATGCGCAGCCACCAGTCGCGAATCTCATCTAACGGCTGCGGATACTCTTCTTGCTCCAGCAAATCCAGCATCTGTTCCAGCACCAGTCGCGCATCGCCAACAATCGGGATATCTGCCTGCACGGTTTTGGAAATGGATGTGGGATCGATATCGATATGCAGCACCGTCGCATCCGGGCAATACTTCGCCAGATTGTTGGTGGTGCGATCGTCAAAACGCACGCCAACGGCAAAGATTACGTCCGAATGGTGCATCGTCATATTGGCTTCGTAAGTACCGTGCATACCCAGCATGCCGAGCGCCTGGCGGTGGGAAGCAGGAAATGCTCCCAGCCCCATTAATGAAGAGACCACCGGCAAATTCAATTTTTCAGCAAGCTGTCGTAATGGCGCTTCACTGGCTGAGTTGATCGCACCACCACCAACATAGACCACTGGCTTTTTCGCCGCCGCCAGCGTTTGTAATGCGCGCTTAATCTGCCCTTTATGTCCCTGGGTTGTCGGGTTATAGGAACGCATACTGACAGATTCCGGCCAGACGTAAGGCAGCTTATTGGCCGGGTTCATAATGTCTTTCGGCAAATCCACCACTACCGGTCCAGGACGACCGCTGGCGGCAAGCCAGAAAGCTTTCTTTAATACACCGGGAATATCTTCCGTTTGCTTGACTAAAAAACTGTGCTTAACCACGGGGCGGGAGATGCCCACCATGTCGCACTCCTGGAAGGCATCATAGCCAATCAGCGACGTTGCAACCTGACCGGAGAGCACCACCAGCGGAATAGAATCCATATAGGCCGTGGCGATGCCGGTGATGGCGTTGGTCGCACCGGGGCCGGAAGTGACCAGCACCACGCCCACTTCGCCCGTCGCACGTGCCAGCCCATCGGCCATATGTACTGCCGCCTGCTCATGGCGAACCAGCACGTGTTCAATACCGCCGACCGTATGCAGGGCATCGTAGATATCAAGAACCGCGCCTCCGGGATAGCCGAATACTTTCTTTACGCCTTGATCGATAAGCGATCGGACGACCATCTCGGCTCCAGACAACATCTCCATGCTTTGCCTCCAGGCTTACGTTTGTCGACTGGCGGCGAAAATCATTTCCGCGCGGTCGCTCTCTGTTCAGAACAGGAAATCCCTGCACTCTGATTATGAATGGCAGTTACCATAACCGCTCAAAATCTGGCAGGCAATTAGCAAGCTCTTGCGGCGAACCCTGTGCAAAAGTGAAAAAACGAGGTCAAAAACTCAGAATTGGTGGAAACATCTGTGATAAGCAAAGACGATGACCATTCATCATCCGAATACGAAGTTGTCCAGTAATTGATCCATTTTTGCAACATCGTCTGTCATTGCGACAGACTTAAATCAGGACAAAATACTGCCAGAAAAAAACAGAGCAGAATAACCAAGCATTTTTACCGCTGGATGATTCTGCCCAATGGTTAATGGCTACACACCGACACCAGAAGTTCTTCCATCCATTGATGGCCCTTATCTCTGCCCGCGGCTTCGTGCCAGGAGAGATAACATGTGCGGTTCTTGAGATCTAACGGTAGCGGCAGCATCTCTAAATCCAGCCCTTCAGCAAATGTCTTCACTAACCAGCGCGGAGCAATCGCCACCAGATGTGTTTGTGAAACCACGCTTAATACGCTGGTTAGCGCCATCCCCTGGTAAGCAATGCAACTGCGTTTATCTACGCTGTCATACCATGGCTGGCTAAATGAGGCATACCTGTCCAGCGAAACCACCGCATGCTGTTCTCTGAAGACGGCGTTTTCTGTGGTAAGCGTATTGAGGCGGGGATGCTGGTGGCTGGCGACCAACACCATTTCATCATTAAATAGCGAGATACACGAAAATTCCGGTCGGCGAAACTCTTCGTAGCCAATCACAAACTCAATTTCCTGATAACGCAGCTGATGCTCGGTACTGTGATTAAGATCGGATTTAAACACCAAATTAATACCGGGGGCGATTTTTTCCACGCTGTTGTAAATCGCTGACGTTAAAAGATTATCCAGTGGGCTACAAACACACAGATTAAATATGCGTTCACTACTCAGCGGATCGAACCCGGAACCGGGCAGTTCATTTTGCACCAGTTGCAGCGCCTGGCGGATAGAGCCAAAGAGTTGATACGAACGTGCAGTTGGCTGGATCCCACGACCATAGCGAACAAAAAGTTCGTCATTAAACATGACCTTAAGCCGCGCCACAGCATTACTTACTGCGGGTTGCGACATTCCCAGAGTATGTGCCGCGCGGGTGATATTTTGCTCCTGCATAACTGCATCAAAAACAGTCAGTAAATTGAGATCGACAGAACGTAACTGCGGTTTCCCCTCTTCATTAACGTGCTGATTATAAACGTCTTCCCCAGGCATTTTGCAATCCGTCGTCATCATGAGCTCCCTCGACCTGCGTAATAATAATATTCAGGAAGATGATTTATCACGCATATAGCATTATTAGAAGTGTGGTGTGACAAATTAGGAATATATAAAGCTCCTGTTTTATTTTCGTGGCGAATGAAAATTTTATATTTCACCTTAAATGAGTGGTTCTCTTCATATATTTTTACGTTGGCAAACATTCTGTAATCTCAATAAAAATATATCTCTACCTCTTTTTTTCTGAACATATCAATCGAGAATTCGCTTCGCGTTTGTGGAAGACTTTAAATAATGCATTGCGCCCGATACAAACGGCCACTTGCAAGCATGAAAAACGCATTTCCGTCACGCAGACAGAATTATTAACTAAAGCGCAACAAAATAATCGGCGCTCTCCAGCCACGCTTTTCAGACGAGGGGTTGACATTAACTGACGTATCCAGTACCACTAAAAGCATATCGCATTCACCTGGAGCATGATTCATGATTCGCAACGTCGGTTTCGCTGGTCTACTACTACTAAACGCATCTCTCGTGCGCGGTAGACCGGTGGGCGACATTCTGAGTTGAATCGTCCTTCCAGTTAAGACTAAGAACCCGCGCCTTGGCGCGGGTTTTTTTATGCTCGTAGCGAGGCGACCTAAGAGAAAAAGGACCTAAACCATGAGCCAGCAAGTCGTTATTTTCGATACCACATTACGTGATGGTGAACAGGCGTTACAGGCGAGCCTGAGCGTGAAAGAGAAGCTGCAAATCGCCCTCGCGCTGGAGCGTATGGGCGTCGATGTGATGGAAGTGGGTTTTCCGGTCTCGTCCCCGGGCGATTTTGAATCCGTACAAACCATTGCGCGCCAGGTGAAGAACAGCCGCGTTTGCGCCCTCGCCCGCTGCGTCGAAAAAGATATTGATGTTGCAGCAGAGTCGTTAAAAGTTGCCGAAGCGTTCCGTATCCACACGTTCATCGCCACTTCGCCGATGCATATCGCCACTAAGCTGCGCAGCACGCTGGATGAAGTGATTGAACGTGCCATTTACATGGTTAAGCGCGCTCGCAACTATACCGACGACGTGGAGTTTTCGTGTGAGGATGCAGGCCGCACCCCGATCGACGATCTGGCGCGCGTCGTTGAAGCCGCCATCAACGCCGGTGCGAAAACCATCAATATCCCGGACACCGTCGGCTACACCATGCCGTTCGAGTTCGCCAATATCATCTCCGGGCTGTACGAACGCGTACCGAATATCGATAAAGCCATTATCTCTGTTCACACCCATGACGACTTAGGCTTAGCCGTGGGCAACGCCATCGCCGCAGTGCATGCCGGCGCGCGCCAGGTAGAAGGCGCAATGAACGGTATCGGCGAACGCGCCGGTAACTGCTCGCTGGAAGAGGTGATCATGGCAATTAAAGTGCGCAAAGACATCATGAACGTGCACACCCAAATCAATCACCATGAAATCTGGCGCACCAGCCAGACCGTCAGTCAGATTTGCAATATGCCGATTCCGGCGAACAAAGCGATTGTTGGCACCGGCGCATTCGCCCACTCGTCTGGTATTCACCAGGATGGCGTGCTGAAAAACCGCGAAAACTACGAAATCATGACCCCGGAATCCATCGGTCTGAACCAGGTTCAGTTGAACCTGACATCCCGTTCCGGCCGCGCGGCAGTGAAACACCGCATGGAAGAGATGGGCTACCAAGAAGCCGACTACAACCTGGATAACCTGTATGACGCCTTCCTGAAGCTGGCGGATAAAAAAGGCCAGGTCTTTGATTACGATTTGGAAGCGCTGGCATTCATCAATAAACAGCAGGAAGAGCCAGAACATTTCCGCCTGGATTACTTCAGCGTGCAGTCCGGTTCCAACGATATCGCCACCGCGTCCGTGAAGCTGGCGTGTGGCGACGAGATCAAAGCCGAAGCCGCCAACGGCAACGGCCCGATCGATGCGGTCTACCAGGCCATTAACCGCGTGACGGCCTATGACATCGAACTGGTGAAATATGATTTGAGCGCCAAAGGCCAGGGCAAAGATGCACTGGGTCAGGTTGATATCGTCGCAAACTACAACGGCCGCCGCTTCCACGGCGTCGGTCTGGCGACCGATATTGTGGAATCCTCCGCCAAAGCCATGGTGCACGTGCTGAACAACATCTGGCGCGCCGCCGAAGTTGAAAAAGAGTTGCAACGCCAGGCTCAGAACAAAGAGAACAACAAGGAAACCGTGTGATGTCGAAGAATTACCATATTGCTGTGCTGCCGGGTGACGGTATTGGCCCGGAAGTGATGGCACAAGCCCTGAAAGTCCTGGAAGCCGTGCGTAACCGTTTTGGTATGCGTATTTCCACCAGCCATTATGATGTCGGCGGCATTGCCATCGATCGTCACGGCAATCCGCTGCCGCAGGCCACGGTTGAAGGCTGCGAACAAGCCGATGCGATTCTGTTCGGCTCCGTCGGCGGCCCGAAATGGGAAAATCTGCCCCCGGCGCAACAGCCGGAGCGCGGCGCACTGCTGCCGCTGCGTAAACACTTCAAACTGTTCAGCAATTTGCGCCCGGCAAAACTGTATCAGGGGCTGGAAGCATTCTGTCCGCTGCGCGAAGACATCGCCGCCAACGGCTTCGACATTCTGTGCGTGCGTGAACTGACCGGCGGCATCTACTTCGGTCAACCGAAAGGCCGCGAAGGCAGCGGCCAGCATGAAAAGGCATTTGATACCGAAATCTATCACCGTTTTGAAATCGAGCGCATTGCGCGTATCGCGTTTGAATCTGCGCGTAAACGCCGCAAAAAAGTGCACTCAATTGATAAAGCCAACGTGCTGCAAACCTCGCTGTTGTGGCGCGAGATCGTCAACGAAATCGCCGGGGAATACCCGGACGTTGAGCTGACGCACATGTATATCGACAACGCCACCATGCAGCTGATTAAAGATCCATCCCAGTTTGACGTGCTGCTGTGCTCCAACCTGTTCGGCGACATTCTTTCCGATGAGTGCGCCATGATCACCGGTTCGATGGGCATGTTGCCTTCTGCCAGCCTGAACGAACAAGGTTTTGGTCTGTATGAACCGGCAGGCGGCTCCGCGCCGGATATCGCCGGGAAAAATATTGCCAACCCGATTGCGCAGATCCTGTCACTGGCGCTGTTGCTGCGCTACAGCCTGAATGCAGGCGACGCAGCTGACGCCATCGAAGGCGCTATCAATCGTGCATTAGAAGAAGGCGTGCGCACCGGCGACTTGTCCCGTGGCGCAGCCGCTGTCAGTACCGATGAGATGGGCGACATCATCGCTCGTTATGTCGCCGAAGGGGTGTAATCATGGCTAAGAGCTTGTACGAAAAGTTGTTTGACGCCCATGTGGTCTATGAAGCGCCGAACGAAACCCCGCTGTTGTATATCGACCGCCACCTGGTGCACGAAGTGACATCACCGCAGGCGTTCGACGGGTTGCGCGCGCACCATCGCCCGGTGCGCCAGCCGGGTAAAACGTTCGCAACAATGGATCACAACGTCTCGACGCAAACCAAAGATATCAATGCTTCCGGCGAGATGGCGCGTATTCAGATGCAGGAGTTGATCAAAAACTGCAACGAATTCGGCGTTGAACTGTATGACCTGAACCACCCGTATCAGGGCATCGTCCACGTGATGGGGCCAGAACAGGGCATCACCCTGCCGGGCATGACCATTGTTTGCGGCGATTCCCACACCGCAACTCACGGCGCATTTGGCGCGCTGGCTTTCGGTATCGGGACATCGGAAGTGGAACACGTTCTGGCGACGCAAACCCTGAAACAGGGTCGCGCCAAAACCATGAAGATTGAAGTCAAAGGCACGGCAGCACCAGGGATCACCGCAAAAGATATCGTGCTGGCGATCATTGGTAAAACCGGCAGCGCCGGCGGAACCGGGCACGTCGTTGAGTTTTGCGGTGACGCCATTCGTGCGCTGAGCATGGAAGGCCGGATGACGCTGTGCAATATGGCGATTGAGATGGGCGCAAAAGCCGGTCTGGTGGCCCCGGATGAAACCACGTTTAACTATGTGCAGGGCCGTTTGCACGCGCCGAAGGGCAAAGACTTTGATGATGCGGTCGCCTGGTGGAAAACCCTGCACACTGACGAAGGCGCGGTTTTCGACACCGTCGTAACCCTGCAGGCAGAAGAGATCGCCCCGCAGGTGACCTGGGGCACCAACCCAGGCCAGGTCATTTCAGTGACCGACATTATTCCCGATCCAGCCTCGTTCGCCGATCCGGTTGAGCGGGCCTCTGCGGAAAAAGCGCTGGCCTATATGGGGCTGAAAGCCGGTGTGCCGCTGACTGAAGTGGCTATTGATAAAGTCTTTATCGGCTCCTGCACTAACTCGCGCATTGAAGATTTGCGCGCAGCGGCGGAAATCGCCAAAGGGCGCAAAGTCGCACCGGGTGTGCAGGCGCTGGTAGTGCCTGGTTCCGGCCCCGTGAAAGCACAGGCCGAAGCCGAAGGTCTGGACAAGATCTTTATTGAAGCCGGTTTTGAATGGCGCTTGCCGGGTTGCTCCATGTGCCTGGCCATGAATAACGATCGCCTGAATCCGGGCGAACGCTGCGCATCGACCAGTAACCGTAACTTTGAAGGCCGCCAGGGTCGCGGTGGACGCACGCATCTGGTCAGCCCGGCGATGGCCGCTGCTGCTGCCGTAACCGGTCATTTCACTGATATTCGCAGCTTGTAAGGAGAACACCATGGCAGAGAAATTTACCCAACATACCGGCCTGGTCGTTCCGCTGGATGCTGCAAACGTTGATACCGACGCCATTATCCCGAAGCAGTTTTTGCAGAAGGTTACGCGCACCGGTTTTGGTGCGCACCTGTTTAACGACTGGCGTTTTCTGGATGACCAAGGCCAGCAGCCGAACCCGGAGTTCGTACTGAACTTCCCGCAATACAAAGGCGCGTCGATTTTACTGGCGCGGGAAAACTTTGGCTGCGGTTCTTCGCGTGAACACGCACCGTGGGCGCTGACCGATTACGGTTTCAAAGTGGTGATTGCGCCAAGTTTCGCCGACATCTTCTACGGCAACAGTTTTAACAACCAGCTGCTGCCGGTAACGTTGAGCGATAAAGAGGTGGATGAACTCTTTGCGCTGGTGCAGAGCAATCCGGGCATTACCTTTGAGGTGGATCTGGAAGCACAAGAGGTGAAAGCGGGCGGCAAGTCTTACCGCTTCTCGATTGACGCCTTCCGTCGCCACTGCATGCTGAACGGTCTGGACAGCATCGGACTGACGTTACAGCACGACGATGCTATCGCCGCTTACGAAAACAAACAGCCCGCCTTTATGAATTAACGCACTCAAGGCCCGGTTTCCGGGCCTTTTTATTGCTCACTCATCACTAATTCTGTAGATAGCATTATTAGCGGATTTTGGCGGGGACTGACTGTCTCTGGAGGTCTTCTTTTAAGCTTTTCAGCATGCCTTAGGGCGAAATCAACCCCGCTTGCTGTGCAGGTTGCATTTTACGCTTAAACGTCTTTGACGCGGCTGGTCAGCCACAGCGTCACCACAGAAATCATCGCAATGCCGATATAAACCGAGCTGTGGCCATAGCTTTGCGCCAGTGCCCCCTGAATCACCCCAGCCAGGATCACGCCAGTCGAAATACTGTTAGTAAACAGCGTTGTCGCCGAACCTGCCCGCCCCGGCATTAAATCCTGAAACCACAGCATGCCAATCCCGGCAATAATGCCGATAAACACCGCATTAAACAGTTGCAGGAACAGTAACGCCACCTGGCTATGGAAAAAGTTCAGGCCAAGGTAGAACAGCACGCCCGCTGCGACAGCGGTGACCATCATGCGCCGTTTGCCAATGCGTTTGACAAAATACCCGGCCAGGATCATCGCCGGGATCTCCAGCCCCGCCGCCGTGCCCATTAAAATCCCGGCCAGTTTGTCCGGCAGTCCCAGTTCAAGGCTAATCCACAAAGGCATATCAATGATGTACATGGTGTTGCAGGTCCACATCAGCGTAGAGGCAATAAACAGCATGCGCACATTTTTATTGCTCCAGCCGCTCACCTGCGTCACCACAACATCGGCGGGTTGCTCAACGCGCGCCACCGAAGGTAACCAGAACGCCACCAGCGCCAGGCTGATAACGAAAATCCCGGCAGCTATGGAAAACATTGCCGTAAAGCCGTAATTAAGCGCCAGCATAAAGGCCAATGGTGGACCAATCACCCACGCCAGTGAGAGCTGCGCACGCATGATAGAACTGAACATCACCACTTCGCGTGCGGAACTGTCCGCATACTCGCGCGCCAGCGCAAAAAGCTGCGGCATGGCGGTATTCGCCAGCGACGCCAGCAGCACACCGCAGGTGATAAGCGTCAGGTAGTGGCGGTTAAAGGCGAATAACAGCGCATTGCCCACTGCCATCAGACAACAAAAGAGGATCAACTTGCGCCTGTCGCCCTGGCTGTCGGATCGCTTTGCCAGCCCAAGGCTGACAACGATCCCGGCAATGGCGTTGACGGTATAAAACAGCCCAACCCAGAACGGCTCGGCGCCCACTTCCCGGCTCAGAAAAAGGCTGAGCGTCGGCGCCTGTAGCGCTCCGGCCACTCCCATCATAAAGGCGACGATCATAAAAGCGATGTAAACACCATTAAGCCGGCGTCCCATCGTCATTAATCCGAGCATGAGCATTTCCTTGTTAAAGCGGGAAAAAGTGAAAGCGAAAAATGCGGCTGCCAGCATAAACGAAAAAAGCCAGCAAAAAACGTTTTGCTGGCGGGTGCATTCGCACTTAATACTCAGTCACACATGATGTCGGCGATTCAGTCTTTCGAGACCGGCGTTGTCACTTCCCACTGCATCAGTTCTTCCAGCATTTTCAGGCGCTGCCGTACGCTCAGGCGGGCGAGCCAGCACGCATCCTGCGTGGCGCGAAAATAGTCCAGATAAAACCGTCGTATGGATGATCTCTGCATATGACCTCCTCGCTTTCATCGCAGAGAAGTATTGGCTTAATATAGGGATAAATAAATTGCTGAGTTTTTGTCAGGAGTTCCCCTTTTATGTCGTCTGGCCGCCTGCAACAACAGTTCATCCGTCTGTGGCAATGCTGCGATGGGAAGTCACAAGAAACCACGCTCAACGAGCTGGCGGAGCTGCTTAGCTGTTCGCGCCGCCATATGCGCACCTTGCTTAACACCATGCAACAGCGTGGCTGGCTGACGTGGGATGCGGAAGCGGGCCGCGGCAAACGTTCGCGACTCACCTTCCTTTATACCGGCCTGGCACTCCAGCAACAGCGCGCCGAAGACCTGCTAGAACAAGATCGCATTGATCAACTGGTGCAACTGGTCGGGGATAAAACAGCCGTGCGCCAGATGCTGGTTTCGCATCTCGGTCGGAGCTTTCGCCAGGGGCGGCATATCCTGCGAGTGCTTTACTACCGTCCGCTGCGCAACCTGCTACCAGGTAGCGCATTGCGCCGTTCCGAAACCCATATGGCGCGGCAAATCTTCAGTGCGCTGACGCGCATAAATGAGGAAAACGGGGAACTGGAAGCAGATATCGCTCACCACTGGAAGCTCATTTCCCCTTTGCACTGGCGTTTTTATTTGCGCCCCGGCATTCACTTTCATCACGGCCGCGAGCTGGAAATGAGCGATGTGATTGCCTCCCTCGAGCGCGCGAACGCCTTGCCGCTCTACTCGCATATCCGCGAAGTGCTTTCGCCAACGCCGTGGACGCTGGATATTCACCTCAGCCAGCCGGATAACTGGTTACCGTGGTTAATGGGTCATGTTCCCTCCATGATTTTGCCGCGCGAGTGGAACTCGATGAGTAACTTCGCCAGCCAGCCGATTGGCACCGGCCCTTATGCCGTAACGCGCAATACGAGCAACCAGTTGAAAATCCACGCCTTTGATGACTACTTCGGGTTTCGCGCCTTAATCGATGAAGTTAACGTTTGGGTGCTGCCCGATCTCAACGACGAGCCGACCAATGGCCTGACGCTTGAAGGGCCAACCGACGGCGAAAAAGCGGTGGAAAGCCGCCTTGAAGAAGGCTGTTATTACCTGCTGTTTGATGCACGATCCAGCCGTGGCGCGAACCCGGCGGTCAGAGAGTGGGTCAGCCATGTGCTCTCCCCTACCAATTTGTTGTGGCACGCCAATGAGCAGTATCAGCGCTACTGGTTCCCGGCTTATGGTCTGCTGCCGCGCTGGCACCACGCGCGCCCCGGAGGAGGCGAAAAACCGGCGGGTCTGGAAACGCTGACAATTACGTTCTATCGCGAACACAATGAACACGAGGCGCTTTCACGCACCATGAGCACGCTGCTCGCTGAACACGGCGTGAAGCTCATCGTGCAGGAAGTGGATTACGACGAATGGCACCGGGGCGACGCCGAAAGCGATATCTGGCTCAACAGCGCTAATTTCACACTACCGCTGGATTTCTCGGTGTTCGCGAACCTCTACGAAGTACCGCTGCTACAGCACTGCATTCCGATTGACTGGCAGGCGGATGCAGCAAAATGGCGCAACGGGGAGATGAATCTTGCCGTCTGGTCGCAACAATTGCTCGCCAGCAAAGCCATCGTACCGCTGATCCACCACTGGCTGAGGATTCAGGGGCAGCGCACCATGCGTGGACTGCGTATGAACACGCTGGGCTGGTTCGACTTTAAATCCGCCTGGTTTGCGCCACCGGATCCATAAGGCTTTCGCATTTTTTACCAAATCATTACAATAGCGGCGTTCTCAACGGGGTGCTACGCCATGCGCGTGTGCTGAGAAAATACCCGTCGAACCTGATCCGGATAACGCCGGCGAAGGGATTTGAGGCTACCTCTCAAAATCCTTTGCCACCCATTTTGAGGTGCAAAGTGTTAAAAAAATCACTGCCGTTCCTGCTGCTGATTGCAGCGCCTGTTTTTGCAAAACCCGTACTGACCGTTTACACCTACGACTCTTTTTCTGCCGACTGGGGTCCTGGGCCTGCGGTAAAAAAAGCCTTTGAACGCGACTGCAACTGCGAGCTGAAATTCGTGGCGCTGGAAGATGGCGTTTCGCTGCTTAATCGCCTGCGTATGGAAGGGAAAAACAGCAAAGCCGACGTGGTGCTGGGGCTGGATAACAACCTGCTGGAAGCTGCGACACAAACCAAACTGTTCGCCAAAAGCGGCGTTGCTACCGACGCGGTTAACGTACCTGGCGGCTGGAAGAACGACACCTTTGTGCCTTTCGATTACGGCTGGTTCGCGTTTGTCTATGATAAAAACAAGCTGAAAAACCCGCCGAAAAGCCTGAAGGAACTGGTGGAAAGCGATCAGAAATGGCGCGTTATCTACGAAGATCCGCGCACCAGCACACCGGGCCTCGGCCTGCTGCTGTGGATGCAGAAAGTCTATGGCGACAACGCGCCACAAGCCTGGCAGAAGCTGGCAGCTAAAACGGTCACCGTCACTAAAGGCTGGAGCGAAGCGTACGGCCTGTTCCTGAAAGGCGAAAGCGACCTGGTGCTGAGCTACACCACGTCTCCGGCTTACCACCTCATTGAAGAGAAAAAAGATAACTACGCGGCAGCGAATTTCAGCGAAGGCCACTATTTGCAGGTCGAAGTCGCTGCCCGCACCGCTGCCAGCAAACAGCCGGAACTGGCGGAAAAATTCCTGAAATTTATGGTGTCGCCCGCTTTCCAGAACACCATCCCGAGCGGTAACTGGATGTATCCGGTCACCAATGTGACGCTGCCTGCGGGCTTTGACCAACTGGTGAAACCGCAACCCTCGCTGGAATACTCTTCGCAGGAAGTCGCGAACCAGCGCGCAACATGGATTAATGCATGGCAACGCGCCGTCAGCCGCTAATTGCTGGCTGGCTGCTGCCCGGCCTCACCACCGCCACACTGATGGTGGCGGTGGCGCTGGCAGCGTTTCTGGCGCTGTGGCAAAACGCCCCGTTCAGCGGGCTGGCTGATTTTTTACAAGACAGCTATCTGTGGCATGTCGTGCGTTTCTCCTTCTGGCAGGCGTTTCTTTCGGCGCTGCTCTCTGTCGTACCGGCGATTTTTCTTGCCCGCGCGCTTTATCGGCGGCGTTTCCCAGGCCGTCTCGCATTACTGCGTCTGTGCGCCATGACCTTGATCCTGCCGGTGTTGGTCGCCGTGTTCGGCATTCTCAGCGTGTATGGCCGCCAGGGCTGGCTGGCAACGCTCTGGCACGCGCTGGGTCTGGAGTGGACGTTCTCGCCGTATGGTTTGCAGGGCATTCTGCTGGCGCATGTCTTTTTTAATTTGCCGATGGCCTCGCGCCTGCTGTTGCAAACGCTGGAGCAGATCCCCGGTGAGCAACGGCAACTGGCCGCGCAACTCGGTATGCGCGGCTGGGCGTTCTTCCGCTTTGTCGAGTGGCCATGGTTACGCCGCCAGATCCCACCGGTCGCCGCGCTGATTTTTATGCTCTGCTTCGCCAGTTTCGCCACCGTGCTGTCGCTGGGCGGCGGGCCGCAGGCCACCACCATTGAACTGGCTATCTACCAGGCGCTCAGCTTCGATTTTGATCCCGCCCGCGCGGCAATGCTGGCGCTGATCCAGATGATCTGCTGTCTCGGTCTGGTGCTGCTGAGCCAGCGCATGAGCAAAGCGATCGCCGTGGGCAGCCATCACATTACAGGCTGGCGTAACCCGGAAGATCGGCGATGGAGCCGGGTGGCGGATATCACGCTGATTGTGCTGGCCTTGTTATTACTGCTGCCGCCGCTGCTGGCGGTGATTATTGATGGCCTTAATCTGAGCCTGGTGAAAGTGCTGGCAGAGCCAGTGTTGTGGCAAGCGGTGTGGACGTCACTGCGCATCGCATTGGGCGCAGGGCTATTGTGCGTTGTGCTGACCATGATGTTGTTGTGGAGCAGCCGGGAATTACGCGCTCGTCAGCAAACCATGGCCGGGCAAGCGCTGGAAATCAGCGGTATGTTGATCCTCGCGATGCCGGGGATCGTGCTAGCGACTGGCTTCTTTCTGCTACTCAATAACAGCATTGGCCTGCCCGCTTCCGCCGATGGCATTGTTATTTTCACTAACGCGCTGATGGCCATTCCTTATGCGCTGAAAGTGCTGGAAAACCCGATGCGTGACCTCACTTCCCGCTACAGCATGCTGTGCCAGTCGCTGGGAATGCAGGGTTTTCAGCGCCTGCGCGTCGTCGAATTACGCGCGCTAAAACGCCCGCTGGCACAGGCGCTGGCGTTTGCCTGTGTGCTGTCGATTGGCGATTTTGGCGTGGTCGCGTTATTTGGTAATGACGACTTTCGCACGCTGCCGTTTTATCTCTATCAGCAAATTGGTTCATACCGCAGCCAGGACGGTGCGGTTACCGCGCTCATTCTGCTGCTGCTGTGCTTTTTCTTATTCACTGTGATTGAAAAACTTCCGGGCCGCCATGCTAACACTGACTGATGTCACCTGGCTTTATCACCATCTGCCAATGCGCTTTTCCCTCTCTGTTACCCAGGGCGAGCAGATTGCCGTTCTCGGCCCAAGCGGCGCGGGAAAAAGCACGCTGCTAAACCTGATTGCCGGGTTTCTCACCCCCGCCAGCGGCACGATAACCATCGACGGCAAAAATCACACGCATACCACGCCGTCGCAGCGCCCGGTATCGATGCTGTTTCAGGAAAATAATCTCTTTACTCATCTCACCGTGCGGCAAAACATCGGGCTGGGGTTAAATCCGGGCCTGAAGCTGAACAGTGACCAGCAGCATAAACTTGAGCAGATCGCCGAAACGATGGGGCTGGAGTCACTGCTGGCGCGCCTGCCGGAGCAGCTTTCCGGCGGTCAGCGTCAACGTGTGGCGCTGGCGCGTTGCCTGGTGCGTGAACAGCCAGTGTTATTGCTTGATGAACCGTTTTCCGCACTCGACCCGGCGCTGCGCCAGGAGATGCTCGCGCTGGTACAGGCAGTGTGCCGCCGCCAGCAGTTAACGCTTTTGATGGTGTCGCACAGCGTGGAGGATGCAGCGCGGATTGCCGCACGTTCGCTGGTGATTGCCGACGGGCGCATCGCATGGGATGGCAACACGGATGCACTGCTCAGCGGCAAATCGTCCGCATCTGGCTTGCTGGGAATTCATGGTCAGTGACCGCGAACAACTTTGCCTAAGATGTTGAGATAAATTGGCATCAACGGGTGCTGCGCCAGCGCAACCGCCGCAGCGACGGCGATGACCAGCGTGCCCGGTGCCAGCCAT
Source organism: Kosakonia quasisacchari (assembly GCF_004331415.1). Lineage (GTDB taxonomy): Bacteria > Pseudomonadota > Gammaproteobacteria > Enterobacterales > Enterobacteriaceae > Kosakonia > Kosakonia quasisacchari. Next base: position 142,235 of record NZ_SJOP01000005.1, read on the forward strand.
AACAAGCGGCGACGTGGCAGGTAGTTTGTCAAACGATCGACGCCAGCTTTTCCCGCACGCCACAACCGCCAGCACAACCAGCAGGCCAGCCACAGCAGCAGCGCGGTCAGCAACAACAGCCATTTGAAGTTGCCGCTTTGCATATCGGCGGGGATGTCAATTGCCGCACCGGCCAGGATACCCGGCAGGAAGTAAAACGGCGGCCATAGCAGGCAGCCAACGATGTTCGGCGGCAAAAACTTGCGGATAGGCAGATCCAGCATACCGGCGACCATCGGGATCAGCGGGCGTGTCGGCCCGACAAAACGGCCAACCAGAATGGTAAATACGCTGTGCTGATGCAGCGCGTGCTCGGTTTTGTCCAGCAGCGCTTTGTTCTTTTTCATAAACGACCAGCGGTGCAGCGGGCCTTTAAAACGCCAGCCCAGCCAGAAGGAGATCCAGTCGCCGAGCAGGCAACCAACAATCCCCGCCAACCACGCATGCCAAAAGTTCACTTCACCGCTGCCGATCAGCGCGCCGAGCGCCGCCATCATTACCGTACCGGGTAAAATCAACCCGACTAACGCCAGCGACTCAAAAAACGCCACCAGCATAATCGCCACTAGCGAGTACGTGGCGGATTGGGTAATGAAGTGTTCCAGCAGCGCTTCCATAAGGTGTCCTGTTCAGAATGAACGCTGGATTCTCCGGAGGTCATCCGCGAGCGTCAAGCTTTCAATTATCTGAAAATTTTACCGGTTATGTCACATTGCAGAACCTTTCATTGCCATTCTTTACTTTTTATTCACATCCCGCGCGGAATTCACTGGGGCTGGCACCAGTGCATTTTTTAAAAACCCGCGAGAAATAGAGCTGATCGTCAAAGCCAACATTGCGCCCAACGCTTGCAATCGGCATTCGCGTAGTGCTAAGCAGTAATTTTGCCTGGCTGATGCGCTGATCCTCGCGCCAGCTCAGCACACTTACCCCCAGTTGCTGACGAAAAAGGTGTGATAACCGCGAAGGCGACAAGCAAACGTGCTGCGCGACGCTTGCGATATCAAAATGGTTATCCGCCAGGTGATCGCTAATGTACTGGCAGGCGTCGCGCACGCGGTTATCCAGCGGCGGGTGCAGCGATTCGTTAATCGCTTCCATGCGCCGCAATAGCAACTGTTCCAGCAGATTTATCGCCAGATGCTCCGCATAGCGCCCCACGCTTTGCCCGGCGTCGATAATTTGCGCGAAAAGCTCACGAAAACGCTCCATATGGGCATCATCAGGGCGGTAAAAACCGGTTTGTGCGAACAGCGTTGGCCAGTTCAACCACTCATGCCAGTAAGCGCGTGGGCGGAAGTAAACCCACTGGTGATACCACTCGGTAGCGTCGGGGTGGCGGCCATAGTGGTGAATTTCTCCCGGCGGGAAAAGCAGGATATCGCCAGGGCGGCAAACAAACTGCTTGCCGTGGTTCATCACGACGCCTTCACCGCGCACGGTGATGTTAAGGATGTAGCCCTTCATGCCTAGTGGCCTGTCGATAAAAAAATCGAGATAACCGTCCGCTTCAATGGGGGTCAGCCCCGCCACCAGGTGCGCATTAAACGAGTATCCAGGCAGCAGTGGATCGTTCTGTGATTCAGCCATAAACGCAATACTCCCGTGCTCGGCAAGGAAACCAATTGTCCATATTGAGAATCCCGTCATTCCTCAACGGCCCGTAGACAACGGGCGTAAACACGGCAATTGTCCAATCCCGCAAGACAAAAGCAATTACGCCTTTTTAACGCCTTTGAACAGGGTAAAAAGGGATAACGGAAGTGTCTATAAAGGTGGCAGAAATGTCCACATCGAATTTTTGCACGGCGTCACACTTTGCAATGCCATAGCATTTTAATCCATAAGATTAGCGGATCCTGCCTGACGGTTTTTGCCGCCGCTCACTATCGTTTTTCTAACGGTTATTCTTCATGGAGCAAGATACATGGCAATCACAATTGGCCTCGATTTCGGCAGCGATTCAGTACGTGCGCTGGCGGTAGACTGTACATCCGGGGCGGAGATCGCCACCAGCGTCGAGTGGTATCCACGCTGGCAGGAAGGGCGTTATTGCGATGCGCCACATAACCAATTTCGCCACCACCCGCGCGATTACATCGAGTCGATGGAAGCGGCGCTGAAAAATGTGCTGGCACAACTGAGCGACGCACAACGCGCCGAGATCAAAGGCATTGGCGTCGACAGCACCGGTTCAACACCCGCGCCGATCGATGCTGAAGGCCGCGTGCTGGCGTTGCGCCCTGAATTTGCCGACAACCCGAACGCGATGTTTGTGTTGTGGAAAGACCACACTGCCGTTGAAGAGGCAGAAGCCATCACGCGCCTGTGCCACACCGCAGGTAAAACCGACTATTCGCGTTACATTGGCGGCATTTACTCCAGCGAATGGTTCTGGGCAAAAATCCTGCACGTCACCCGCGCCGATAGTGCCGTAGCACAAGCCGCGGCCTCATGGATCGAACTGTGCGACTGGGTTCCCGCCCTGCTCTCCGGCACTACACGCCCGGAAGCGATCCGTCGTGGCCGTTGCAGCGCCGGGCATAAATCCCTGTGGCATGAAAGCTGGGGTGGCCTGCCGCCCGCCACGTTCTTTGATGAACTTGATCCCATCATCAATAAACACCTCAACTGGCCGCTGTTTACCGACACCTATACCGCCGATTTACCCGTCGGCACGTTGACTGCCGAGTGGGCGCAGCGTCTCGGATTATCCGAATCGGTGGTGATCTCCGGCGGCGCGTTCGACTGCCATATGGGCGCAGTCGGCGCGGGAGCACAACCCAATACGCTGGTGAAAGTCATTGGTACCTCGACCTGCGACATTCTGATTGCTGACAAACAGAGCGTAGGCGAACGCGCGGTGAAAGGTATTTGTGGCCAGGTCGATGGCAGCGTGGTGCCGGACTTTATCGGCCTCGAAGCCGGGCAATCCGCCTTTGGTGATATTTATGCCTGGTTTGGCCGCGTCCTTGGCTGGCCGCTGGAACAGCTGGCGCAGCAGCATCCGGAGCTGAAAGCGCAGATCAAAGCCAGCCAGAAACAGCTTTTACCCGCCCTGACCGATGCCTGGGTGAAAAACCCGTCGCTTGAACACCTGCCAGTGATACTGGACTGGTTTAACGGCCGCCGTACGCCAAACGCCAACCAGCGCCTGAAAGGGGTGATTACCGATTTGAATCTCGCCACCGACGCCCCGGCGCTGTTTGGCGGGCTGATTGCGGCCACCGCGTTCGGCGCACGCGCCATTATGGAGTGCTTCACCGAACAGGGCATTGCCGTTGACAACGTGATGGCGCTCGGCGGTATCGCGCGTAAAAACCTCGGCGTAATGCAGGCCTGCTGCGATGTGCTGAACCGCCCATTACAGGTGGTTGAATCTGAACAGTGCTGCGCGCTGGGTGCGGCGATTTTCGCCGCCGTCGCAGCACAAGTGCATGCCGATATCCCGACTGCGCAATTGAAAATGGCCAGCGCCATCGAAAAAACCCTGCAACCTACCGCGCAGGCACAACAGTTTGAACGCCTCTATCGCCGCTATCAGCAGTGGGCGAAGAGTGCCGAGCAACACTATCTCCCTTCAGCCGCGACAGTCTCGCAGGCCGCGTTAACCCATTAAGGACAAGATCATGACTATTTTCGACAATTATGAAGTGTGGTTCGTCATTGGCAGCCAGCACCTGTATGGGCCGGAAGCCCTGAAACAAGTGACGAAGCACGCCGAACAGGTGGTTAACGCCCTCAATGCGGAAGCGAAACTCCCCTGCAAACTGGTGCTGAAACCGCTGGGCACCTCGCCGGATGAGATTACTCACATTTGCCGCGACGCCAACTACGACGACAAATGCGCCGGGATGGTGGTATGGCTGCATACCTTCTCACCCGCGAAAATGTGGATTAACGGCCTGACGATTCTTAATAAGCCGCTGCTGCAGTTCCATACTCAGTTCAATGCGTCCCTGCCGTGGGACAGCATCGATATGGACTTTATGAACCTCAACCAGACCGCGCACGGCGGCCGCGAGTTCGGCTTTATCGGTGCGCGTATGCGCCAGCAGCACAGTGTGGTGACCGGTCACTGGCAGGATCACCACGCGCATCAACGTATCGGTGCCTGGATGCGCCAGGCGGTGTCTAAACAGGATACTCGCCAGCTGAAAGTGGTGCGTTTCGGCGACAACATGCGCGAAGTGGCGGTGACTGACGGCGATAAAGTGGCGGCACAGATCAAGTTCGGTTTCTCGGTCAATACCTGGGGCGTAGGCGATCTGGTGCAAGTGGTGAACGCCGTTAGCGATGGCGATGTCAACGCGCTGGTTGATGAGTATGAAAGCAGCTACCGCCTGACGGCTGCCGCGCAGGTTCATGGCGATAAACGCCAGAACGTGCTTGATGCCGCACGCATCGAACTGGGCCTGAAACGCTTCCTCGAAGAGGGCGGTTTCCATGCATTCACCACCACCTTTGAAGATCTGCACGGTCTGAAACAACTGCCAGGCCTGGCGGTACAACGCTTGATGCAGCAAGGCTACGGTTTTGCCGGTGAAGGCGACTGGAAGACCGCGGCACTGCTGCGCATCATGAAAGTGATGTCCGGCGGGCTGAACGGCGGCACCTCCTTTATGGAGGATTACACCTATCACTTTGAGCACGGCAACGATCTGGTGCTTGGCTCGCACATGCTGGAAGTGTGCCCTTCTATCGCTATCGACGAAAAACCGACGCTGGATGTGCAGTTCCTCGGCATCGGCGGCAAAGCCGATCCGGCGCGCCTGATCTTCTCCACCAAAACTGGCCCGGCGATTAATGCCAGCTTGATCGACTTAGGCGATCGTTTCCGCCTGTTAGTGAACTGCGTTGACGCAGTGAAAACCCCGCACGATCTGCCGAAACTGCCGGTCGCTAACGCGTTGTGGAAAGCGCAGCCGGACCTGCCGACCGCCTCTGAAGCGTGGATCCTCGCCGGTGGCGCGCACCACACCGTCTTCAGCCAGGCGCTGACGCTGGACGATATGCGCCAGTTCAGCGAGCTGCACGATCTTGAGCTGACGGTTATCGACAACGACACCCGCCTGCCCGCGTTTAAAGACGCGCTGCGCTGGAACGAAGTTTATTACGGTTCAAAACGTTAACAGGGAACACCCGGCCTGCTGCGGCAGGCCACTTTCCTGGAGGAACGCATGTTAGAAGCATTGAAACAGCAGGTGCTGGAAGCCAACCTGGCGCTGCCAAAACACAACCTGGTCACGCTGACATGGGGCAACGTCAGTGCCGTTGACCGTGCAAGCGGTCTGATGGTGATTAAACCTTCTGGCGTCGATTACAGCATCATGACCGCTAACGATATGGTGGTCGTCAACATTACTACCGGCGAAGTGGTTGAAGGTACGAAAAAACCCTCTTCCGATACGCCGACTCACCGTCTGCTGTACCAGGCGTTTCCGACCATCGGCGGCATTGTGCACACTCATTCGCGCCACGCCACCATCTGGTCGCAGGCCGGTCAGCCGATCCCGGCTACGGGAACTACGCATGCCGACTATTTTTATGGCGAGATCCCCTGTACCCGTAAGATGACCGATGAGGAGATCAACGGCGAATACGAGTGGGAAACCGGCAATGTGATTGTCGAAACCTTTGAGAAAAAAGGTATCGATCCGGCGCAGATGCCCGGCGTGCTGGTGCATTCTCACGGCCCGTTTGCCTGGGGTAAAAGCGCCGATGACGCGGTACATAACGCCATCGTGCTGGAAGAGGTGGCCTATATGGGCATTTTCTGTCGCCAGCTCGCCCCACAACTGCCCGCAATGCAACAAACGCTGCTGGATAAACACTACTTACGTAAGCACGGCGCGAAGGCTTACTACGGCCAATAGCTGTATAAAACCACAGCACATAACAACAAACCAGGCTATAATCTCGCCTGGTTTTGTTTTATGAGAGACGGCTGTGGCGCAGGCGCGAGAAGGTTTTATTTTAACCCGACACTGGCGGGATACCCCCACCGGGACTGAGGTGGAGTTCTGGCTGGCGACGGATAACGGCCCGCTGCGCGTCACGCTGCCGCCACAGGAGTCGGTCGCCTTTATTCCCGCCTCGCAGGTGGAAAAAGCAAAACGGCTGCTGCGCGGCGAAAAACAGTGGCGCTTAACGCCGCTGAACCTGAGCGACTTTCACCGCCAGCCGGTGTATGGCCTTTACTGCCGTGCTCATCGCCAACTGATGCGCATTGAAAAAATGCTGCGCGATGACGGCATCACCGTTTACGAAGCCGATATCCGCCCGCCGGAACGCTTTCTGATGGAGCGCTTTATCACCGCGCCGGTGTGGGTCGATGGCACACCGCAGGGTGCTGCGCTGGTTGAGGCGCGGCTGAAACCTAGCCCGCACTACCGCCCGCCGCTGAAATGGGTGTCGCTGGATATCGAAACCAGCCGCCACGGCGAGCTTTACTGCATTGGCCTTGAAGGTTGTGGGCAGCGCACGGTTTATATGCTCGGGCCGGAGAGCGATAACGCCCAGGAGCTGGATTTTGAGCTGGAGTATGTTGCCAGCCGCCCGCAACTGCTGGAAAAACTCAACGCCTGGTTTGCCACACACGATCCCGATGTGATTATTGGCTGGAGCGTCGTGCAATTCGATTTGCGCGTGCTGCAAAAAAGCGCCGAACGCTACCGCGTGCCGCTGACGCTCGGGCGCAACGGCAGCGAACTGGAGTGGCGCGAGCACGGCTTTAAGAATGGTGTATTTTTCGCGCAGGCCACCGGCAGGCTGATTATCGATGGGATTGAGGCGCTGAAATCCGCGTTCTGGAAATTTTCCTCATTCTCGCTGGAAACCGTCTCCAGAGAGCTGCTTGGCGAAGGCAAAGCGATTGATAACCCGTGGGATCGCATGGATGAAATAGACCGACGCTTTGCCGAGGACAAACCCGCGCTCGCCACCTATAACCTGAAAGATTGCGAACTGGTCACGCGCATCTTCCACAAGACGGAGATCATGCCGTTTCTGCTGGAGCGCGCCACGGTGAACGGTTTGCCCGTTGACCGGCACGGCGGCTCAGTGGCGGCATTCAGCCACCTCTATTTCCCGCGCATGCACCGCGCAGGCTATGTCGCGCCCAATCTCGGTGGCGTGCCGCCGCAGGCCAGCCCCGGCGGTTATGTGATGGATTCGCGCCCCGGCCTGTATGACTCGGTGCTAGTGCTGGATTACAAAAGCCTCTACCCGTCTATTATTCGCACCTTCCTGATCGACCCCGTCGGTCTTGTTGAAGGCATGGCGCAGCCGGATAACACGCACAGCACCGAGGGGTTTCTCGGCGCGTGGTTTTCGCGTGAAAAACACTGCCTGCCAGGGATTGTCGGGCAGATCTGGCACGGGCGCGATGAGGCCAAACGTCACGGCAACAAGCCGCTGTCGCAAGCGCTGAAGATCATCATGAATGCGTTTTACGGTGTGCTCGGCACCAGCGCCTGCCGCTTTTTCGATCCGCGACTGGCATCGTCGATCACCATGCGTGGCCACGAAATCATGCGCCAAACCAAAGCGTTGATTGAAGCGCAGGGCTACGACGTTATCTATGGCGATACCGACTCCACCTTCGTCTGGTTAAAGCAAGCCCACAGCGAAGAGGATGCCGCGCGTATTGGCCGCGCGCTGGTCGAGCACGTCAATGGTTGGTGGTCGGCGCATCTTAAAAGTCAGCAACTGGAGAGCGCGCTGGAGCTGGAGTTTGAAACCCATTTTTGCCGGTTTCTGATGCCTACAATTCGTGGCACCGAACAGGGCAGCAAAAAGCGTTACGCCGGGATGATTCAGGAAGGCGAGAGCCAGCGCATGGTGTTTAAGGGGCTGGAAACCGTGCGTACAGACTGGACACCACTGGCTCAACAGTTCCAGCAAGCGCTTTATTTGCGGGTGTTTCGCAACGAGCCTTATCAGGACTATGTCCGCGAAACCATTGCCAGCCTGATGGCGGGCGAACTCGATGATCAGCTTATTTATCGCAAGCGCCTGCGCAGGGCGCTCTCGGAGTACGAACGTAACGTGCCACCGCACGTGCGCGCTGCACGCCTGGCGGATGAAGAGAACCGCAAGCGTGGCCGCCCGGCGCAGTACCAGAACCGCGGCACCATCAAGTATGTCTGGACCACCGGCGGGCCGGAACCGGTCGACTACCAGCACTCGCCACTCGATTACGATCACTACCTGAGTAAACAATTGCAGCCGGTTGCCGAGGGAATTCTGCCTTTCATTGACGACGATTTTGCTACACTACTTACAGGGCAACTGGGACTCTTTTGAGGTTTACATGTCGCGTTTCCCGGCTTGCAACATTACCGCTATACCCTGGCCATTTCGGCTTTCCACCGCGAGCGGCGTGAAAGACAGCAGGTATAGATAGTGACGAAAGGGATTGCTTCCTTTACCATAGCGCCCTTCCTTTTTCTGGCCCCAAATTTTGTACGCCCGCCTGCCTTCAGGCGGTGACGAACTATTGCCTGCAATTTGAGATATAGAGTTCATTTATGCCCTTTACACTTGGTCAACGCTGGATTAGCGACACGGAAAGCGAACTCGGACTTGGCACAGTCGTCGCAATGGATGCGCGCACGGTCACCCTCCTTTTTCCGGCTACGGGTGAAAACCGTCTGTACGCTCGCAGCGACTCCCCGGTTACCCGCGTGATGTTCAACCCCGGTGATACGGTGACCAGCCATGATGGCTGGCAGCTCACAATTGAAGACGTAAAAGAGGAAAACGGGCTGCTCGCTTACACCGGCACACGCCTGGACACGCAGGAAAGCAATGTCATCCTGCGCGAAGTGTTGCTCGACAGCAAACTGGTATTCAGCAAGCCGCAAGACCGCTTATTCGCCGGGCAGATCGACCGAATGGATCGCTTCGCGTTGCGTTTTCGCGCGCGTAAATACCAAAGTGAACAGTACCGTATGCCGTGGAGCGGCTTGCGTGGCCAGCGCACCAACCTGATCCCGCACCAGTTGCACATCGCGCATGATGTGGGCCGTCGCCATGCCCCGCGCGTATTGCTGGCAGATGAAGTGGGTCTTGGAAAAACCATCGAAGCCGGGATGATCCTGCACCAACAGTTACTTTCTGGTGCAGCTGATCGCGTGCTGATCGTGGTGCCGGAAACCCTGCAACATCAGTGGCTGGTCGAAATGCTGCGCCGCTTCAACCTGCGTTTCGCCCTGTTTGATGATGAACGTTACGCCGAAGCGCAGCACGATGCCGACAACCCGTTCGAGACCGAGCAACTGGTGATTTGCTCGCTCGATTTCGTGCGCCGTAACAAGCAGCGCCTGGAGCATCTGTGCGATGCCGAATGGGATCTGCTGGTGGTCGACGAAGCGCACCATCTGGTGTGGAGCGAAAACGAAGCCAGCCGTGAATATCAGGCGATTGAGCAACTTGCTGAGCGCGTACCGGGTATTCTGCTGCTGACCGCCACCCCGGAACAGTTGGGAATGGAGAGCCACTTTGCACGCCTGCGCTTGCTGGATCCGAACCGTTTCCATGATTTCGTCCAGTTCGTTGAAGAGCAGCAAAATTACCGTCCGGTCGCCGACGCCGTTGCCCTGCTGCTGGCGGGCGAACGCCTGAGTAACGATGACCTAAATATGTTGAGCGATCTGGTGGGCGAGCAGGATATCGAACCGCTGCTGCAAACCGCCAACAGCGATCGCGACGGCGCGACTGCCGCGCGCCAGGAACTGATTTCCATGCTGATGGACCGACACGGCACCAGCCGTGTGCTGTTCCGCAACACCCGTAACGGTGTAAAAGGTTTCCCGAAACGCGAGCTGCACACCGTTAAGCTACCGCTGCCGACGCAGTATCAAACGGCGATTAAAGTCTCCGGCATCATGGGTGCGCGTAAAAGTCAGGAAGAGCGCGCTCGCGATATGCTCTACCCGGAGCAGATTTATCAGGAATTTGAAGGTGATACCGGTACATGGTGGAACTTCGACCCACGTGTTGAGTGGCTGATGGGCTATCTCACCAGCCACCGCTCGCAAAAAGTGCTGGTGATTTGCGCCAAAGCCGCCACCGCGCTGCAACTGGAGCAGGTGCTGCGTGAACGCGAGGGTATCCGTGCAGCGGTGTTCCATGAAGGTATGTCAATCATTGAACGCGACCGCGCAGCGGCGTGGTTCGGTGAAGAGGACAGCGGCGCGCAGGTCCTGTTGTGCTCGGAAATCGGTTCTGAAGGGCGTAACTTCCAGTTCGCCAGCCATCTGGTGATGTTCGATCTGCCGTTTAACCCGGATCTGCTGGAGCAGCGCATCGGCCGTCTGGATCGTATTGGTCAGGCGCACGATATTCAGATCCATGTGCCTTATCTGGAAAAAACCGCGCAGTCTGTGCTGGTGCGCTGGTATCACGAAGGGCTGGACGCCTTTGAGCACACCTGCCCGACCGGGCGCACTATCTACGATAGCGTCCACAATGATCTGATTAATTACCTGGCAGCACCGGAAGATACTGACGGTTTTGATCAGCTGATCAAAACCTGCCGTGAGCAGCATGACGCGCTGAAAGCGCAGTTGGAACAAGGCCGCGACCGCTTGCTGGAGATCCACTCTAACGGCGGTGAAAAAGCGCAGGCGCTGGCCGAAAGCATTGCCGAGCAGGACGACGACACCGCGCTTATTGCCTTCGCCATGAACCTGTTCGATATCATTGGTATTAACCAGGACGATCGCGGTGAAAACATGATCGTCCTGACGCCATCGGATCATATGCTGGTGCCGGATTTCCCGGGCCTGCCGGAAGATGGCTGCACCATTACCTTTGATCGTGACGTCGCGCTTTCACGCGAGGATGCGCAGTTTGTCACCTGGGAACACCCGATCATTCGTAATGGTTTGGATCTGATCCTTTCTGGTGATACCGGCAGCAGTACCATTTCGTTGCTGAAAAACAAAGCGCTGCCAGTCGGTACGCTGCTGCTGGAGCTGATTTACGTAGTGGAAGCGCAGGCACCGAAACAGCTGCAACTTAATCGCTTCTTGCCATCAACGCCGATCCGCCTGCTGATGGACAAAAACGGCACTAACCTCGCCGGCCAGGTGGAGTTCGAAAGCTTTAACCGCCAACTTAGCGCAGTGAATCGCCATACTGGCAGCAAGCTGGTAAACGCGGTTCAGCAGGAGGTTTACACCATTCTGCAAAAAGGTGAAGCGCAGGTGGAAACGGCAGCACGCGAACTGATTGAGGCCGCGCGCAGCGAAGCGGATGAAAAGCTGTCGGCAGAACTGGCGCGTCTGGAAGCATTAAAAGCGGTTAACCCGAACATTCGCGACGACGAACTTGCCGCCATTGAGAGCAACCGTCTGCAAGTGATGGAAAGCCTGGCGCAGGCGGGCTGGCGGCTTGATGCGCTGCGTTTGATTGTCGTGACGCACCAATAACGGAGCCCGCAATGCTGATGGAACCCTACAATCCGCCGCAGGATCCCTGGCTGGTGATTCTGTATCAGGATCAGCACATTATGGTCGTCAACAAGCCCAGTGGTTTGTTGTCGGTGCCAGGGCGTCTGGATGAGCATAAAGACAGCGTGATGACGCGTATTCAGCGCGACTTCCCGCAGGCTGAATCCGTACACCGCCTGGATATGGCGACCAGCGGTGTGATTGTAGTGGCGCTGACCAAAGATGCCGAGCGTGAGTTAAAACGCCAGTTCCGCGAACGTGAGCCGAAAAAGCAGTATCTGGCACGCGTTTGGGGTCATCCGGAAAAAGCCGAAGGGCTGGTAGATTTACCGCTGATTTGCGACTGGCCGAACAGACCAAAGCAGAAAGTGTGTTTTGAAACCGGCAAAGCGGCGCAGACCGAGTATGAAGTGCTGGCGTATGAGGAAGATGGCACCGCTCGCGTGCGTCTGAAGCCGATTACCGGGCGCTCGCATCAGTTACGCGTGCATATGTTAGCGTTAGGACATCCGATCCTCGGTGACCGTTTTTACGCCACGCCAGAAGCGCTGGCTATGGCACCGCGTTTGCTGCTGCATGCAGAGACGCTGACCATCACCCATCCGGCATTTGGCAATAGCATGACATTTAAAGCACCGGTCGATTTTTAAAAGGTTCCCCGGCTTTGCGCCCGGGGAACCTTTACAACGTTAGCGAAAACCCTTCTGCTCGCGAATCAGCTCGTAAGCTTTCTGAATTTCCTGCGCTTTTTGTTTCGCCATCTCCATCATCTCCGGCGGCAGCCCTTTCGCCACCAGTTTGTCCGGATGATGCTCGCCCATCAGCTTACGGTAGGCACGCTTGATGGTGGTCGCATCGTCCGACGGCTTCACACCCAGCACATTACAGGCATCTTCCAGCGTCGGTCCACGTTGCGCCTGCTGCCAGCCACCACCACCCGCTTGCTGCTGATGCTGATAACCACCGCCAAACTGCGCTCCGCCCTGCATCATGCGCAAAAACTGATCGAATTGCAGACGCGAAATACCCAGCTCCTCGGCGATAACGTACAACACTTCACGTTCGCTGGGGTGCAAAGAACCATCGGCGAAGGCCGCCTGGATTTGAATTTCCAGAAACATCCTAATCAAGTCGAAACGTCCGAAGCAGACGCTGCGAAACTGACGCATCTTGTCGCGTAACGGGTAATTATCCGTCTTGCCGACGCGAAACGCCTGCTGCGCTGCGCTGCGCGACTCACCGTGCAGGTTTAAGCGATCCATAAACAAGCTGGCCACCTGGATATCCGCCTCGGTCACCCGGCCTTTCGATTTGGTTAGATGCCCCATCACCTCAAAGGTGGTGGCGAAAAAGAGCGTCTGACGTTCGCGCTGGTTGGCAAACCACGCCATTTTTCGGCTGCGCGCCTTGTCAAAAAAGTGCCCGACTAACAACCCAAGAACCGCGCCCCAAAAGCCGCCGCCCATGAAAAGAGCGATGACAACACCAACCACTTTTCCCCAATACTGCATATACTCCCCAAATCGTCATGCCGTCGGCTAAAATTTGCTTTATCATACCCGTCATTCTATGCCATGCACAGGCGCAGTCTTCTCCCCCTGGCTCGAACGCGGGCAGGATTAAAACTAGCGTTGCAAAGGCGAGTAAGTTAGTCTCAGACCGTTTGCCAGCGTAAAGCCACAGATGACGGAACAACAAATACAACGTATGAAAAAACGTATCCCCACCCTCCTGGCCACCATGATTGGCTCTGCCCTTTACAGCCAGCAGGGGATGGCAGCCGATCTTGCCTCGCAGTGTATGCTTGGCGTTCCCAGCTACAACCGCCCCCTGGTACAGGGCGACACCAATAATTTGCCGGTGACGATCAATGCCGATCACGCAAAAGGCAACTACCCTGACGATGCCGTTTTTACCGGCAATGTCGATATTAATCAGGGAAATAGCCGTTTGCAGGCCGATGAGGTGCAGCTTCATCAGCAGCAGCCAGAAGGTCAGACGGACCCGGTTCGCACAGTGGATGCACTCGGTAATGTGCACTATGACGATAACCAGGTCATCCTGAAAGGTCCTAAAGGTTGGTCAAACCTGAACACCAAAGATACCAATGTCTGGCAAGGTGATTACCAGATGGTGGGTCGTCAGGGGCGCGGCACCGCCGATCTGATGAAACAGCGTGGACAAAACCGCTACACCATTCTGGACAATGGGATGTTTACTTCTTGCCTGCCTGGTTCAAACACCTGGAGCGTTGTCGGCAGTGAAGTTATTCAGGATCGCCAGGAGCAGGTTGCAGAAATCTGGAATGCGCGCTTTAAGCTCGGCCCGGTGCCGGTGTTCTACAGCCCGTATTTGCAATTACCTATCGGTGACAAGCGCCGCTCAGGTTTTCTGATCCCCAATGCCAAGTACAGCACGACGAACTATTTCGAGTTCTATCTGCCCTACTACTGGAACATTGCGCCAAATATGGATGCGACGATCACGCCGCACTACATCCATAAACGTGGCAACGTGCAGTGGGAAAACGAATTCCGTTATCTGACGCAGGCAGGTGCTGGCCTTATTGAGTTCGATTACCTGCCTTCAGACAAAGTGTTCCAGGATGAATACCCGACCGAAGGGGAACGTCACCGCTGGCTATTTTACTGGCAACATGCCGGGGTAATGGATCAGGTTTGGCGTTTCAATGTTGACTACACCAAAGTCAGCGATCCGCATTATTTTAACGATTTTACGTCAAAATATGGTTCTAGTACTGACGGCTATGCCACGCAGATTTTCAGTGCGGGTTATGGAGTAGAAAATTTCAATGCCACAGTGACAACCAAACAGTTCCAGGTTTTTAACCGCCAGAACAGTAACTCGTACGCTGCGCTACCCCAGGTGGACGTGAACTGGTATCACAACGATCTTGGTCCGTTTGATTTCCGTACTTACGGCCAGGCGGTGAAATTTACCAACACCAATTCGAGTTTGCCTGAAGCGACGCGTGTACATCTGGAACCTACGCTCAGTCTGCCCGTTTCCAACGCCTGGAGCAGCCTGAATACCGAAGTGAAAATGCTGGCGACCCACTACCAGCAGAGCAATATCGATAACACCAACTATAAAGAGTCCGTTAGCCGCGTTATGCCGCAATTTAAAACGGACGGAAAACTGGTCTTTGAACGTGATATGAACTGGGCAGAGGGCTACACCCAGACGCTGGAGCCGCGCGCTCAGTATCTGTATGTGCCGTATCGCGATCAGAGCCATATCAACAACTACGATTCCTCGCTGCTGCAATCCGACTACAGCGGGCTGTTCCGCGATCGCACTTATGGCGGTCTGGACCGTATCGCGTCAGCAAACCAGGTTACTACCGGCGTCACAACCCGCATTTATGATGAAGCGGCGGTTGAACGTTTTAACGTTTCTGTTGGTCAAATCTACTATTTCACCGAGTCCCGTACCGGTGATGACAACATTAACTGGGAGAAAGACAACAAAACAGGTTCGCTGGTGTGGGCAGGCGATACATACTGGCGTATTTCTGACCGTTGGGGTCTGCGCGGCGGGGTGCAGTATGACACCCGTCTGAATAATATCGCTAACAGCAGCTCGTCGCTGGAGTATCGCCGCGATGAAGACCGGATGCTGCAATTGAGCTACCGTTACGCCAGCCCGGAATACATTCAGGCTACGCTACCAACCTATGCTACCGCAGCGCAGTATAAAGATGGTATTTCGCAGGTAGGTGCCGCAGGAAGCTGGCCAATTGCGGACCGCTGGTCCATCGTTGGTGCGTATTATTTCGATACCAATACCAGTAAACCTGCCGATCAGATGGTGGGGCTGCAATATAACTCCTGCTGTTATGCGATTCGCGTTGGCTATGAGCGCAAAATCAACGGCTGGGAAAATGAACAAAGCAAATATGACAAAGTCATCGGTTTCAACATTGAGCTGCGTGGCTTGAGTTCCAACTACGGTCTGGGGACGCAACAAATGCTGCGTTCGAACATTCTGCCGTACCGTAGCTCAATGTGATCTCTTTGATTTGCAACGTAATCCGCATTGCGGTTAATTGAAATGGAAAAGGTATGAAGAACTGGAAAACGCTGCTTCTCGGTATCGCTATGGTTGCGAATACCAGTTTCGCCGCGCCTCAGGTTGTTGATAAAGTCGCCGCCGTGGTCAATAACGGCGTGGTGCTGGAAAGTGACGTTGATGGTTTGATGCAATCCGTGAAGGCCAACGCAGGCCAGGCGGGGCAACAGTTACCGGACGACGCAACGCTGCGCCACCAGATCCTTGAACGTTTGATCATGGATCAAATCATTTTGCAGATGGGCACGAAAATGGGCGTCAAAGTAACTGACGAACAGCTTGATGCCGCCATTGCTGACATTGCCAAACAAAACAATATGACGATGGATCAGATGCGTAGCCGTCTGGCCTATGACGGGGTGAATTTCAACACCTACCGCAATCAGATCCGCAAAGAGATGATCATCTCAGAAGTCCGTAATGGTGAAGTTCGCCGTCGCGTTACCGTTCTGCCGCAGGAAGTTGAAGCCCTGGCGCAGCAGGTTGGCAACCAGAATGATGCCAGCACTGAGCTGAACCTGAGCCACATTTTGATCCCATTACCGGAAAATCCAACCTCCGATCAAGTGAACGAAGCAGAAAGCCAGGCGCGTTCAATTGTGGAACAAGCTCGTAATGGCGGTGACTTTGGCAAATTGGCCATCACCTACTCTGCCGATCAGCAAGCACTGAAAGGCGGCCAGATGGGTTGGGGCAGAATCCAGGAACTGCCGAGCATTTTTGCACAGGCACTGAGCACGGCGAAAAAAGGCGATATAGTTGGCCCAATCCGTTCAGGTGTTGGCTTCCATATCCTGAAAGTGAACGATCTTCGCGGTCAGACACAGAGTATCTCTGTGACGGAAGTTCATGCCCGCCATATCCTGCTGAAGCCGTCACCAATCATGAGCGACGATCAAGCACGCGTGAAACTGGAACAGATCGCAGCCGATATTAAGAGTGGCAAAACCACTTTTGCTAACGCGGCGAAAGAGTTCTCTCAGGATCCGGGCTCTGCAAACCAGGGCGGCGATCTCGGCTGGGCGTCAGCGGATATTTACGATCCGGCCTTCCGCGATGCGCTGATGAAACTGAAACGCGGCCAGATGAGCGGCCCGGTTCACTCCTCCTTTGGCTGGCACCTGATCGAAATGCTGGATAGCCGTAACGTCGACAAAACCGATGCGGCGCAAAAAGACAAAGCCTATCGCATGCTGATGAACCGTAAGTTCTCTGAAGAAGCGGCAACCTGGATGCAGGAACAGCGCGCCAGCGCCTATGTCAAAATTCTGAGCAACTAATGAAAACACAGCGTGTCGTTATTACTCCCGGCGAACCCGCCGGGATTGGCCCGGATCTGGTAGTGCAACTCGCCCAGCGCGACTGGCCGGTTGAACTGGTTATCTGTGCAGACGCAACGCTGCTTACCGACCGAGCCTCACGGCTCGGCCTACCGCTTCAACTGCGCGGTTACGATCCAACGGCCGCCGCAGTACCACAACAGGCAGGCACATTAACGCTGTTGCCAGTTCCTCTGCATACGCCCGTCACCGCTGGCGTACTCAATACGCTTAACGGTTCTTATGTTGTTGAAACTCTTGCCCGCGCCTGCGATGGCTGCCTGAGTGGTGAATTTGCCGCGCTGATTACCGGCCCGGTGCATAAAGGGGTGATCAACGATTCAGGAACACCGTTTACCGGTCACACGGAGTTTTTCGAAGAGCGCTCTCACGCTGCAAAAGTGGTGATGATGCTGGCAACCGAAGAGCTACGTGTGGCGCTGGCGACCACACACTTGCCCATTAAAGCCGTGGCCGACGCCATTACGCCTGATTTGCTGCGAGAAGTGATCGGCATTCTGCACACGGATCTGCAACAGAAGTTCGGTATCTCCCAACCGCATATTCTTGTTTGCGGCCTGAACCCTCATGCCGGTGAAGGCGGCCACATGGGGACGGAAGAGATTGATACCATTATTCCGGTGCTCAATGAAATGCGCGCGCAGGGTATGAATTTAAGCGGTCCGCTGCCTGCCGACACGCTCTTTCAGCCCAAATACCTTGATAATGCCGACGCCGTACTGGCGATGTACCACGATCAGGGTCTGCCCGTGCTAAAATACCAGGGCTTTGGCCGCGGCGTGAACATCACCCTCGGTTTACCCTTTATTCGTACATCCGTCGACCATGGCACCGCGCTTGAACTCGCGGGCAAAGGAACAGCGGATGTCGGCAGTTTTATTACGGCGCTTAATCTCGCCATCAAAATGATTGTTAATACTCAATGAATACTCGCGTCCATCAGGGCCACTTAGCTCGCAAACGCTTCGGGCAAAACTTTCTCCACGACCAGTTCGTGATCGACAGCATCGTCTCAGCCATCAACCCGCAAAAGGGTCAGGCTATGGTCGAAATCGGCCCAGGCCTTGGCGCGCTCACCGAACCGGTGGGCGAACGTCTGGATAAATTAACGGTCATCGAGCTTGACCGCGATCTGGCGGCACGCCTGCAAACTCACCCGTTCCTTGCACCTAAACTGACCATTTATCAGCAAGATGCAATGACCATGAACTTTGCGGAGCTGTCACAAACTATTGGTCAGCCGCTGCGTGTTTTCGGCAACCTGCCGTATAACATCTCTACGCCGTTGATGTTCCATCTGTTTAGCTATACTGATGCCATTGCCGACATGCATTTTATGCTGCAAAAAGAGGTGGTGAATCGCCTGGTTGCGGGTCCAAACAGTAAGGCGTATGGTCGATTAAGCGTCATGGCGCAGTACTACTGCCAGATTATTCCGGTGTTAGAAGTACCGCCTACCGCATTTGCGCCGCCGCCGAAGGTGGATTCTGCTGTGGTTCGTCTGGTGCCGCACGCTCAATTGCCACATCCGGTGAAAGAGCTCCGCACGCTGAGCCGCATTACCACCGAAGCGTTTAACCAGCGTCGTAAAACCATTCGCAACAGCCTCGGCAACGTCTTTACCGTTGAAGTGCTGGCGTCGTTAGGTATCGATCCGGCGATGCGCGCGGAAAATATTTCTGTTGCGCAATATTGCCAGTTAGCGAACTACCTGACTGAGAATGCGCCGCCGAAGGAGAGTTAACGTATGATCAATTCGCCCCGAGTTTGTATTCAGGTTCAAAGCATCTACATCGAGTCTCAGTCTGCTCCCGACGACGAACGCTATGTTTTCGCTTACACCATTACTATCCGTAACCTGGGGCGAACCCCTGTCCAGTTGCTCAAGCGCTACTGGCTTATCACCAATGGAAATGGCCGCACAACGGAAGTTCAGGGCGAAGGTGTTGTTGGCGTACAGCCGCACATTGAGCCGGGTGGCGAATACCAATATACCAGCGGCGCGGTGATTGAAACGCCGCTGGGCACGATGCAAGGCCATTACGAAATGATCGATGCGCAGGGAGAAGCCTTCCGCATCGCTATCCCGGTTTTCCGACTCGCCGTTCCAACGCTGATCCATTAAAACAATGTCTACATATCTTATTGGTGACGTTCATGGTTGCTACGATGAACTCGTCGCGCTGTTAAAACAGGTTGAATTTTCGCCTGAGCAGGACACGTTATGGCTGACGGGCGATCTTGTCGCGCGCGGCCCTGGCTCGCTTGAAGTATTGCGCCTGGTCAAATCACTCGGCGACAGCGTACGCATCGTACTCGGTAATCACGATTTACACCTGCTCGCCGTTTTTGCCGGCATCAGTCGTAACAAGCCCAAAGACCGGCTGAACCCACTGCTAGAAGCGCAAGACGCCGATGAGCTGATTAACTGGCTGCGTCGCCAGCCGCTGCTGCAAATCGATGAAGAGAACAAACTGGTGATGGCGCACGCCGGAATCACCCCGCAGTGGGACATGGAAACCACAAAGCGCTGCGCACGCGATATTGAAGCCGTGCTGTCGAGCGACTCTTATCCGCTCTTTCTCGACGCCATGTACGGCGATCTGCCGAACCACTGGAGTCCTGAGCTCAGCGGCCTTGCCCGCCTGCGCTTTATCACCAATGCGTTTACGCGCATGCGCTACTGCTTCCCGAATGGGCAGCTCGATATGTATTGCAAAGACATTCCCGAGCACGCACCCGCGCCGCTAAAACCATGGTTTTCGATTCCGGGGCCGGTCGCGCAAGAGTACAGCATCGCCTTTGGTCACTGGGCATCGCTGGAAGGTACGGGAACGCCAGAAGGCATCTACGCGCTGGATACGGGCTGCTGCTGGGGTGGCGTGCTAACCTGCCTGCGCTGGGAAGATAAACAGTACTTCACGCAAGCGTCAAATCGCCAGATGGATTTGGGTGATGGCGAGGCAATCGCCTCCTGAAATAATTTCCCCGGTCTGGGCCGGGGAAATATTGCCGTGAAATCACTGCCGCTGCACAGTGAATTAACGGCGCTCGAGGATCTCGAAACAGTAGCTGTGTGAATTCTGCGCATCCGCGTCGTGAAACTCGCTAAATACAGACTCCCAGTCGTCCGGATCATAATCCGGGAAATGGGTATCACCTTCCACTTCCGCATCAATGTGCGTCAGGTACAAACGTTGCGCTTTCGGCAGAAACTGCTCGTAGACACGACCGCCGCCAATCACCATGATCTCTTCAGCATCGCCACATTGTGCGATAGCTTCATCAACGGATTTCACCCACTGCACACGATCATCAGTACCCGGCTGGCTACTGATCACGATATTCTTACGCCCGGGCAACGGACGACCGATGGATTCCCACGTCAGGCGCCCCATCACGACAGGTTTGTTTAACGTATTGCGTTTAAACCAGGCGAGATCGGCAGCTAAGTTCCACGGCATCGCATTCTCCATACCGATGACGCGATCCACTGCCAACGCCGCAATCAGACTGATCATTTATTCATTCCTGGAAAGCCAAAAAATTGTCGCCACTATACGGAAAGCGCAATCTTTCGTCGACGGGGCGCGAGGTAAAGAATAAGAAAATTTTCTATTCTGCTGGCGGCACCGCACCCCGAATCTGCACCGCCAACTTTCCAGCCGTGTTGAATCAGCAAGTTATCCGTAAGCGCCGATTTACGCCTAAGGCTTAACCGCCGGTTCGTCTGCGGGATCGCCGGTATGACGCCCCTCTTCCGTACCCTGCCAGCCGTGACGCTGGGTTAATGACAGATGAGCCCTGTCCTCCGAGATGATTTCCGTTAGCATCGCGCTGGTTCGTTTAAACACGGCCGCACGCGCCTGGGCATCGTTTTCCACCTGCGCCATCTCTTCCACCATCGACGTATTGAAACGGCGAAAATGATCGGCGCGTTCACGCGCTTCATACGAGCCAAGCCCCAAACCTTCCAGCGCCAGCCTTCCCGTTTTCAATGCCGCTTCGAAGGTTTCACGCTCCGGTTTCTCGACACCGGCCTGACGCAAGCGAATGTAGTGATCGACATCGCGGGCGCGGGCAATAATGCGCAGATCCGGGAAGTGCTCTTTTGCCAGCTCCGTTAATTGTAGGCTGGCCTGCGGATCGTCGATGGCATTAATTAGCACTTCGGCACGCCCGGCACCGGCTGACTCCAGCAAATCAACGCGTGTCGCATCGCCATAAAACACCTTCATGCCGAATTTACGCAGCGTTTCAATATGATCGGGATCGTGATCCAGAACCACCATCTTCACGCCGCTGGAGAGCAACAAACGCCCGGCGATCTGCCCGAAACGTCCGAACCCGGCAATAATTACCCGCGCTTCCTCTTCGTCGATTTCATCCGCTTCGCGCTCTTGCTGGCTACCGGATGCTTCAAGACGGGCCAACAGCACCAGTAACAGCGGCGTTGCTGCCATCGATAGCGCGACCGTCAGCGTTAGCGCTTTCGCCCATTCGCTATCCAGCACCTGTGCCGTTTGCGCGGTGCCAAATACCACAAAGGCGAACTCACTCCCTTGCCCCAGCAGAGCGGCAAACCACAACCGCTGCTTGCCGGGAACGCGTAACGGACGAGCAATCAGCCACAGCACCACGCTTTTTATCACTAAAAAACCGACCAGCAGCAGTAAGATGCGCAGTGGGTGCGTCACCAGCGTACCAAAGTCGATCGACATCCCCACGCCGATAAAAAACAGCCCGAGCAGCAAACCTTTAAAGGGCTCAATATCGCTTTCCAGCGCATGGCGATATTCGGAGCTGGCGAGTAGCACACCGGCAAGAAACGCCCCCATCGCCATCGACAAACCCGCTTCTTCCAGTAATAAGCCGAAACCGAAGACCAGGAACAGCGCCACGGCGCAGAACACTTCCCGTAATCCAGATCGCGCAACGAAGCGCAGCGCAGGGCGAGCAACATAGCGCCCGATCAGCACCACCAGCGTCAGCGCAGCAACAACTTTGAGCGCCGAAAGTGCAAAGGCACTGAGCGTCATCGCCCCGCCGCTGGCAGCCAGCAAAGGGATCATCGCCACCAACGGGATCGCAGCGATATCCTGGAACAGCAGCACGGAAAAAGCGCTGCGCCCCATTTGCGACACCGTGAGGTTGCGCTCATTCATCGCCTGCATAGCAATTGCCGTCGATGACAGCGCCAGCGTCAGACCAATTAATACTGCGACCGGCCACGGTAACCCGAGCAGCGCGCAAAAACCGCCGAGCAACAACCCGCAGCTGGCCATTTGCAGCGCACCGCCGCCAAACACCGACGCACGCAGTTTCCATAAACGCTGCGGATCCAACTCAAGGCCAATCACAAACAGCATCAGTACGACGCCGATTTCCGCAAAGTGGAGAATAGATTCCGCGTCAGTCACCAGCCGCAATCCCCACGGGCCAATAATGCCCCCGGCAATCAGATAGCCAAGCACCGACCCCAGCCCCAGGCGCATGGCAATCGGCACAACCAGTGCCGCCGATCCCAGATAGATCAGCGCCTGAATTAACGAATGGCTATCCATGTTGCACCTCCTGCCACTCCAGTAAACGTTGTTTGTAATGGCGTGCCTGCGCCTGCAACGTTTCATCGTCGCAGATAAATGTAC
This sequence comes from Kosakonia quasisacchari, assembly GCF_004331415.1. GTDB lineage: Bacteria > Pseudomonadota > Gammaproteobacteria > Enterobacterales > Enterobacteriaceae > Kosakonia > Kosakonia quasisacchari. The sequence continues at coordinate 164,813 of NZ_SJOP01000005.1, forward strand.
AGTGCACGGCAAAAGGCGGCAGCCAGTTCATTCCGCAGTAGAGTGCCGTCGCCTGTAGCGGCTGGGAAAGCACATCAAAACCGGGGTGCGAGCCGATATCAAAATGGTTGTCGCCACCCCCCGTCGTTACCGCCCACAGCACGCTTTTACCGCGTAGCGCCGTTCCACCGTGACCATAAGCCCAGCCGTGCGATAACACTTTATCCAGCCAGAGTTTGAGTAATGGCGGCACGCTGTACCACTGCATCGGATGTTGCCAGATAACCAAATCGGCACGGGAAATCGCCTCCTGTTCGGCGGCGATATCAATGTTGAAGTCAGGATAGAGTTCGTACAGAGAACGTATTTCAACGTTTTCCAGCGTCCCTGCCTGCTCAATCATGCGCTTATTCGCATGCGAATGGTGCGGATAAGGGTGGGCATAAATTATGAGGATCATTGATTAACCTGTTTTCACTACACGCTTTTTCTTGAAAGTGTAGTCAGTTAATCGTCTGGCTAAAAGCGGCAATCTGTGCGGGAATTCGGGAAAGGCATGCGGCAGCCGGAACCACCGCAGATGAGGAAGGGATTAATTATCCAGTTCGCTCATGTTTTTCACCTGATCGCGGTTAATCTGCTCGGTTTTGCCAGTTTCGGCATTTTTATAAGAAACCAACCCGGTGTCTTTATCCACCTGCGGTTTGCCGTCGGTCACAATGGTGCGGCCATCGGTCGTGCGCACCGCCTGGTTGGATGAACATCCGGCAACGGTAAACAGTGCTGCAGCCGTAAAAATTGAGCTCATCAGAAGTTTAGTTCGCATGGTTATCTCCCTGCTTTCCAGTGAATGATATTCGTCTGTTTAGCTATTTTAGGTTAACTACCTGAACGGCGGGGAAAATGCAGAACACTCTGAAGGGGGTAGAAAAGAACCCTCTCTCCGCAAGGGAGAGAGGGGGGCGGATTATTTATTAATCTGCGCGTGCATTTCCTGCACGGAAATCACTTTTTCAGTGGCATCGGCATTCAGCGCCATCGCGGTAGCAAAGCCGCCGTTCAGCGTGGTGTCGTAATGCACTTTATACTGCAGCGCGCTGCGGCGAATCAGCTTGGAATCCTCAATCGCCTGGCGCCCCGCCGTGGTGTTGATGATGTAGGTGTATTCGCCATTCTTAATACGATCCTGAATGTGCGGACGACCTTCATGCACCTTGTTCACCAGACGCGGGTTAATGCCGGCCTCACCCAGCACAATCGCTGTGCCGTGGGTTGCATCCAGCTCAAAGCCCTGTTTCAGCAGTTTGGCGGCGAGATCCACCACGCGCTCTTTATCCCCTTCGCGCACCGACAGCAGCGCGCGGCCCTGTTTCTTCATGGTCGAGTTACTGCCAAGTTGCGCTTTAGCAAAGGCTTCGGCAAAAGTACGCCCCACGCCCATCACCTCACCGGTAGAGCGCATTTCTGGCCCTAACAGCGGGTCAACACCCGGGAATTTATTAAACGGCAGCACCACTTCTTTCACCGAGTAGTACGGCGGGATAATCTCTTTGGTGTGGCCTTGCTGTGCCAGCGTTTTGCCGGTCATCACGCGCGCAGCCACTTTTGCCAGCGGCAAGCCGGTGGCTTTTGAGACGAAAGGAACAGTACGCGCGGCACGTGGGTTCACCTCAATCAGATAAACTTCGTTGTCTTTCACCGCAAACTGCACATTCATCAGGCCGCGAACCTGCAACTCAAACGCCAGCTTCTGTACTTGCTGGCGCATCACATCCTGAATTTCCTGACTCAGGGTGTAAGCAGGCAGCGAGCACGCGGAGTCGCCGGAGTGCACACCCGCCTGTTCGATATGCTCCATGATGCCGCCAATCAGCACACTTTCGCCGTCGCAAATGGCATCAACATCCACTTCCACCGCGTCGTCGAGGAACTTATCCAGCAGCACCGGCGCATCGTTGGAAACGCTGACCGCCGTCATAAAATAGCGCCGCAGGTCGATTTCGTCGTAGACGATTTCCATCGCGCGCCCGCCAAGAACATAAGACGGACGCACTACCAGCGGGTAGGTGATCTCTTTCGCTTTTTCAATCGCCTGCTCCAGCGCCGTTACCGTGGCGTTAGCGGGCTGTTTCAGTTTCAGGCGTTCAACCGCATGCTGGAAGCGCTCGCGGTCTTCTGCACGGTCGATAGCGTCCGGGCTGGTACCAATCACCGGGACACCGGCAGCTTCCAGTGCACGCGCCAGTTTCAGTGGTGTCTGACCACCGTACTGCACGATAACGCCTTTCGGTTTTTCGATACGCACAATTTCCAGCACGTCTTCGAAAGTAACCGGCTCGAAGTAGAGACGGTCAGAGGTGTCGTAATCGGTCGACACGGTTTCCGGGTTGCAGTTGACCATAATGGTTTCGTAACCATCTTCACGCAGCGCCAGCGACGCATGCACGCAGCAGTAGTCGAACTCAATCCCCTGGCCGATACGGTTTGGCCCGCCGCCGAGCACCATGATTTTTTCGCGATCCGGGTTCGGATTGGCTTCGCACTCTTCTTCATAGGTGGAGTACATGTAAGCAGTATCAGTCGCGAACTCCGCCGCACAGGTATCCACACGCTTGTAAACCGGGTGCAGGTTGTACTGGTCGCGCAGTTTACGGATTTCTGCTTCGCGCACACCAACCAGCATTGCCAGACGCGCATCGGCAAAACCTTTACGCTTCAGGGTGCGCAGGAAGTCAGCATCCAGCCCGTTGATGCCAACGCTTGCAACCTGCTCTTCTAGGCGCACCAGCTCTTCGATTTGCACCAGGAACCAGCGGTCGATGTTAGTCAGGTTGAACACACCGTCAACAGACAACCCCGCGCGGAACGCATCGGCGATGTACCAGATACGCTCGGCTCCCGCGTCTTTCAGCTCGCGGCGGATTTTCGTCAGGGCTTCCGGGTCCTCAAGACTCACTTTCGGGTCGAAACCGGTCACCCCTACTTCCAGGCCACGCAGCGCTTTCTGCATTGATTCCTGCTGGGTACGACCAATCGCCATCACTTCACCGACAGATTTCATCTGCGTGGTCAGACGGTCATTCGCGCCCACAAATTTCTCGAAGTTAAAGCGAGGAATTTTGGTCACAACATAGTCGATAGACGGTTCAAACGACGCCGGAGTACGCCCGCCGGTGATGTCGTTCATCAGCTCATCCAGCGTGTAGCCCACCGCCAGTTTCGCCGCGACTTTAGCAATCGGGAAACCAGTCGCCTTCGATGCCAGCGCCGAAGAACGTGATACACGCGGGTTCATTTCGATAACAATCAGACGACCGTTTTTCGGATTCACCGCGAACTGTACGTTAGAACCGCCGGTTTCAACGCCGATTTCACGCAGTACCGCCATCGAGGCGTTACGCATGATTTGGTACTCTTTATCGGTCAGTGTCTGCGCGGGCGCAACAGTGATGGAGTCGCCAGTATGAATGCCCATGGCGTCGAAGTTTTCAATCGAACAGACAATGATGCAGTTGTCGTTATTATCGCGCACCACTTCCATCTCGTACTCTTTCCAGCCAATCAGCGACTCATCAATCAGCAACTCATTGGTAGGCGAGAGATCCAGCCCACGGGCGCAAATCTCTTCAAACTCTTCGCGGTTATACGCGATACCGCCGCCGGTGCCGCCCATCGTAAAGGAAGGGCGAATAATGCACGGATAGCCGACATCAGCCGCCACCGCCAGCGCTTCATCCATGGTATGCGCGATACCGGAACGCGCCGTGTCGAGGCCGATTTTTTTCATCGCAATGTCGAAACGACGGCGGTCTTCCGCTTTATCAATCGCATCGGCAGTTGCGCCAATCATCGTGACGCCAAACTCTTCCAGCACGCCCTGGCGTTCCAGTTCCAGCGCACAGTTCAGCGCAGTCTGACCGCCCATGGTCGGCAGAACCGCATCCGGGCGCTCTTTTTCGATAATTTTGCGCACTACTTCCCAGTGGATCGGCTCGATATAGGTCGCGTCCGCCATCTCCGGGTCGGTCATAATGGTCGCCGGGTTAGAGTTCACCAGAATGACGCGGTAACCCTCTTCGCGCAGCGCTTTACACGCCTGCGCGCCAGAGTAGTCAAATTCACATGCCTGGCCGATAACAATCGGGCCAGCACCAAGGATCAGGATACTTTTTAGGTCTGTACGTTTTGGCATTGCTCTTTTCTCCTGATTATTTGGCGGTATTACGATACTGCTCAATTAACTCAATAAAGTGGTCAAACAGCGGCGCGGCGTCGTGCGGACCAGGGCTTGCTTCCGGGTGTCCCTGGAAACTAAACGCCGGTTTATCGGTGCGATGAATGCCTTGCAACGTGCCATCGAACAGGGATTTGTGCGTTACGCGCAGATTTGCAGGCATTGACGCTTCATCAACCGCGAAACCGTGGTTCTGTGCGGTAATCATCACCGTATTGTTGTCGATATCTTTTACCGGATGGTTACCGCCGTGGTGGCCAAACTTCATTTTTACCGTCTTCGCACCGCTCGCCAGCGCCAGCAACTGATGGCCCAGGCAGATACCGAACACCGGAATATCCGTTTCAAGGAACGTTTTAATCGCCTCGATGGCGTAATCGCATGGTGCCGGGTCGCCAGGACCGTTAGACAGGAAGATACCGTCCGGATTGAGCTTCAGGACATCCGCTGCCGGGGTTTTAGCCGGAACGATTGTCAGACGGCAGCCTCTGTCCACTAACATGCGCAGGATGTTGCGTTTTGCGCCGTAATCATATGCCACAACATGGTACGGCAGCTCACTCTCGCTTTTCGCTGGTGGCAGATCATCCGCCAGTGTCCAGCTGCCTTGTGTCCAGCTGTAGGTTTCCGCTGTTGTGACTTCTTTTGCCAGATCCATGCCGTTCAGACCCGGGAACGCTTTCGCTTTTTCCAGCGCCAGTGCGGCGTCAACATTATCGCCGGCGATAATGCAGCCGTTCTGCGCGCCCTTCTCACGCAGCAGACGGGTCAACTTACGGGTATCGATATCAGCAATCGCCACAATATTATGGCGCTTCAGGTAAGAAGAGAGGTCTTCGGTATTGCGGTAGTTGCTGGCAATCAGCGGCAGGTCGCGGATGACCAGGCCTTGCGCATGTACCTGAGAGGATTCTTCGTCAGCAGAGTTGGTGCCGACATTGCCGATATGAGGATAAGTAAGAGTAACGATTTGGCGGGAATAGGAAGGATCAGTGAGGATTTCTTGATAACCGGTCATTGAAGTATTGAAAACGACTTCCCCAACCGCCGTGCCCGTTGCCCCTATGGCCCGACCGTGAAACTGGGTTCCGTCTTCCAGAACCAATAGCGCTGACTTAATCAAAACACCCTCCAGAGAATATTCACTCACTTTATTTGCATATTAATTCATATTGAGAGCTTGAATCAATGCAAATTTGCTTGCCGTGGATTTTTGGCAAACGGCGGCATTCTGGAGAGATGTCGGTTAAAAGTCAACTTTTCTCCGGTATTTTTCTTATTGTTTTACGCCACTGCCCCTTTTTACTGGATTTAATCGATAAAAATAGCAAACAAACTCACAGGGAAAACGCTTGCGCGCTGAGAAAATTGCAATTTCTAACGGCGGATATCAAAAAAGTAGACCAGATGGTCAAAATTTACAATTAAGAAACATAAAGCAGAGAGATAAACAGAAATTATGGCTGGCTTGGGCAAAATGAAGGGTGAAAAAGGAAAAATAAAAGGGCAATAAAATATTGCCCTTTGCAATCAATTAATTATGACTGCAACAACCACATCACGATGGGTAATAAACCTTATAAATTATTGAGATCAAGCACGTCTCGCATATCAAAAAGGCCATTATTCTTTCCTTTCAACCATAAAGCGGAGCGAACCGCACCATTGGCAAAAGTCATGCGACTGGAGGCTTTATGTGTGATTTCAACACGTTCGCCAATATCGGCGAACATCGCGGTATGTTCGCCGACGATGTCGCCTGCACGTACCGTAGCAAAGCCAATCGAGCCGGGCACACGCTCGCCGGTGTACCCTTCGCGTGCATAAACTGCACACGTTTTTAAATCTTTATTCAGTGCACCGGCAATCGCCTCGCCCATCGCCAGCGCCGTTCCTGACGGGGCATCGACTTTGTAGCGATGGTGCGCTTCGATAATTTCGATATCGGTGTAATCACCCATTACTTTTGCCGCTTTCTCCAGCAGCTTCAGCATGACATTGACGCCAACGCTAAAGTTGGCAGCAAAAACAATGGCGATAGCCTGCGCAGCCTCGGTAATGGCCTGCTTACCAGCGTCATCAAAACCGGTGGTACCAATTACCATTGCTTTACGGTGCTGGCGACAGAAAGCCAGATGCGCCAGCGTGCCTTCCGGGCGGGTGAAATCGATAAAAACATCGAAATCATCTTTCACCGCCTCAAGGTTGCTCTGCACGGTCACACCGGTTTTCGCCGCGCCAGCCAATTCCCCCGCGTCGCTTCCCAGCAGGGAAGAACCTTCGCGCTCCAGCGCAGCGCCTAGTTCGACGCCGTCCATTGCCAGTGCCGCCTGAATCAGCTGACGGCCCATACGCCCGCCAGCGCCCGCGATGGCCACGCGGATTGGTGCATCATGCATAGTTGTGCTCTTTTGTTAAAAAAATGCGTAAGAATCGTTTCCAGATTAACCAGCCCGTGTCGGAGCCACCAGCCGAAAACGCCGATAATAAGAAATTAATGATATACAGCCGGAAATATCAGTAAAAGGCATGATATTAAGGTGCCAGCGCCAGCACCTCGGCGACCCAATGACGAAAACCCTCTACATCGATTTCCAGCGCCACCTGCGCATTGGGTTGCCGTCCCAGTTTGCCTTCAATGTCCACCACCGTCGTCCCGGCGGTATATTGCCCCTGAGTCTCCACGGCGACAAAACAGGATTTCAGCGTAAACAGTTCCGGACGCGCCAGCCAGGCGATAGCGCAGAGGTCATGCATCCGCAGCCCGGTCGCCATGCTGCCGCTGCGATAGTGGCTAAATAACGCATGCAACATTTTTCCGGTGTTATTGAGCGCAGGCAGCGCCGCAAGATATTCCGGTGTCAACGTCGCACGGTTGGTCACATCCAGACCGCACATCACGATCTCCAGCCCGCTGTTGAACACGCGCGCGGCGGCCTCGGGATCGATGGCGATATTAAATTCGGCATTGGGCGTAAAATTGCCGCGTCCGGCGGAGCCGCCCATCATCACCAGACGGCGAATGTTGAACTGGCACTCCGGGTAATGCGTTAGCAGCAGCGCAATGTTGGTTAACGGGCCGATAGTGACCAGCGTTACCGGTTCCGGCGAGGCCAGCAGCACATCGCGGATGGCCTGAAAAGCCGGGATAGCCAACGGCTGGCGCTGATGCGCAATAAAATCGTAGCCATCCATGCCGGATTCGCCATGTACGTCGGCGGCGCTGTACAACGGGCGCAACAGAGGGGTTGCAGCGCCCTGCGCCAGCGGGATATCCACCTGCCAGAAATTCAGCAGTTGCAGGGCATTACGGGTGGTTTTTTCCAGCGAAACATTACCGGCAACAGTGGTGACAAGTTTGAGATCGCACTGCGGCGCGAACAGCGCGGCGGCAAGGGCAACGGCATCATCGATACCGGGATCGGTGTCGAGAATCATGGGTAAACGCATAACGCCTCCACAAAAATTATCCATAAAAAATGCCAGACTCAGTCTGGCATCTTCGCATAAAGCTTAGTGGAAAACGTTATTCGACTTCGCGAACATCCACCCGCAGCTCTTTTGGCACTTCGAAGACAATATTCTCTTCGCGCCCTTCCAGCGGAATCGCTTCGCCGCCGCCCAATTCCTGCAAGCGGACAATAACATTTTGCACCAGGATATCCGGCGCGGAAGCCCCGGCGGTAACGCCCACGCAGTTAATGCCTTTTACCCATGCTTCCTGAATATCAGAAGCATCATCGATGAGATACGCCGCCTTGCCCATCCGCTGCGCCAGTTCAGCAAGGCGGTTAGAGTTAGAGGAGTTTTTCGAACCAACCACCAGCACCACTTCCGCCCGCTCCGCCAGCGCACGTACGGCTTCCTGCCGGTTGGTGGTGGCGTAGCAAATATCGTCTTTGCGCGGGCCGACAATCTGTGGGAAACGCGCACGCAGCGCGTCAATCACATCTGACGTATCGTCCACGGAGAGCGTGGTTTGCGTCATAAACGACAGTTTACCCGCGTCTTTGATATCCAGTGTGCCAACATCTTCCGGCGATTCGACCAGGTACATACCCCCTTTCGGGTTGCTGTACTGGCCCATAGTACCTTCCACTTCCGGGTGTCCGGCATGGCCAATCAGAATAGCTTCTTCACCGCGGCGACTGGCGCGCGCCACTTCCATATGCACTTTGGTCACCAGCGGGCACGTGGCGTCAAAGACGGTCAAATCGCGGCTTTTCGCTTCGTTACGCACCGCCTGAGAGACGCCATGAGCGGAGAAAATCAGGATCGCGCCATCCGGCACTTCGCTGATTTGCTCAATAAAGATTGCGCCACGTTCACGCAGGCTATCGACAACATAGCGGTTGTGCACTACTTCATGGCGCACATAAATCGGCGCGCCGTAGAGAGCCAGCGCGTTTTCAACAATGCTGATAGCGCGGTCAACGCCGGCGCAAAAACCGCGCGGGTTAGCCAACAGGATCTGCATTTGTTTCCTCCAGTGCCGGATCAACTTCCAGCACGTCGATATCAAAATGAACGGTTCTGCCCGCCAGCGGATGGTTAAAATCGACGGTAATCGAATCACCGTTGACTTCACGGATCACGCCCGGCATTTCGCTGCCGTCCATTGCGGTAAAGAGCATAATCGCACCGACTTCCGGCTCCCCGGCATCCATAAATTCGCGACGCGAGAAGTACTGAATCAGATCCGGGCTCGGCGTGCCAAATGCGGCGTCTGGCTCCAGAGAAAAGACTTTTTTTTCCCCGGCTTTCAAGCCAAGCAGATGTTGTTCCAGTCCTTCGGAGAGTGAACCGTCGCCAAGGCGAAACAGCGCCGGTTTGCCATTATTGCGGGTTGACTCGGCAAGAGAGCCATCTTCGAGCTTAAGCGTGAAGTGCACCAGCACCGCGCTATCGCTCTGTACGGATTTAGACATGCAGGTTGCTCTTTATGTTTTCGTGTTGTATTGCCCGGCAGTCATTAGCTTACCGGGCCTACAAAGCGGTTTGCTTATGCTTGCTTCTTCGCGGCCGTTGAGGGCAGGAAACCTTCCAGCACGATCAGCGCCGCGCCAATACAAATTGCAGTATCGGCAAGGTTAAAGGTAGCAAAATGCCAGTCGCCCATATAAAAATCGATCATATCGACGACAAAGCCATGCCACAGGCGATCAAAAAGATTACCCAGCGCGCCGCCGATGATCAGCGCATAGGCGATATTGTTCAGTTTTTGCGAGGCCTTAGCGCGATACATCAGCACCGCCAGCACCACGCAGATACCAATAGCGATACCTGCGAAGAACCAGCGCTGCCAGCCGCCGCTGTCCGCCAGAAAACTGAATGCCGCGCCATAGTTGCGCGCGTAGTGCAAATTAAGCGACGGGAACAGCGACACCGTATCCCCCAGAGCAAAATTCTGGAGGATCAGGTATTTGCTGCCCAGATCGATAATCAGCACGACGACTACCAGCCACAGCCAGCGCAGTCCTGTTGAAGAAATCGATTTACTCATCAGGCAAACTTACGTTTTTCGCCGTCACCGGCGACGTTGCTTACACAGCGTCCGCAAATATCTGCGTGTTCCGCCACCTGACCGACATCGGTGGTGTAATGCCAGCAGCGCGGGCATTTCTCACCTTCGGCTTTGCTCAATGCGACTTTCAGCCCTTTTAGCAGCTCGCTCTGCTGTGCATCCGCAGAAGCGCTGGCATAATCCGCAACTTCCGCGCCGGAGGTCAACAGGACAAATCGCAATTCCGTGCCCAGCGCTGTCAGCTTCGCTGCCAGTTCCGGCTCGGCAAACAGCGTCACCGCAGCTTCCAGCGAACCACCGACTTTCTTGTCGGCGCGCGCCTGCTCGATAACCTTGTTCACTTCACCACGCACTTTCAGCAGCTCGTCCCAGAAGGCATCGTTCATCGCTTCGCTGTCTGCCAGGCCAAACAGACCTTCATACCACTCACCAGTGAACACATATTTCTCGCGGGAACCTGGCAGATAACCCCAGATTTCATCAGCGGTGAAAGACATGATCGGCGCCATCCAGCGCACCAGTGCTTCACAGATGTGATACAGCGCGGTCTGACAGCTACGGCGCGCCACGCTGTCCGCTTTCGCGGTGTACTGGCGGTCTTTGATGATGTCGAGATAGAACGAACCCATTTCGATAGAGCAGAAGCGCATCAGACGCTGTACCACTTCATGGAAGTCATAGGATTCGTAGGCTTTTACGATGTCTTCCTGCGCCGCTTTCGCGCAGCCGACGGCCCAGCGATCCAGCACCACCATCTCTTCCGGTTTCACCATATCTTTTACCGGATCGAAACCGTTCAGGTTCGCCAGCAGGAAGCGCGCGGTGTTACGGATACGGCGATAGCTGTCGGCAGCGCGTTTGAGGATCTCGTCGGAAACCGCCATCTCACCGGTATAGTCAGTCGATGCTACCCAAAGACGCAGAATATCCGCGCCGAGTTTGTTCATCACTTCCTGCGGTGAAACGGTATTGCCGATGGATTTGGACATTTTGCGTCCTTGGCCATCAACGGTGAAGCCGTGAGTTAACACCTGGCGGTACGGCGCCTTGCCTTTCATCGCCGTGGAGATCATCAGCGAGGACATAAACCAGCCGCGATGCTGATCCGAACCTTCCAGATACATATCTGCCGCATGACCAGCAAATTCCGGGCGCACGTCGACAACAGAGGCATGGGTTGAACCTGAGTCAAACCAGACGTCCAGCGTATCCGGCACTTTGACATAGTTGTCGGCATCGTCGCCCATGATGTCGCGCGGGTCGAGATCCCACCATGCCTGAATGCCATCGACTTCAACGCGTTTGGCAACGGCTTCAATCAGCTCCAGTGTGCGCGGGTGCAGCTCTTCGGTGTCTTTATGCACGAACAGCGACATCGGCACACCCCAGGTACGCTGACGGGAAATACACCAGTCCGGGCGGTTAGCAACCATCGATTCGATACGCGCCTGGCCCCAGTCCGGGATCCACTGCACGCCTTTGATCTCACTCAGCGACTGCGCGCGCAGACCTTTCTGATCCATGCTAACGAACCACTGCGGCGTCGCACGGAAGATGATCGGCGACTTATGACGCCAGCAGCACGGGTAGCTGTGCTGCATTTTTTCAACGTGCAGCAACGCACCTTTGTCTGTCAGCAACGTTACGATGAGGTCGTTCGCTTTAAAGACGTTAACGCCATCCAGCGTCGGATAAGTCCCCGGCAGATAGGTGCCATCCGGGCCAACCGGGTTGGCGATTTCCAAACCGTATTTCAGGCTAATGGTGTAGTCATCCGGGCCGTGACCACCTGCGGTATGCACCGCGCCGGTACCGGCTTCCAGTGTGACGTGATCGCCGAGGATCGCCGGAACGTCGAAGTCGAGGAACGGATGCTTAAAGCGCGTCAGTTCCAGCTCGGAACCTTTTACCGTGCCCAGCACCGTGTAATCAGTAACGCCGATGCGTTTCATCACGCTATCGACCAGGTCTTTCGCCAGGATCAGCGCCTGACCGTCAATCTGCACCAGCGCATAGTCAAACTCTGGTGAGAGAGAAATTGCGCGGTTCGCAGGCAGCGTCCAGGGAGTGGTGGTCCAGATAACCAGCGAGATTGGGCCATTAACGGTAGAGGTACCAAATTTCGTTTTCACTGCGTCTTCATCGACAGCGTGGAACGCAACATCAATAGACGGAGAAGTTTTGTCGTAGTACTCCACTTCCGCTTCCGCCAGTGCGGAACGGCAGTCGACGCACCAATGCACCGGTTTGGCGCCTTTCAGCAGGTGACCATTGCCGATGATTTTACCGAGCGCGCGAATGATATTGGCTTCGGTTTTGAAATCCATGGTCAGGTAAGGATGGGACCAGTCGCCCAATACGCCAAGACGGATAAAGTCTTTACGCTGGCCATCAACCTGCGTGGCGGCGTATTCGCGGCATTTGGCGCGGAATTCGGCGGCGGTAAACTTTTCACCCGGCTTGCCATATTCCTGCTCTACTTTCAGCTCGATCGGCAGACCGTGGCAATCCCACCCCGGAACATAAGGCGAGTCAAAACCTGCGAGCCCTTTGGACTTCACAATAATGTCTTTGAGAATTTTGTTAACCGAGTGACCAATATGAATGCTGCCATTCGCATATGGAGGGCCATCATGCAGAATGAAGGTTTTTTTGCCTTTTTTCGCCGCACGGATGATGCCGTACAGATCATCATCAGTCCAACGCGCCAGCATCCCCGGTTCGCGCTTAGCGAGATCGCCGCGCATCGGGAACCCTGTTTCCGGCAAATTCAGGGTAGATTTATAGTCACTCATCAGATTCTCGGTTCCGTATTTCGGTTTGATTAATACCACCAGGCCTTAAGAAGCCGGTTTAGATAGCCCAAAAAAGTCGCGGGCCGCTACCTCATCTCGGGCGATTTGCGCTTTCAGCTCGTCAAGCGAGGCAAATCGCTGCTCGTTGCGTAATTTTTTACGCAGTACAACATCTATATGGCGCCCGTAGAGGTCCATTACAACATCCAGCAAATGCACCTCCAACTGCTGGCGCACACCGGCGACTGTTGGGCGAGTGCCAATATTGGCAACGCCGGGAAGGACAGCATCGCCCAGTCCAGCCACTTCGACCGCATACACCCCTTTGACCGGGGATACCTGACGGCGCAGCGGTAAGTTCGCCGTCGGGAAACCAATGGTGCGCCCCAGTTCATCGCCGTGCACAACGCGCCCGGAAATCGTAAATGGGTGGCCCAGTAAATTGGCAGCCAGTTCCAGATTATCTTCCGCCAGCGCCTGTCGCACGGCCGTGCTACTCACGCGCACGCCACCTTGACAGAAGGTTTGTGTGCTGGTGACGCTGAAACCGTACTTTTCACCGGCCTTCTGTAATAACAAGAAATCCCCCTGGCGACCAGCGCCAAAACGGAAATCGTCACCGACTGCGAGGAATTTCACACCAAGGCGTTCAACCAGCAAATCGCTGACAAACGTTTGTGCGGTGAGCGCCGCAAAACGGCGATCGAAACGTACGCAAAGCACGTAGTCCACGCCACAATCGGCCAGCAAGCGCAGCTTTTCACGCAGGCGGGTCAGCCGCGCAGGGGCTTTTTCCCCGGCGAACAATTCCAGCGGCTGCGGCTCAAAAATCATCACGACCACCGGCAGGCCACGAGCACGCCCTTCGGCACCAAGCCCTTGTAATAGCGCCTGATGGCCTCGATGCACACCATCGAAATTACCAATAGTCAGCACACACCCATGCGGTGCCTGGCTGAGATTATGTATGCCGCGTATCAGCTTCATGTCTGGCTCAAAACAGTGAAAATCGTCGGATTATACCTTGTACAGCGGGCGACGTTAACCGACGATTGCCTTAACAACGCAGAAAGGGGAAGGATTTCATCGGGCTGTCTACCTGTGCCATGAAAATCTGCCTTCGATAACGATTTTTCTGGCGGAAAAGCTGTATTCGCGACACGCAAGCTGTTAGAATCCTGCGCCATCAATACGTAACGAGCGTTGTATCTTAACGGCGCTTATTTGCACAAATCCATTGACAAAAGAAGGCGAAAAGGGCATATTCCCCGGCCTTTGAATTGTCCATATAGATCATATTTGGGAGTTGGACCTTGGCTAATATCAAATCAGCTAAGAAGCGCGCCGTTCAGTCTGAAAAGGCTCGCAAGCACAACGCTAGCCGCCGCTCAATGATGCGTACTTTCATCAAGAAAGTATACGCAGCAATTGAAGCAGGCGACAAAGCCGCTGCGCAGAATGCATTTAATGAAATGCAACCGATCGTGGATCGCCAGGCCGCTAAAGGTCTGATCCACAAAAACAAAGCAGCGCGCCATAAGGCTAACCTGACCGCGCAGATCAACAAACTGGCTTAATCGCTACTTTGTTGGCTTTGTGAAAAAACCCGCTTCGGCGGGTTTTTTTATTTCTGCGCTGGCGTGAAAAGCGTGGCGTAATCCCGATTGCAGATACGCTGTACCGCAGGATGCTGGATCATCCGTTCTGCGAAAATGGCGTGATACTCTTCCATCACGTTTTCCACCCGGCCGATTTCTACCATGCGATCGTCAGCGTAGAAATCATCGGCATATAATGTCGGTGCAACGAAAATGGCATTATGCGCCGCACCAAAGGCTTTCATTAGCGCCGCATCATCAAACTCGCCCAATATTTCCACCTGCAATCCCTGCGCGTTAAACCAGTTCAGCAACTTGCGTCCGAGCATCGAACGGCGGCCAGGTATTAACAGGCGTCGTTCTTCCAGGCAAGCCGGAAAAGTTTTTTTGAAGGATAAGTCGCCGCACCAGAAACTGACGCTACATTCGCCAATTTTTACCGAAAACAGCCCTTCCTGTTGCGTGGAGTCGATAGGGCAATCGGAGATAATCATATCAAGTTGATGCTGGCTCAACTGTTCCAGCAGCAGTTCGTGCGTGGATTCAAAGCAACGTAAATGAATCGGTTCCCCTTCCTGCACAACAGCATCAAGAATACCGCTTACCAGCCTTTTCGAGAGCGCATCAGCGACGCCAACATCAAACAGCAAGTTTGACTCTTTGCGATAGTTGATGATGTCGAGCATCTCCTGGCTGAGAGTGAACATCTTGTCAGCATAACGGAAAACCAGCGCTCCCAGTTCGGTGGGTTCCAGCCCTCTTCCTCTACGTTTGAAAAGCTTGCCCTGTAAGCGATCTTCGAGCGCTTTGATCTGCCCGGTGATGGTTTGTGGCGTCAGAAAGAGCGCCTCCGCCGCGCCAACGACGGAGCCTTCCCGATAGACATGCCAGAAGTAATAGAGATGATTGTAATTTATATACGACATCGTCCTTTGTCCTACTCACCGTCAGGCACGGATAATACGCGTACGCAGCAGGCAGTAACCTGTTACCGCCGAGATAATAGAGCCCGTCAGGATCCCAAGCTTACTCCAGGCAACCATCTCCGCATGCGCGTCACCAAAGGCCAATGAGGAGATAAATATCGACATGGTAAAGCCAATACCACACAGCACGCCGACGGCCATAATTTGTTTGAACACCGCACCTTGTGGCAACCTCGCCAGTTTTAAGCGCAATGCCAGCCAACAAAACAGCGAGATCCCCAGCGGCTTGCCAATAACAAGACCTGCGATAATACCCAATGGCAGCACATCTCCCAGCCCGGACAGGGACATTCCATGTAATGAGACGCCCGCATTAGCAAACGCGAACAACGGCAGGATCAGCCAGCCAACCCACGGGTTAATAGCATCTACCAGTTGATGGAGCGGCGAGACGCCCTTTTCTTCACGCAGTGGAACAAAGAAACCGACAACGACACCTGCAAGCGTCGCATGTACACCGGATTTCAGTACCGCTGTCCACAAGACAACGCCGACCAACATATAAAGACCAATACGGCGGACATTGAGGGCATTCATCAATGCCAGCACCACAATGGAGGCAGCCGCGACACCCAACGCCAGGGTGGAAAGGTCGCTGGTATAGAACAGTGCGATGATGATAATCGCGCCAAGGTCATCAATGATCGCCAGCGCCATCAAAAACACTTTTAACACGGGCGGAACGCGGTTGCCCAACAGCGCCAGCACTCCGAGAGCGAAAGCGATATCGGTAGCTGTGGGAATGGCCCAACCATGGCTTGCCAGCGGATTGTGGTAATTAAACAGCAGGAAGATCAGCGCCGGTGCCACCATGCCGCCAAGCGCTGCGATAACCGGGAACACAGCCTGCTGACGGCTGGCGAGCGTGCCCTGAACCAGTTCATATTTCACTTCCAGACCGACCATCAGGAAAAAGATTGCCATCAATGCATCGTTGATCCACAGCAGCATATCTTTTTT
Source organism: Kosakonia quasisacchari (assembly GCF_004331415.1). Lineage (GTDB taxonomy): Bacteria > Pseudomonadota > Gammaproteobacteria > Enterobacterales > Enterobacteriaceae > Kosakonia > Kosakonia quasisacchari. The sequence goes on from NZ_SJOP01000005.1 coordinate 180,889, forward strand.
GATCTCCAGCGAGCCGACTTTCAGCTCAACAGGCGTTTGCAGAAAAGAGCTATATAAATCCTGAGTAGCACCGAGGTTGGCGCATAGCATCGCCAGTGCCGCCGCAATGATCAGCACAATGCCGCCCGAGGCATCGCTGCTAAAGAAGCGTTGCAATAATTTCATCTTGTTCTCCGATCCCTGTAACGTCGTGGCGGCTATCTTACTCCGCTCTAATCCTCGACAAAATCAGATTATTATTGCGTATAAACTCTCTTTTTCCGAGCAATTGAAAAGCTGATAAAAAAAGCCCGGCAGAAGCCGGGCCTGATAACGTGCTAATGAAGAAGGATTAGCGGGTTAAATCGTCAAAGAATTTCTTCACGCCGTCGAAGAAGCTTTTGGAACGCGGGCTGTTATGTTCACCTGTCGGGCCGCCAAAACTATCCTGCAGATCTTTCAGCAACTGTTTCTGCTTGTCGTTCAGTCCGACCGGAGTTTCGACCACCACGCGACACAGCAAGTCACCTTGCGCACCGCCGCGCACGGATTTCACACCTTTGCCGCGCATACGGAACAGTTTACCTGTCTGGGTTTCGTTCGGCACTTTCAGCTTCACGCGCCCGTCCAGCGTCGGTACTTCGATTTCACCGCCCAGCGCCGCCATGGCAAAGTTGATCGGCACTTCGCAGTACAGGTTGTTGCCTTCACGTTCAAAGATCGGGTGCTGTTTCACCTGCACCTGAACATACAGATCGCCTGCCGGTGCACCGTGCTCACCCGCTTCACCTTCACCGCTCAAACGGATACGATCGCCGGTGTCCACGCCTGCCGGGATTTTAACAGACAGGGTTTTGGATTTTTCGACGCGGCCATGACCGTGACATTTGTTGCACGGATCTTTAATCAGCGTACCCCGGCCCTGACAGTGCGGACAGGTCTGCTGCACGGCAAAAAAGCCCTGGCGCATCTGCACCTGGCCTGAACCGTGACAGGTCGGACAGGTCTGCGGCTGCGTACCCGCTTTCGCGCCGCTGCCGTGGCACACGTCGCACTCTTCAAGCGTAGGAATACGGATCTCTTTCGTGACGCCGCGAACCGCTTCTTCCAACGTCAAATCCATGTTGTAGCGCAAATCCGCGCCGCGCGCCGCGCGCTGACGACCACGGCCACCACCGAAGATATCGCCAAACACGTCGCCGAAAATATCGCTGAAGTCCGCACCGCCGCCAAAACCACCGCCGCCGAACCCACCACCGCCCATGCCGCCTTGTTCAAACGCCGCATGGCCATATTGATCGTAAGCCGCACGTTTTTGGGCGTCGGTCAGGACTTCGTAGGCTTCTTTAATCTCTTTAAATTTGGCTTCGGCCTCTTTATCGCCCTGGTTGCGGTCCGGGTGATATTTCATGGCCAGGCGTTTATACGCCTTTTTGATTTCACGCTCTTCCGCTGTTTTCGGAACGCCTAAAATCTCGTAATAGTCTTGCTTCGCCATCGGTTTATCTGCCCCTTAACATACGAGCACGGGCGTGGAGAAAACCCCGACGCCCGTGCTGGTTATCTACCCTGCATCAGGGCGATTATTTTTTGTCTTTTACTTCTTCAAACTCGGCGTCAACAACATCGTCATCTTTCGCGTTGTTCGCAGAAGCATCAGCACCCGCCTGCTGCTGCGCATGCTGTTGCTGTGCGATTTCCAGCAGTTTCTGGGAAGCCTGCGCCAGTGCCTGCATTTTCGCTTCGATATCTGCTTTATCTTCGCCTTTCAGCGCAGTTTCCAGCTCGCTCAGCGCAGCGTCGATGGCAGTTTTATCTTCAGCTGGCAGTTTGTCGCCGGCTTCTTCAACCTGCTTACGGGTGCTGTGCAGCAGATGGTCGCCCTGGTTACGGGTCTGCACCAGCTCTTCAAATTTACGGTCAGCTTCAGCGTTTGCTTCAGCATCGCGTACCATTTTCTGGATTTCGTCTTCGTTCAGACCAGAAGAAGCCTTGATGGTAATCTTCTGCTCGCGGTTGGTATTTTTGTCTTTTGCAGACACATGCAAAATACCATCTGCGTCGATGTCGAACGTGACTTCAATCTGCGGCATACCGCGCGGAGACGGATTGATGCCATCAAGATTGAACTGACCCAGCGATTTGTTATCAGACGCGCGTTTACGCTCACCCTGCAGCACATGGATGGTTACCGCAGACTGGTTGTCTTCCGCAGTAGAGAACACCTGGCTGTGCTTGGTCGGGATAGTGGTGTTTTTGTTGATCAGCGCAGTCATCACGCCGCCCATGGTTTCGATACCCAGCGACAGCGGGGTAACGTCCAGCAGCAGAACGTCTTTCACTTCACCCGTCAGAACACCGCCCTGCACCGCAGCACCGATAGCAACGGCTTCGTCCGGGTTAACGTCTTTACGCGGCTCTTTACCGAAGAACTCTGCCACTTTTTTCTGCACCATCGGCATACGCGTCTGGCCACCAACCAGGATCACGTCGTTGATGTCAGATACGGACAGGCCCGCATCCTGCAGCGCAACTTTCAGCGGCTCAATGGAACGGTTAACCAGGTCTTCAACCAGGCTTTCCAGTTTCGCGCGAGTCACTTTGATGTTCATGTGTTTCGGACCAGTCGCATCTGCAGTGATGTACGGCAGGTTCACGTCGGTCTGCTGCGCGGAAGAAAGCTCAATTTTCGCTTTTTCTGCCGCTTCTTTCAGACGCTGCATCGCCAGCGGATCGTTACGCAGATCGATGCCCTGATCTTTCTTGAACTCTTCTACCAGGTAGTTGATCAAACGGCTGTCGAAGTCTTCACCACCCAAGTGAGTATCACCGTTGGTTGCCAGAACTTCGAAGGTTTTTTCGCCATCAACTTCATCGATTTCGATAATAGAGATATCGAAAGTACCGCCACCCAGGTCATATACCGCGATAGTACGGTTGCCGGTTTCTTTATCCAGACCGTAAGCCAGCGCTGCCGCTGTCGGTTCGTTGATAATACGTTTTACTTCCAGACCTGCGATACGACCAGCATCTTTGGTTGCCTGACGCTGCGCATCGTTAAAGTAAGCCGGAACGGTGATAACAGCTTCAGTTACCGGTTCACCCAGGTAATCTTCAGCGGTTTTCTTCATTTTTTTCAGCACTTCAGCAGAGATCTGCGGCGGTGCCATTTTGGTGCCTTTTACATCAATCCACGCATCACCGTTGTCGGCTGCGATGATTTTGTACGGCATGATAGATTCGTCACGCTGGACTTCCTCGTCCTGGAAGCGACGGCCAATCAGGCGTTTGATCGCAAACAAGGTGTTTTGCGGGTTCGTCACTGCCTGACGTTTAGCCGGCTGACCTACCAGAGTTTCGCCATCCTGTGTATAAGCGATAATAGAAGGCGTGGTGCGATCGCCTTCGGCGTTCTCCAGCACACGAGCCTGAGCGCCATCCATAATGGCTACACAAGAGTTGGTTGTCCCAAGGTCGATACCAATAATTTTACCCATCTAAACGTCTCCACTAAAAATTCGTCATCATGTGGTTGTGAACCTGTAATAAGGGCGAAACGTGCGGTTTCAACTACCCTGTATTGTTTTTTTTCAGACTCACACACTGCGGTTGACTACAAGATGGGGTCGCAAGCTCGCGCATCAAGGGGGAGCGGTAAAAAATTTTTTAATTTACACCTGTTCAGATCATAGACAGGTTCAATGGCGCTATTTATGATGCCGCGCCCCGCCTCCTCAATACTGACGCGGGGCTTTCATTTTCCCTTTTCATATTGATTTATTTTGAGGAATTATGGGCAACACTAAGTTGGCTAATCCGGCTCCGCTGGGCTTAATGGGCTTCGGCATGACCACTATTCTGCTTAACCTGCACAATATTGGTTTATTCCCGATGGATGTCATTATCCTGGCGATGGGCATTTTCTATGGTGGTATCGCACAAATTTTTGCTGGTCTGCTTGAGTATAAAAAAGGCAATACCTTCGGCTTGACTGCGTTCACCTCCTATGGCTCTTTCTGGTTGACGCTGGTGGCTATTCTTCTGTTCCCGAAAATGGGGCTGGCAGAAGCAACAAACGGCCACTTCCTGGGCGTTTATTTAGGCATCTGGGGCGTATTCACACTGTTTATGTTCTTCGGTACGCTGAAAGGCGCACGCGCGTTGCAATTCGTCTTCCTGAGCCTGACGGTGCTGTTCGCGCTGCTGGCAATCGGCCACCTGGCCGATAACGAAGGCATTGTCCACGTTGCAGGCTGGATAGGTCTGGTATGTGGCGCAAGCGCTATCTATCTGGCGATGGGCGAAGTGCTGAATGAACAGTTCGAGCGCACCGTACTGCCAATTGGCGAGAAGCATTAATCCTTCCGCAAACGGATAAAACAAAACGGAGCCATTTGGCTCCGTTTTTTTATGATTGCTGTACCGCGCCTTCAGCCACTTTATCCTGGTGATGAAGATCCTGGCGCAGCAAAATCCCCAATCCAAGGCCAAGCAGCGACAGCGCCAGCACGTACCATGCGGGAGCCATCGGCGAAACGCCCATCAGCATGGTAACTGCAATCGGCGTCAGCCCGCCGAAAATGGCGTACGAAACATTATAAGAGAATGAAATACCAGTGAAACGCACTTCTGCCGGGAAGGCACGCACCATGACATAGGGCACCGCGCCCACCACGCCAACGCACAACCCCACCACGCCATACAAAAGAAACAACTGTTCAGGATGGCTGCCGACCAGGTGATAGAAAAACCAGCTGGAGCAGGCCAGCAGAATGCTGCCAACGATAAAAGTACGGCTGGCACCAAATTTATCCACCAGCAGCCCGGCAGCAAGGCAACCAAAACAGAGCATCACAGTGGCGATGCTGTTCGCCTGGAGCGTCAGCGCTGGCGCGAAACCATACTGTTTTTGCAGCCAAACTGGCGACATCAGGATCACCACCACAATCCCGGCGGACAACAACCAGGTCAGCAGCATGGAAACTACCACTGCTTTTTTATGGTTTAGCACCACGGATTTGACCGGCAACTCCTGCGCTAATGCCTTTCGCTGCTGCATCTCAAGGAAAATCGGCGTCTCCTGCAACCAGCGGCGCAAGTACATTGCCACCAGACCAAACGCCCCGCCAAGCAGGAATGGAATACGCCAGCCGCCATCATGAACAGCCTGCTGCGTCATGCTGGTATTCACCAGCGTAGCGACTACGGAGCCGAGCAAAATGCCCACCGTCAGCCCCGCGGTCAACGTCCCGCAGGCGATGCCAATCCGGCGAGCCGGAACATGTTCTGCGACAAAAACCCAGGCGCCAGGCACTTCGCCACCAATCGCCGCGCCTTGCAGCACGCGCATTAACAACAACAGTAACGGCGCAACAATTCCCATCGAGACATAGGTCGGCAGCAAACCAATCGCCAACGTGGGCAGCGCCATTAGCAGGATGCTGAGCGTAAACATCTTTTTGCGCCCAACCAAATCGCCGAAATGTGCCATTACAATACCGCCAAGCGGGCGAGCCAGGTAACCGGCGGCAAAAATGCCAAAGGTTTGCACCTGGCGAAGCCATTCCGGAATGTCGGCAGGGAAGAAGAGTTCGCCGACAACAGCGGCAAAGAAGACAAAAATGATGAAATCGTAAAACTCCAGCGCGCCACCCAGCGCGGCCAGCGTCAGCGTTTTATAATCCTGTCTGTTCAGAGGGCGTGTGTAAGTTGACATAGCGGACCGTTTGTAAAGAGGGAGTGTTAATTTAATTATTACAAATACTGTAAATTAAAAATTACTATACCGTAAATAAATCAACACTCCAGAGACGGTATTGCTTATCTTAGAAAAGAGTCATTTTTAGGATAATGTTTCGCGCCTTGCGCTTTTAGGCCGAAAAGATGCTACTACTTGCGGATCAGTTTCGACATATGGCCCATCTAATAACTGTACACAATACGGTACACTGGCGAAAATACCCGGCACTTTCACGGTGCCATCCTGGTCTTTAAGCCCTTCCAGTGTTTCTTTTATCGATTTCGGCTGACCAGGCAAATTGAGGATCAGCGCCTGTTTGCGGATCACACCGACCTGTCGGGAAAGTATGGCGGTTGGCACAAAATTGAGGCTGATTTGCCGCATCTGCTCGCCAAACCCTGGCATCTCGCGGTCGGCTACCGCCAGTGTTGCATCCGGCGTCACATCGCGGCGAGCAGGTCCGGTTCCACCGGTAGTGAGCACCAGATGGCAACTCATCTCATCGACCAGCTCGCACAGGGTTTGCTCAATAACGCTTTGCTCATCCGGGATCAGGCGAGTTTCAATATGAAAAGGCGTCGTCAGAGCGCTCGCCAACCACGCTTCCAGTGCAGGTAAACCTTTGTCCTGATAAACGCCGCTGGAGGCGCGATCGGAAACCGAAACTAAACCAATGCGTAGTGTGTCCATATTCATTCCGTGCAAAAAAACAATTTAACGAAATGATACACGCTGAGGGGAAAGGCAAACAGAGCAGAGAGAAGAAGCGTGACCGGGAACCCGGCCACGCCTGATGATTACAGCAGATCGCCGATCATTTTTTCCAGTTTTTCCTGATCAACGGCAAACTTACGAATACCGTCCGCCAGTTTATCTACCGCCATCGGATCCTGGTTGTGCTGCCACAGGAATTCCGCTTCGGTGATGCGCTCAGGACGCGCTTTCACTTCGCCGGTGTAAGCGAGTTTACGCTCAATAGCGCCCGCGCTTTCAGACAGCTCTTTCAGCAGCGGCGGAGCGATGGTCAGACGGTCACAGCCGGCCAGCTCAATGATTTCGCCAGTATTGCGGAAGCTTGCGCCCATCACCACGGTTTCATAGCCGTGCTGTTTGTAGTACTGGTAGATTTCCGTGACGGAAACCACACCCGGATCTTCTGCCGGTGCGTACTCTTTCTTGTCGGTATTGGCTTTGTACCAATCGAGAATACGGCCAACGAACGGAGAGATCAGGAACACGCCCGCTTCGGCACATGCCCGCGCTTGTGCAAAAGAGAACAGCAGCGTCAGGTTACAGTTGATGCCCTCTTTTTCCAGCTGTTCAGCCGCACGGATGCCCTGCCAGGTAGACGCCAGTTTAATCAGGATACGATCGTTGCTGATGCCCGCGTCGTTGTACATTTTGATCAGGCGTTTTGCTTTTGCGATGGACGCGTTGGTGTCGTAAGAGAGACGAGCATCCACTTCGGTAGAGATACGGCCTGGGATCAGTTTGAGAATTTCCAGACCAATGTTCACTGCCAGTCGGTCTGTTGCATCGACAACCTGCTGCGCACGGTCGCTGCTCTGGCTGCGCGCCCAGGTCACGGCGTCATCAATCAGTTTGCGGTATTCCGGGATTTGGGCAGCCCCAAGAATCAGAGAAGGGTTGGTTGTTGCATCCTGCGGCTGGTACAGCTTCATTGCCGCGATATCTCCGGTATCAGCCACGACTGTGGTGTACTGACGCAGGGAGGTCAATTTATCCGTCATGATAATATTTCTCTTTAAACGATACCCTAATACTCCACGCTAAGACCGACGACGCGTTGCTGCGCCTGGCGCATTAACGCAGCCAGCGCACCTGAACGAGAAGTATGACGAGTATACTTGTTAGGGGGATGTAACCGGTCTGCCCTGATGATAACACGACGCCTTGCCAGCGCAACCGCAGACAATGCTCTGAAAATTGTATGGTAAACTCACTTAATTAATTGCCTGCGAAGTGATGCGTACACTCCGACACCCACCCCCCAGGCCAACCCCGGCATCAACAAGAGGAATGTTAATGCCTGAATTTTTCTCATTCATCAGTGAAATACTCTGGGGCTCATTGATGGTTTACCTGCTGGCGGCAGCAGGTATCTGGTTTGCTTTTCGCAGCCGGTTTGTCCCCTTCCGTTTCATTCGTGATTTTGGCCAAAGTCTGAAAAGCAGCCGCGTTGCACAGCCTGGTGCGCTCTCCTCGTATCAGGCGTTATGCCTGAGCCTTGCGACCCGGCTCGGCAGTGGCAACCTGGCGGGCGTGGCGTTTGCCCTGACCACCGGCGGCCCTGGGGCGATTTTCTGGATGTGGATTTCCGCCATCATTGGCATGATCATTAGCTTTGCCGAGTGCTCGCTGGCGCAATTGTACAAAGAGCGTGATGCCAACCAGCAGCTACGCGGCGGCCCCGCCTGGTATATGGAGCGCGGGCTGGGTATGCGCTGGATGGGCGTGCTGTTTTCCATTTTTTTGCTACTAACCTACGGCCTGGTGTTTAACACTATTCAGTCCACAGCGATGGCACAGGCCATGCGTTATGCGTGGAACGTACCCGGTTTTATCAGTGGGATCGTGCTTGCGGCTTGTGCTTTCCTGTACATGCTCAAAGGGCTTAATAACGTTGCACGCTTGATGCAGTGGGTGGTGCCGGTAATGGCGCTGGCCTGGATTGTCGTCAGTTTTGGCGTCAGCCTGTGGCATGCCAATCTGCTACCCACTGTTCTTGTGAACATTGTTAAAAGCGCTTTTGGCTGGCAGGAAGCGGCAACCGGAACCATGGCTTACACCCTAAGCCAGGCCATCACCAGTGGTTTTCAACGTAGCATGCTCGCGAATGAAGCAGGTATGGGATCGTCACCCAACGCCGCCGCAACCGCGGCATCATGGCCTCCACATCCTGTCGCCCAGGGTTTTGTGCAGATGATCGGCGTCGTGACAGATACCTTTCTGGTCTGTACCGCCAGTGCGCTTATTCTGCTGCTCGCGGGAACTGCGCCAGCCACGGGAGCGATCGGCGGAACACAATTGATGCAGCAGGCGATGGTGTCACTGACAGGAAGTTGGGGCGCGGGTTTCGTTGCCGCCATCGTGGCGCTGTTTGCTTTTACCTCGATTGTGGCGAACTACACCTATGCGGAAAACAACCTGATCTTCTTGCGTCGTAATAGTGCAAGGAATATCTGGTTACTGCGCATGGCGGTGTTGCTGATGGTGCTGATGGGCTCTTTTTTCAGCCTGCCGCTAATCTGGCATGTCGCCGATGTGATGATGGCGCTGATGGCCATTACCAACCTGACCGCGATCCTGCTGCTTTCACCTGTGGTGAGAGTGCTGGCTCGTGATTACCTGCGCCAGCGTAAACTTGGCGTCATGCCCGTCTTTGATCCGAAACGCTACCCGGAGATCAAACGCCAACTGGCACCGGGTAGTTGGGATGATATTCCTCGTTCGTAGCGCTAATCGCAACTATCGATCAAGTCTGTTGGTTTTTTTGCTAAAGTCAGCGGAAATTTCTCGCACAGCAAGGACTGAGTATGCTGATTTTGATTTCACCTGCAAAAACGCTCGATTACCAAAGCCCGCTGGCGACCACGCGTTTTACCCAGCCGGAACTGCTGGATCACGCCCAGCAATTGATTAAGACCGCTCGCAAACTCTCTGCGCCGCAAATCAAAGCGCTGATGGGCATCAGCGATAAACTCGCCGATCTGAACGCGACTCGCTTTCACGACTGGCAACCTGATTTCACCCCGGACAATGCACGCCAGGCGATTCTGGCATTCAAAGGTGATGTCTACACCGGTCTGCAAGCGGAAACCTTCAGCGAGGCGGATTTCGACTTTGCCCAACAGCATCTGCGCATGCTCTCCGGGTTATACGGCGTGCTGCGCCCGCTGGATCTGATGCAGCCGTATCGTCTGGAGATGGGTATCCGGCTGGAGAACGCCAAAGGCAAGGATCTGTACCAATTCTGGGACGATACCATTACCCACAAACTCAACGACGCCATTGCCGCCCAGGGCGACGATATTGTTATCAACCTGGCATCAGATGAATATTTCCGCTCGGTCAAAATCCAAAAACTGAAAGCCAGAGTAATCAAACCCGTGTTCCTTGATGAGAAAAACGGCAAGTTTAAGGTCATTAGCTTCTACGCCAAAAAAGCGCGCGGGTTGATGAGCCGCTACATCATTGAGCAGCGTTTGACAAAACCGGAGCAGTTAGCCGGGTTTGATAGTGAAGGGTATTTCTTTGATGAAGAAGCGTCCGCGCAGGACGAAATGGTGTTTAAGCGTCACGAGAAATAAGCGTTATGTTTCCCCCGCCAGCAGGCAGGGGAAACACAGACATTACGCTTTGCTCATCATCAACTGACGCAGTGCGGAGAAATCCGCAGGCAACTGGTGCGAAAGCAGAGGTAAGTCGGCGCGATCTGCCAGCTCTTTCGGCAGCGGCAAGGTTTCACCGAGGATCGCTTCGACGCTCTCTTTAAACTTCGCCGGATGCGCGGTGCCGAGGAACAGACCGTACTCACCCGGCTGTAGTTGATCGCGCAGCGCGCGGTAAGCAATGGCAGCATGCGGTTCAGAAATGTAGCCCTTGCCTTTCAGCTCGCGGATAGTGGCTTTCGTGGTTTCGTCATTCACCGCCGCATAACCCAGCTCGTTTAAGCGCCAGATCTTACGACGGAACAACTCTTCCACACGCGGCCAGTTATTCGGCTGGCTCACATCCATCGCGTTCGACAATGTCGCCTGCGTCGCTTTAGGCTGCCATTGCCCCTCTTTCAGGAAGCGCGGAACCGTGTCATTGGCGTTAGTGGCGGCGATAAAACGCTTGATCGGCAGCCCCAGCGATTTCGCCAGCAAACCGGCGGTCAGATCGCCGAAGTTACCGCTCGGCACGGAAACCACCAGTTGATTGCGTGCCTCCTGTGGCAGTTGTGCAACTGCTTCAAAGTAATAACAAATCTGCGCCAGCAGGCGGCTGATGTTGATCGAGTTCGCCGAATTCAGCCCCAGTGCCGTTTTCAACTCTTCATCATCGAATGCCTGTTTCACCAGCGCCTGGCAGGCATCGAAATCCGCGTCGATAGCAACGGTTTCGATATTGCCACCCAGCGTACAGAACAGTTTTTCCTGCAGCGGGCTGATTTTGCCCTGCGGATAGAGGATCACCACACGCACGTTCTTCATTCCGTAGAAGGCGTGTGCCACGGCTGCGCCCGTGTCACCGGAGGTTGCCGTCAGAATAGTCACCGGCTTGTCGCCGCTGATAGCACTCAGCATTTGTGCCATAAAACGCCCGCCGAAATCTTTAAACGCCAGCGTTGGCCCATGGAAAAGCTCCAGACAGCCGATATCGCTCTCCACCTGCTTGACCGGCGCGGGGAAGGCAAACGCGGCACGCACGCGGGCTTCCAGCGCATCTGCTGGAATTTCATCGCCAATAAACGCCGCAAGGATTTTCGCGCTGCGGGTGATGAAATCCTGCTCCAGCATCGCATCGACTTCGGTCAGGTTAAATTCCGGCAGATCGTGCGGGAAGAACAGCCCCTGATTTTTGCCCAGCCCCTGAGTGACGGCCTGCGCAAAGCTGACCTGTTCGTTATGATCTTTTAAGTTGTAAAGTTTCATTGGTTATCCCACTACGCGAGCGCCCGCCGTATCCAGCCGGCAAATATGAACGAAGCCTTCCTGATTTTGCAGATAGTGTTTGCCGAGCCAGTCGGCGACGCGCTGAGCGGTATCCGGCTTGTCGCACAAGGCAAACAGCGTTGGCCCGGAACCCGAGATCCCACAGGCCAGTGCGCCAATATCCGCCACTGCCTGACGCGCTTCCCCAAACCCCGGTAGCAATTTCATGCGATACGGTTCGGCAATCACGTCTTTCATTAATTTTGCGGCCAGCGCAGGCTGGCGGCTGTAGCAAGCATGGATAAAGCCCGCCAGATGGCGACCGTGAGCAATACAATCCTGGCGGCGGTATTGCGCTGGCAGAATCGCGCGCGCTTCAGCCGTCGAGACTTTAATGCCTGGATACGCCAAAACCCACAGCCACTCGTCAAAGCCTGGCACCTGCTGGCTGATAATGCCGCTTTCCTCGATCATCAATTGCATGCCACCGAGGTAGCAAGGCGCGACGTTATCGTAATGCACACTACCGGAAATACGCCCTTCCAGCTCGCCCATCAGCGCCAGCATGCGTGTTTCGTTCAGCGGCTTACCGCAGAACTCATTCATTGCCACCAGCGCAGCAACCACCGAACAAGCGCTAGAGCCAAGCCCGGAACCGATCGGCATATTTTTTTCCAGCGTCATCGCGACCGGAACCTGCTTGCCGATCTCCTGGCAGAACAGCTCCCAGCATTGATAAACGATATTTTCTTTCGGCTCGGTCGGCAATTTACTGGCGAAGCGGCCCATGTTCTTCAGGCTGAAATGATCGGCCGCTTCCACACTGACATTATCGCCCAACAACGTACCATCCACGGGCGTAACCGCCGCGCCAAGCACATCAAAACCCACGCTCATATTGGCACTGGAGGCCGGAGCATACACCTTCACCATCTCAGACTCCTAACTTCCAGGACAGGGTGCGTAGCAGGTCGGCGAACACGCCCGCTGCCGTCACATCGTTACCCGCGCCATAACCGCGCAGCACCAGCGGTAATGGCTGGTAATAGTGGCTGTAGAACGCCAGCGCGTTCTCGCCGTTTTTCACTTTGAACAGTGGATCGTTGCCGTCAACTGCTGCTATCTTCACCCGGCAAGTGCCATCTTCTTCAATGTTGCCGACATAACGCAGCACTTTACCTTCATCGCGCGCTTTTGCTACTCGCGCGGCAAAGTCATCATCCAGCCCCGGCAGACGCGCCATAAAACTCTCAACATCGCCTGAACTGTCAAAACTCGCCGGCAGCACCGGTTCGATGACAATATCCGACAACTCCAATTCGCGACCGGTTTCACGCGCCAGAATCAGCAGCTTACGCGCCACATCCATGCCGGAGAGATCATCTCGCGGATCGGGCTCGGTGTAGCCCATTTCACGCGCAAGATTCGTTGCTGCCGACAGGCTCACCCCTTCATCCAGCTTGCCGAAAATAAACGACAAAGAACCGGAAAGAATGCCGGAGAAGTGCTGCAACTCATCCCCCGCATTCAGCAGGTTTTGCAGGTTTTCAATAACTGGCAAGCCCGCGCCAACGTTAGTGTCGTAGAGAAATTTACGCCGCGATTTTTCCGCTGCGCGACGCAACTGGTGGTAATAATCCAGCGAAGAGGTGTTAGCTTTTTTGTTCGGCGTCACAACGTGGAAACCTTCTCGCAGGAAATCCGCGTACTGGTCAGCCACCGCCTGGCTGGAAGTACAGTCAACAATCACCGGGTTTAGCAGATGATACTCTTTCACCAGGCGAATCAGGCGGCCCAGGTTGAACGGCTCTTTGGCTTGTGCCATTTCCGTTTGCCAGTTATCCAGATTCAGGCCGTGAACATTGGTCAACAGCGCTTTCGAGTTCGCCACACCGCAAACACGCAGGTCAATATGTTTGTTTTTTAGCCATGTTTGCTGACGCTTGAGCTGTTCCAGCAGCGCGCCGCCGACGCCGCCAACACCAATCACAAACACTTCGATCACCTGGTCGGTGTTAAACAGCATCTGGTGCGTGACGCGCACCCCGGTGGTGGCATCGTCGTTACTTACCACCACGGAGATCGAGCGTTCAGAAGAGCCTTGAGCAATCGCCACAATATTAATATTCGCGCGCGCCAGGGCTGCAAAAAACTTCGCCGAGATCCCGCGCAATGTGCGCATACCGTCGCCGACAACAGAGATGATCGCCAGACGCTCCATCACCGCCAACGGCTCCAGCAGGCCTTCTTTCAATTCGAGATAGAATTCTTCGCTCATGGCACGCTGGGCACGCGCGCAATCGGATTGCGGCACACAGAAGCTGATGCTGTACTCCGAGGAAGATTGCGTGATCAACACGACCGAAATGCCGTTGCGGGACATTGCGGCGAAGACACGTGCCGCCATGCCGACCATGCCTTTCATCCCTGGGCCGGAGACGCTGAACATCGCCATGTTATTCAGATTCGAAATGCCTTTTACCGGCAGACCATCTTCATCAGAGGTCGCGCCAATCAGCGTGCCCGGTGCTTGCGGGTTTCCGGTGTTTTTGATCAGGCAAGGAATTTGAAACTGAGCGATGGGGGTAATGGTGCGAGGGTGAAGAACTTTGGCGCCGAAGTAGGAAAGCTCCATAGCTTCCTGGTACGACATCGACTTCAGCAGCCTGGCGTCTGGCACCTGGCGCGGGTCGCAGGTATAAACGCCGTCGACATCGGTCCAGATCTCACAACAATCTGCGCGCAGACAGGCCGCGAGCACGGCAGCAGAGTAGTCGGAGCCGTTACGTCCAAGCACCACCAGTTCCCCCTTCTCGTTCCCGGCCGTGAAACCGGCCATCAGCACCATATGATCCGCAGGAATGCGGCTGGCTGCGATGCGGCGAGTGGATTCAGCAATATCGACCGTTGATTCAAGGTAATGACCGACAGCGAGTAGTTTTTCGACCGGATCGATAACGCTGACTTTGTGACCGCGCGCTTCGAGCAGGCCCGCCATGATAGCGATGGAGAGTTTCTCGCCACGGCAAATTAACGCGGCGTTGATGCTGTCTGGGCACTGGCCGAGCAGGCTGATACCATGCAAAACGTGTTTGATCTGCGCGAACTCTTGTTCGACAAAAGCTTTTAATTGCGCGAGGGGAAATCCGGGTTGTGCATCTGCCAGCCCTTGCAGCAGGTCGGCGAAAATACGCTCGGCGTCGCTAATGTTCGGAATCGCATCCTGGCCGCCAATCGTTTTTTCGATCATCGCCACCAGATGGTTAGTAATTTTCGCCGGGGCAGAAAGCACGGTGGCGACCTGCCCCTGCCTGGCATTACTTTCCAGGATATCGGCAACACGCAAAAAACGCTCTGCATTTGCCACTGATGTACCGCCGAACTTCAACACTCGCATGGTTTTACCCCTTAATCTCTGGTCGAAAAAAAAGCCCGCACTGTTCAGGTGCGGGCTTTTTTCTGTGTTTCCTGTACGCGTCAGCCCGCACCGTTACCTGTGGTAATGGTGATGGTTGTAATTGTGGTAATGGTGCTGATGCGTTTCATGGATGTTGTGTGCTCTGTAATCATTATCTGTCTGTGCTGTATGCCTATATTGGTTAAAGTATCTGCCTGCTCAAGTCAATTTATTTTTATTTTTCGCCCTTTTGCTGTTATTCCCGGCTGCGCTGGAACAGGCGTCACTTTCAACCTATTAGGATCATTCCCGCCATGTATCGCAGTGACTTTAACTATAAAAAAACGTTATGGCAGCAATTTACTCGGCGAGTTTTTTTTCGATATCGTGGAGCAAACGATGCAACATTGCGGTGTCACGCTGCTCCAGCAGACCAAGACGCTGATCGAGCCAGTCGGCCATTTTAATGTCATCCGCTACGCCTAATTTTTCCAGTAATCCGCGCGTACGCAAACGCAACGCTTGCAATTGATTACCGTCAACCGTGGCTGCCTCTTTTGGGGTATGTTGCATTAAAGATGCTAATTGATAGCAGAAAACCATCACCGCCTGTCCGAGATTAAGCGAAGGATAATCCCCCACCATCGGAACACCCGTTAAAATATCTGCCAGCGCCAGCTCTTCATTCGTAAGCCCGGAATCCTCACGACCAAATACCAGCGCAGCACTGCTCAACCACGCACTTTTCTCTTGTAACAACGGAACCAGTTCCGCGGGTGTCGCGTAATAGTGGAATTTCGCCCGGCTACGCGCCGTGGTTGCGATGGTAAAGGGAATATCTGCCAACGCTTCAGCAAGGGTTGTATAAGTTTTAATATTATCAAGGATATCGCCGGAACCGTGCGCCACGCGGCGCGCGCCTTCTTGCAAGTGCGCGTCGCTATCAACGATACGTAAATCACTAAAACCCATGGTTTTCATGGCACGGGCAGCGGCGCCGACATTTTCCGCTCTCGCGGGGGAAACAAGGACAACGGCCAATTGCATTTTATTTTCTCTTCTTACTGATACCACGGAATAATGTGATCTTTGTCATCATACTACGCGGTGCGAATTTACAATTATGTAACACAAATCACTGATTTAGCCCTTGTCTACGGTTAAAAAAAGCTAAACTATTTATCAGCGATATTACCTGCTAAAATGTTAACAGAAGGGGCTTATCCCTATGTTTATTCATGGCATTTTAATATAGAATTTCCCACTTGTATTGGATTCGCCCTGTTTATCAATTAATATGCGCAACTAGTTGGTTTATTGAAAAATTGTAAGAAACGCTAGCATTTGGCTATCAAGATTTCTCCAAACTGTTAACGTGCTACAATTGAACTTGATATATGTCAACGAAGCGTAGTTTTATTGGGTGTCATTTACGTCTTAGCCTGTTATGTTGCTGTTAAAATGGTTAGGATGACAGCCGTTTTTGACACTGTCGGGTTCAGAGGGAAAGTGCCCACGACCAAGCTAATGATGTTGTTGACGTTGATGGAAAGTGCATCAAGAACGCAATTACGTACTTTAGTCATGTTACGCCGTCATGTTAATTTTCGACATGCACCAGGCTGGTCAGGGACTTTTGTACTTCCTGTTTCGATTTAGTTGGCAATTTAGGTAGCAAACATGCAGACCCCGCACATTCTTATTGTTGAAGACGAGTTGGTAACACGCAACACGTTAAAAAGCATTTTCGAAGCAGAAGGCTACGATGTCTTTGAAGCGACTGATGGCGCTGAAATGCATCAGATCCTTTCTGAAAATGATATCAACCTGGTGATCATGGATATCAATCTGCCGGGTAAAAACGGTCTTTTGCTGGCGCGTGAATTACGCGAGCAGGCGAATGTCGCGCTGATGTTCCTGACGGGCCGTGATAACGAAGTCGATAAGATTCTGGGCCTTGAAATTGGTGCCGATGACTATATTACCAAACCGTTTAACCCACGCGAGCTGACTATCCGCGCGCGCAACCTGCTGTCCCGTACCATGAATCTGGGCACGGTCAGCGAAGAACGCCGCAGCGTTGACAGCTACAAGTTCAACGGTTGGGAACTGGATATTAATAGCCGTTCACTGATTAGCCCGAACGGCGAGCAGTATAAGCTGCCGCGCAGCGAATTCCGTGCGATGCTGCACTTCTGCGAAAACCCGGGCAAAATTCAGTCTCGTGCTGAGTTGCTGAAAAAAATGACCGGTCGTGAACTGAAGCCTCACGATCGTACAGTCGACGTGACTATCCGTCGTATTCGTAAACATTTCGAATCAACGCCGGATACCCCGGAAATCATCGCCACCATTCACGGTGAAGGTTACCGTTTCTGCGGTGACCTGCAGGAATAAGCCAGAATAATGATGAAAAAGCGGCGCTCAGCGCCGCTTTTTTTATTTCCAAATCCGCAATTCTTCGTCATCCGCGGGTTGCGGTATTTTCTTCACCGAACCAGAAAGCGCATACCAGTCAAGCCTGCGCGTCAACACCATCACTGCGCTCAAGGCGATAAACAGAACACCGGTGCCGAGCAACAGCGCATTATCTTCTGAGTTCAGCAGGCCCCACATCACCGCATCAAGAACTAACAGCGCGATACTAAACGACATCCCCGCACGCCAGCTTTTCAATACGCCCTGCAAATAAACACCGTTCAGCAATGCGCCGAGCAAACTGGCAATACCCCAGGCGATGGTGAAACCGGTATGTTCAGAAAGCGCCAGTAAAACCAGATAGAACATCACCAGCGATAGCCCCACCAGCAAATATTGCATCGGGTGCATCTGCCGCGCGGTTAAACTTTCGAAGACGAAAAACGCCAGATAAGTCAGTACGATTAGCAAAATCGCGTATTTAACGGCTCTGTCGGTCAACTGGTACTGATCAGCGGGCGTAGCGATATTGACGCTGAAAGCGGGCAATTCCCAACTTTTGCTGGTAGACAGCGCCCCGGCAGCACGCATTTTGCTGTCCAGATTGTTGGCAAACCAACTACTTTGCCAGTGCGCCTGAAAACCACTGGCACTTACCGTGCGTTTTTCCGGCAGAAAATCGCCCATAAAACCCGGATGCGGCCAGTCACCATTAAGTGTCATCTCGCTATTTCGCCCCAGCGGCACCACAGAAAAATCACCGGTTCCGCTCAAACTAAACGCCATAGAGAGCTTCAGCGATTGCTGCAAATTTACCGGCGACAATGGCATATGCACGCCCTGCAGATCACTTGCCAGCCCGGTCCCAGGCTCAACACTGAGAGTTTCGCCATTTAATCTGGTGGTACGCAACTGACCAATACCGCGTGAATCACTTAGCGCAAGAACAAGAAATGGCTCACCGAGAGAGACATTTTCATCGGGTTTGATGTCCAGCCGCTTTGGGTCGAATTCCGCGTTAATTTCAATATCGTTGTGCCAGATTTGCCCATCATAAATACCGATTTTACGGGTTTCGACCTGCTGTTTACCGTTGACCATCAGCGATTCCGGTAACCAAAAGCGGAGGTAACTCTGTTTACGCCGCACCTCTTTGGGTGCCTCGTTGTCGTTTGCTTTTTCCAGAGAAACCACCGTTTCGGTCACCGGGATGGCGATCAACGGCCCAATCAATTTTTGCCTGCCAGCGCTGCTCTGGCGCAGCGTATCCGTCACATCGTTACGATAATTTGCGCGTTCGCCAATTAAACCGCTCAGCAGCGTCAGCGGGATAAGCAGAACACAAAGACAACCTACCAGCGTTACCATTTTCCAGAACAGGGGGGATTTCAACATAGCCTTCTCCTCAGTGATGCGCGCAGAGTAGCGAGGCTATGTGTGAAGGATTTGAAGTTATGTGAAGTGTGGGTGAAGTGTCAGCCGGGCTTCGCAACCCCCTTGCGGGTGGTTCAGGACGCAAATTTCACCATGATGCAGCCGCGCGACTTCCTGGACAAAAGCCAGCCCCAGCCCACTGCTTTTTTGCCCGTCGGCACGCGGCAGCGAGTAGAAGCGTTCAAAAACACGCTGCAGTGCATAATCCGGGATTCCAGAACCACTGTCGCTGACCGTTAACACCAGCGCTTCAGCTTCCCGGCTGGCGCGTAGCGCCACCACACCACCAGGCGGTGTAAAATCAATGGCGTTATCCAGTAAATTACCCAACGCCTGAGCCAGCAGTTCGCTATCCCCTGCAGCCACCGCATCAGTGGCATCAATATGCAGAGTTAACCCTTTCGCCGACAACACCACACTGCGCTGCTCCTGCAACTGGCGAAAAAGCATACCGACATCTACTGCCGCAAACGCTATCTCCAGCCGGTTTTCCAGTTTCGCCTGGTGTAACAACTTCTCCACCAGATTCTGCATACGGCTATTTTGCGTCAGAATATTGTCGGTAAAACGTGTCACAACGTCTGGAGGCGGTCCTTCCCGCAAGATCTCCGCCGCGCCGCGAATGGCCGCCAGTGGGCTTTTCAGCTCATGCGTCAGGGCGTAAACATACTGTTCAATGTAGTTTTTACCTTCCAGTTTCACACGCATACTTTCCAGCGCCTGCGCCAGTTTACGCAGTTCGCTACTTCCTAAATCAGGTAAAGGAACCGGACGGTTTTTGGTAACGGAATCAGCGTATCGCGCCAGCTTGCCAATCGAGCGATTTATCCACCAGACCATGACCGCCCCAATGAGCAACGCAATGCCCAGCAGCGCGCCACCGGCCCATAAGATGCGCCGCTCGCTGCGTTTAATCACCGGATCCATCGCGCTGTTTGGCTTACCCACGCTGATTACGCCGATAATGCGGCCTTGATCGGTCACCGGGGCGGCAACATACATCACCGTACTCTGCGGGTTACTGGCATCCGCCAGCGAGCTACGCGCGCCGTAATTCCCGCGCAGCGTCAGCCAAACATCATTCCAGCGTGAGTAGTCTTCACCCAGTGCCTTTCCAGACGAGTCAAACACCACGCGCCCGGTGCTGTCGGTCATATAGACGTGATACTCATTGCGCACTTTATGGATGCCGCTGATATGTGCATTGATTGGCTGGTGATTTAACGTCGAGAAAGCCTGCGCCAGGCGACCATCCTGCGCGTGACCAGAACGCAAATCTTCGCGAGCCAGCTCCGCCAGCAGTGTCGCGGTATCAATAAGTGTCCCTTCGGTGGCGCGTCGTACGCCGGGTTTGATCTCCTGCACAAAAATCGACAGCACAAACCACGCGGCAACCGCCACGATCAGGAAATACCCCAGTAACAGGCGCATGCCAATGCGCATCAGCGGATCCCCAGGCTGTAGCCCATACCACGATGCGTATTGATAGGCGTGAGTTCAGCATTGATGGCGCGTAGCTTGGCGCGCAAGGTCTTGATATGGGTATCGACAGTGCGATCAAAACTCTCCTGAGCATCGCTCCAGACCTGATCCATCAATTGCTGGCGAGAAAAAACACGTCCTGGCGCCAACAGTAGTGTTTTCAACAAAAAAAATTCGTAGCGGGTCAGCAGCAGCGTTTCGCCGCACCAGCGAATAATCGCGGCTTGCTCGTCCAACTCAAACTGGCCGATTCGCCGCATTTCGTTGTGAAGAGATGCTTTTTGCAACCTACGCAGCACAGTGCGCACCCTGGCGCATACTTCGCGTGGTGAAAAGGGCTTGGCAACGTAATCATCCGCGCCCATCTCCAGCCCCAGCAGCTTGTCGACTTCATCGCTACGCGCGGTGAAAAACAGCACCGGCAACGCTGGTGCGCGCACCAATAGCCGCCGACACAGTTCGAAACCGCTGATATCCGGCAGGCCGACATCCAGTATCGCCAGCTCAGGCAGACGCTGCTGCGCCGCATCCAGTACCGGTAAACCTCGCTCAAATGCGGTGACGGCAAAGCCGTCCTGTTGCAACATGTAAATCAACGTTTCAGCGATGCTGGTTTCATCCTCTACCAGCCAAATCAGCGGTTGCGGCATAGACATTGGGCTTATTTACTCCAGGGAATGATGGGTACCGCGCTTAAGGCGTTTTTCGGCGATCCTTCGACCACTTTATCGGAATAAGCTAAATATGCCAGTGTGTTACGTTTTGCGTCATAGAAACGCACCACCTGCAATTTCTTGAAGACTAACGAGGTCCGTTTCTGGAAAACCACATCGCCCTGCGCCTTACCGTTTTTGATCTTATCGCTCAACTCAACCGGCCCAACCTGCTGGCAAGAGATAGCCGCATCAGACGTATCTTCTGCCAGCCCCAGCCCGCCTTTGATGCCACCGGTTTTCGCCCGACTGATGTAACAGGTGACATTTTTCACATCAGGATCATCAAACGCTTCGACCACAATTTTGTGATCCGGACCAAACATTTTGAACACGGTATCCACTGAACCAATTTCTTCTGCGTGTACAGAGCCCATCGTGGCCAACATCACTACAGGAAGGATTAACTTTGTATATTTCATATTGTTACCATTTTTGAATATTACGTTAAGCAACTATTCAGCTTTCAAATGAGAAACTGTTTGCAGATCACTAATTTACAAAATTTATGATGAAAATCAGTCACAATGCGTATTTGTACACAAAAAAAACACCGAATGCTAAACACCTAAAAACCCGTTATTATCCGTTGCCTGGTATCAGGCGTTAATGCTGTTTTAAGGAAGAGGATATTGTATGGATCAGGCTGGGATCATTCGCGACTTACTTTCCTGGCTGGAAAGCCATCTGGATCAGCCGCTCTCTTTGGATAATGTGGCGGCAAAAGCGGGCTATTCCAAGTGGCACCTGCAAAGGATGTTCAAAGACGTGACGGGTCATGCCATCGGCGCTTACATTCGTGCGCGTCGTCTGTCGAAATCCGCAGTTGCTCTGCGCCTTACTGCCCGACCCATTCTGGATATTGCACTGCAGTATCGCTTTGATTCGCAACAAACCTTTACCCGCGCTTTCAAAAAACAGTTTGCTGTCACCCCCGCGCTCTATCGCCGTTCGCCAGACTGGAGTGCGTTTGGCATTCGTCCGCCGATGCGTCTTGGCGAATTTGCCATGCCAAAACATGATTTTGTCACTCTGCCGCCAATGCACCTTATCGGTACCACCCAGAGCTACACCTGTGCGCTGGAGGAGATCTCCGATTTCCGTAATCAGATGCGCATTCAGTTCTGGCGGGAATTTTTGAGCAATTCACCGAAGATTCCACCGGAAATGTATGGGCTGCATGAGCCGCGCCCAAGCCAGGAAAAGGATGACGAACAGGAAGTGTTTTACACCACAGCGCTAACGCCGGAGATGGCGAACGGCTATCTGAGCACCGCGCAGCCGGTGTTGCTGGAAGGCGGCGACTACATCTCCTTCGCGTATGAAGGTTCACCGCACGGTTTTCAGGATTTTATCCTGACCGTTTACGGAACGTGCATGCCGATGCTTAACCTCACGCGCCGTAAAGGCCAGGATATTGAGCATTTTTACCCGCAGCATGAAGAGCCACGCGAAGACGGCGAACCGCCAGAGCACATCCGCTGCGAGTATCTGGTGCCGATTCGCCGTTAACGCTGCAACTCATCCAGCGCTGGAGCGTCCAGATGCGAGACGTCTCCTGCGGTTTCCACCACCCAGCCGGAAGCCAGCCACGGGCTCTGTTGATAATCAATGCGGGAAATGGAGCAGTTGCGCAGACGCAGGCGGCGTTCAGCATAAGCCGGAAGCCCAAGGATCGTGCTCACCAGGCAACCTAGCGCCATACCATGGCTGACCAGCAATGGGCGGCTCCCTTCGGGAAGATCCAAACAGGTTGCCAGCGCCGCATGCATACGATCGCTTAACTCCTGCATCGATTCGCCATCAGGAATGCGGCCATCGGCTGTGCCATTCACCAACTGGCGACGCCAGCTCTCTTCTTCTTCAGTCAGGGAATCGATATGACGGCGTTCCAGCACGCCCATATCCAACTCGCGCAAACGCGGCTCAAAAGTGATATCACAACCGCAGACTTCAGCGATGATCTCAGCCGTCCGGCGGGTACGCCCCAGGTCGCTGGCAATAACGTGGGTAATGCCCAGCGCTTTCGCGCGCTCAGCCACCTGCCACGCCTGCTTCTCCCCTTTTTCGGTTAACGGACTGTCTGACTGGCCTTGAATACGACGCTCGGCGTTCCACTGCGTTTCACCGTGGCGAACAAGGTATACCTGTAACATGCTTTTTTATCCATTATACTGCGATGAATTTATTATCTGAGGAAGGTCTCTGTCCGGGGTAAAGAACGCGTCTCATTCCGAACATACCGTTATTAATTATGCACCATGTTGTCTCAGCTACCACAAATCCCGCGAAAATTCGGGCGATTCTGCACGCTTTTAACGAGATCTTCGGCGAAGGATCCTGCCATATAGACGCCGTTTCCGTCGATAGCGGCGTGCCGGAACAGCCGTTTGGCAGTGAAGAAACGCGTACTGGCGCACGAAATCGCGTGGTCAATGCTCGCAACGCACGCCCCGAAGCGGATTTTTGGGTAGCTATTGAAGCCGGGATCGACGAAGGCAGTACATTTAGTTGGGTGGTGATAGAAAGCAAGCAGCAGAAAGGTGAAGCTCGCTCGGCAACGCTGCCGCTACCGGAGATCATTTTGCAGAAAGTGCGTGCCGGTGAAGCGCTCGGGCCAGTGATGTCGCGTTATACCGGAATTGATGAGATCGGTCGCAAAGAGGGTGCCATCGGCGTTTTCACCGCAGGAAAACTCACTCGCGAAAGCGTTTACCATCAGGCGGTGATCCTGGCGCTCAGCCCCTTTCACAATACGATTTACCGCTGAGTATTCAGCAGCGTCTCCTCCAGCCATAAACGTAAATCGGCAGGCGCGGCTTTCAGGCTATTTGAGCCACGAGTAATGGTCGCGATACCTGCCCCGAGCTCGCTTTTCAGTTCACGCTGACTCATCTCGCCGCGCAGCAGCTCTTCAATGATCCGCACTCTTGTGCCCAACGACTCGCGCTCATCTGGCGTAAGCATCAGATTAAGCAACGGAATGTGCAGATCCTTTTCGTAAGATTGCCGGACCAGATCAACGAAGCGTTGCCACTCCTGATCGCGCTGTTCGGCCATCGCTGCTGAATAGGGTGATTGCTGAGTCATAATTTGCCGCCATGTTAAAGGTTTACTGATGTGTACTCTTTAGCGAGTACACATCATAGCATAAACCACGGAAATCAATAACGGCGCTGCCATTCAGCATCATTAAAGACAACCGGCTTATCTCCGCTCAGGAAATAGCGGTAATAAGCATCATAAGCCAGCACGTTTTTCACATAGCTGCGCGTTTCCGAGAACGGGATGCTCTCAATAAACGCCACCGCATCCAGTTTGCCGCCGCTGTTGTTCAACCAGCTGCGCACCCTTCCCGGCCCGGCGTTATAGGCCGCCGACGAGAAAATACGGTTATTGCCAAACTGCTGGTAAACATACTGCAGGTAGCTGGTGCCGATGTTGATATTCGTTTCTGGATCAAATAGTTGGCCAGAATTGCTGTAGCCAGGAATATTAAACATCTTCACCGTGTGCGTGGCGGTACCCGGCATAATCTGCATTAAACCTGCCGCGCCGACCGGCGAGCGCGCCGTCGGGTTCCAGGCACTTTCCTGCCGAGATATCGCCATGGCATAGCTTTGCGAAATCCCTTTTCCACTAGTGTAGCGGGCATACAGATCGCTATACGCCAGCGGGAAACGCTCTTCGAGTTGATCCCACAGCTTGCCGGCAATCGTGGCCTGCACGCTCAGATCCCACCAGTGTTGATTAAAAGCATAACGCGCCAGCTGCGCCTGTTCTTGCTGGGTTCGGCTGGTCACCAGATTCGCCCACTCACTGCGCGCGGTATTATCAAGCCCCCAGTACATCAGCTCACGCACGCGCGCCATTTCTGCGCCCTGCGTTAGCGTTGCAGAGACATTCCCCTGCGCTTTGTCTATCTGCATTGCGTAATCTTCACCCAGACGCTGCGCTGCGGCCATCGGGTAAAAACCACGCTGCTTCATCAGGGCGTGGAGGATCTCTTTGGCTTCATCCTCGCGTCCGCGCTCCAGCAACAAATCCGCCTGCCAGTAGCGCCACTCGTCTTTCTCTTTTGCGTCCATTGGCAAGCGCGAAAGCCAGGTATTCAGCCCGCGACGATCGCCGTTGCCAATCGCCATACGCACCCGGCGCTCCAGCAAAGAGACCGATTGCGAGCGCATGATCGCATCATCACGCCAGCGCGCCTGATCGCTGGTAACGTCATTACCCATCAACCGCCATGCGACAATATCGCGCAGCGTCTGAGTTTGCTCCTCATTCAACTGCTGCGCCTGTACCAGAGACGGGATCATCAGGCGGGCGTTTTCCACATCCTGACGCGCAACGCTTTCAAAGGCTTCCGCCGCCATCTGCCGGGTAAAATCCGTTGCGCCGGTGGTGGTGGCAAAGGACATCACGCTCAAGGGATTATTAGCAAGATTGATAATAGCCGCCGAAATGGTTTGATAATCAGACGGCATCTGCCCGGCCAGCAGTGTGACCAGTTTGGTGTTACCCGCTTTCATCGCCAGGCGAATACGCTCCAGAAACGCCAGCGGATCCTGGTTTCCTGACGCACGCCATGCGCCAAACAGCTGATCGCATGCGTTGGGCTGACTTTTGCCGCTTAGCCACAGTTCTTTCGCGCCTGCCCAGGCTTCGTCAGCCTGGCCGGTATTCCACTTCGCGAAGTAGTAGTTACATTGCGCTTCGGTAGCAGCGGGTTTCTCCGGGCTGAATGCCAGCAACCCGCGCCAGTCTTGCCGCCGGGCCAGCTCATTAACAAAGCGAGATTTCAGCGTGCGCGCCGCCGGCAAGGTCGGGTTGGCCTGCACAAAGTTGGTCACCGTAATCGCGGGTTGATTCATCAGATCGTCGGTAATCTGACGATATTGCAGATACGGGTAAAGCGGATACGTTTGTAGCGTGGGCAGCAATTGCTGCACCACGTCCATCTGTTTGTTGTCCCATGCGGTTTTAATCTGCGCGTAACGGTTACGTTGTTCATCCAGTGAATCTGCTCGCGCCACATTGCTGAGGGACAGCAAACAAACGCAGGCCGCCGCGAATCGCCAGGCGGCATGTTTAGCTCTCTGCACAGCTCTTTCCTCTTATCTGTCACGTTTTTGCAGCGTCATGCCGCGTAATGCGTTAATGCTAACCGGGCAACTCGTAACGCGCCACGTTGTGCACACTTTTTTACCTTTCTGGCGTGATTTAACACGCCCGTAGCGGCTGGCTGGGATTAAGCAGCGAAAACGGCTACACTCCGCTGTTGAATACTACTCTCATTACAAAGAGGCGAAGTCCAACGTGGCTCAATTCGTATATACCATGCATCGTGTCGGCAAAGTTGTCCCGCCGAAACGTCATATTCTGAAAAATATCTCGCTAAGCTTCTTCCCGGGCGCAAAAATCGGCGTGCTGGGTCTTAACGGTGCCGGTAAGTCTACCCTGCTGCGCATCATGGCCGGCATCGATACAGACATCGAAGGTGAAGCCCGCCCGCAGCCTGGCATCAAGATCGGTTACCTGCCGCAGGAACCGCAGTTGAATCCGGAGCAGACCGTACGTGAATCGGTTGAAGAAGCCGTCGCTGAAGTGGTTAGCGCGCTGAAAGGCCTGGACGAAGTCTATGCCAAATACGCTGAACCGGATGCTGACTTCGACAAACTGGCTGCGCAGCAAGGTAAATTTGAAGAGATTATCCAGGCGCATGACGGTCATAACCTGAATGTGCAACTGGAACGCGCCGCTGATGCGCTGCGTCTGCCGGACTGGGATGCAAAGATTGCCAATCTTTCCGGTGGTGAACGCCGCCGCGTCGCGCTGTGCCGTCTGCTGCTGGAAAAGCCAGATATGCTGCTGCTCGACGAACCCACCAACCACCTGGACGCCGAGTCCGTTGCCTGGCTGGAACGCTTCCTGCACGACTTCGAAGGCACCGTGGTGGCAATTACCCACGACCGTTACTTCCTCGATAATGTCGCCGGTTGGATCCTCGAACTTGACCGCGGTGAAGGTATTCCGTGGGAAGGTAACTACTCTTCCTGGCTGGAGCAGAAAGATCAGCGCCTGGCACAGGAAGCCTCTCAGGAAGCGGCTCGTCGTAAGTCCATTGAGAAAGAGCTGGAGTGGGTGCGTCAGGGCGCGAAAGGCCGTCAATCTAAGGGCAAAGCCCGTCTGGCGCGCTTTGAAGAGCTCAACAGCACTGAATACCAGAAACGTAACGAAACCAACGAACTGTTTATTCCACCGGGACCTCGCCTGGGCGATAAAGTGGTTGAAGTCAGCAACCTCAGCAAGTCTTATGGCGATCGCCAGCTGATTGATGGCCTGTCCTTCTCCGTGCCGAAAGGCGCGATTGTCGGCATTATCGGCCCGAACGGCGCGGGTAAATCCACGCTGTTCCGCATGATGTCCGGCCAGGAGCAACCGGATGGCGGCACCATTACGCTGGGTGAAACCGTGAAACTGGCCTCGGTTGATCAGTTCCGCGACGCGATGGATAACAGCAAAACCGTGTGGGAAGAAGTTTCCGGTGGGCTGGACATTATGCGTATCGGTAACACCGAAATGCCGAGCCGCGCGTACGTTGGCCGCTTCAACTTCAAAGGTACCGACCAGGGTAAACGCGTGGGCGAGTTGTCCGGCGGTGAGCGCGGTCGTCTGCACCTGGCAAAACTGTTACAGGTTGGCGGCAACATGTTGCTGCTTGATGAACCGACCAACGACCTGGATATCGAGACCTTGCGTGCGCTGGAAAACGCCCTGCTTGAGTTCCCAGGCTGCGCAATGGTTATCTCGCATGACCGTTGGTTCCTTGACCGTATCGCCACCCATATTCTGGATTACCAGGACGAGGGTAAAGTGGAATTCTTCGAAGGCAACTTCACCGAATACGAAGAGTATAAGAAACGCACGCTGGGCGCGGATGCGCTGGAGCCGAAGCGTATTAAGTACAAGCGTATCGCCAAATAAGCTGGCACAAAAGCGAATGGGGAAACCCATTCGCTTCATTCCCAAACACTCAGAGAATTCCTCTGCAATAAGCGTATAAAAAAGTTTTTTTGTTTTCATACTATCTTCGCCACAATCCTGGGGCAGATGCATTCATCGCAGGAATAATCTAAAACTAAAAACCTGAATAAAACTCACCATGCAGAATAAACATCCAGCAATTTAATTTCCTTAGACTAATGCTTTTAGTATTCACAATTTAGTCCCAATATTGCTTAACGCTAAGACCAGACGTTAACATGATACTCATTACCTCAGTTAATAAATGAACGTCTGGTTATAACAAATGCATATCATTACGGAAGATGTTTTTCTTAAAAACGGATTACAGACATTTATTAAGCAGAAAGAAATTCTGATGGATAATAACGATGTTATTTTAGATTTCGATAACAACTTTATTATCATCACAACGCTATCCACGTTGAACAGAATAATAAAAAATGACAATGCATTTGAATGTTATTTATTGCACTCATTTTTAAAAATCAAAAAAGATACGAAATTAACTGAAATATTCCACACATTAAAATATAAATCGTGGCGTAATAAGCAATGTCAGGAGTACAGGATAACGTTAACGCGAAAAGAGAGAATGCTGCTTAGCCATATCATTAGCGCAGATAAAAAGAAAAGTATGTTAATCCATAGCGGGCTGGATATAAAAACGGTCAGCACACATAAATATAATATGTTGAGAAAGGTGAATCAGCCGTCAATCGCCACGCTGACGCAGGTGCATAACCGCTGGGAAAATTTTCGCAATCAACCTGCAAACTAACCGATATACAGGCCGTGGAATATACCAGACCGGCCTGCCATTTCAGCCTACGGCCCCATTAACTGTTTAACCAGATCGACGCACTGTAAAAAACGAGAGTCATAATCCGCAGCTTCAACACGCACGTACTCGATATTATTTTCCCGCAGCATCGATACCAATAAATCCTGAAACTCCTTGCGATCGACAGAACTGCCGAGACTTCTTAGGCCATCATTCACCCACGGCGTATTATTTTCCAGCAAGATTACCAGGTCAAAACGGTATTCATCAATCAAGGCCTGAACGAAAGGATGTTCACGTCCTTCATATTTTTTGCAGAACGCCTGCGTGGTGACAAAATCCGTATCGATAAACGCCACTTTATTGGCGTACTTCACGGCAAAATCGATGTACTGCGCGTGTCCAAGGGCGATTTTGTCATAGTCAGAATATTGCAGTGCAATTTCGTCACCGCCAAGATGAGAAAATACGTAATCGCGGCCATATTCCCATGCGCTGGTGGTATTGAAGATATTGGCGAGTTTATTAACCAGCGTCGACTTGCCGCTGGACTCTCCACCCAGAATCGCCACCGTGCGCACGAAAAAGGGCTTTACCTCAGTCGGAATATAATCCCAATAACGGAACGGGTTCTCGCGGATTTGCGAACCACTGATATTCATAAAGGTGCGCTTAGGGTCGACCAGCACGGCTTCAATCCCCAGGTGTTGCCGGTACTGCGGCGCATCGGCCTCTTCAGAGGTGTAAATCCAGTTTGGCGTGATGCCTTTTTCGGTCATAAACGCTTTGATGCCTTTACTCCAGACATCCCAGCCGTGCGGATAAGGTTCCATGCCTTCTTCGTTAAATGCATGAATACGAATATTTTTCTGGTACTTAAAAGTCTGTAGCAGCCAGCGCAAGCGATCGCTGACCGTCGGCTGTTGGGACATCGCGCTGTCTTCGAACAGCTCGCGATCGCGCGTATCGTCATAACCAAGAATGATATGCAGCTCATCCACCTGGCTGCAGGCGCGCTGGATTAAGTAGATATGGCCGGTGTGCAGCGGATAAAACTTGCCAAAGACCACGCCGATATTCTTCTGCCGACGGGGAAACTCAAGATCGAGGAAGCGGTGCAGCGCCTCCAGCTTTTGCGCACTGGGGCTCTTAATTTTGGCATTCAGCAGTTGGCTCAGATAGCCTTTGGTCATACCGCTGGCGTCGGCTACCTGCTGTAACGTGCAGCCTTTCTGGCGAATTGCGGTTTTTAAATAGTCGAATGACGACATTGTTGCCTCCTGCAAAAAAACATTAGCCAATTATAAGTCGTCAAAGACGCTTAGCGCATCCGTGAGCTTCTTCACGCCGAAGATTTGCATCCCTTCCGGCACTTTTTTCGGCACATTCGCTGCCGGGACGATAGCGCGACGGAAACCATGCTTCGCGGCTTCAGAAATGCGCTCCTGGCCGCTCGGCACCGGGCGAATCTCCCCTGCCAGCCCGACTTCGCCAAACACCACTAAATCCTGCGGCAACGGTCTGTCGCGCAGGCTGGAAACCATTGCCAGCAACAACGCCAGATCGGCACTGGTTTCGGTCACTTTGACGCCACCGACCACGTTGACGAACACATCCTGATCCGCCATCTGCAAGCCACCGTGGCGGTGCAGCACCGCCAGTAAAATCGCCAGACGGTTTTGCTCCAGCCCTACCGCCACGCGGCGCGGGTTGGACATCATCGAGTGATCAACCAACGCCTGAATTTCAACTAACAGCGGTCGCGTCCCTTCCCACACTACCATCACCGAACTGCCGGACGTGACTTCATCGCCGCGGCTTAAAAAAATCGCCGACGGGTTACTGACTTCACGCAGTCCCTGCTCAGTCATGGCGAATACGCCAAGTTCGTTGACCGCACCGAAACGGTTTTTATGGCTGCGCAAGGTGCGAAAACGTGAATCCGCGTCACCGTCGAGCAACACCGAGCAGTCAATGCAGTGTTCGAGCACCTTCGGTCCGGCTAGCGAACCGTCTTTGGTGACGTGGCCGACCATTACAATCGCTACGCCGCGCGTTTTCGCAAAACGTGTCAGATAAGCCGCCGTTTCACGCACCTGCGCCACACTGCCGGGCGACGACTGAATATCCGCCATGTGCATGACCTGAATCGAGTCGATCACCATCAGCTTCGGCTGTTCCTCTTCGGCGATCATGCAGATTTGCTCAATGCTGGTTTCCGACAACATATTAAGGTTGCCGGTCGGCAACCCGAGACGATGCGCGCGCATCGCTACCTGCTGCAATGACTCTTCACCAGTGACATACAGCGTTTTCATCTGCTCGGCGAGTTTACACAGCGTCTGTAACAGCAGCGTCGATTTACCCGCGCCAGGGTTGCCGCCAATCAGAATCGCGCTACCGGGTACAACACCGCCGCCGAGCACACGGTCGAACTCTTTAAAACCGGTGGAAAAGCGCGGCAGCTCTTCGAGGCTGATATCCGCCAGCTTTTGCACTTTTGATACGCCTGCGTTGCCCGCGTAACCGGAAAGACGCTCATTACGCGCCACAGTGGGCGAAGCGGCAACGCGCACTTCCGTAATGGTGTTCCATGCGTGACAGGCGCTGCACTGCCCCTGCCAGCGCGGATAATCCGCACCGCATTCATTACAGACAAACGCACGTTTGGGAGCTTTCGCCACAATAACCTCTACTTCTTATTGATGCCGCAGGAAAGAATACAAAATACGCCCATCAGATCGGCGTGGCGAATGATGACTTCCGCCTTCTCATTCACTTTTGGTTTGGCATGAAACGCAATGCCAAGCCCGGCAGCTTTGATCATCGGTAAATCGTTCGCGCCATCGCCGATAGCCACAGTTTGCTCCGGCTCAATTTCATACTTTTCGGCCAGTTGCTTCAGGGTGTTAGCTTTGAACTGCGCATCCACGATATCACCCAGTACCTGGCCGGTGAATTTACCGTCCATTATCTCGAGTTCGTTGGCGACCGCCGCCGTTAAATGCAGCTTGTCGCGCAGGTAATCGGCAAAAAAAGTAAAGCCGCCCGAGGCGATAGCCACTTTCCAGCCCAATGTTTCCAGCTTCAACACCAGTTGCACAAGCCCTGGCATTAACGGCAGTTTTTCCCGCACTTGCAGCAAAATATTGGCGTCTGCACCTTTCAGCGTCGCCACACGACTGCGCAGACTGGCGGCGAAATCGAGCTCGCCGCGCATCGCACGTTCGGTCACTTCCGCCACCATTTCACCAGTGCCGGCAATCTTAGCGATTTCATCAATACATTCGATTTGTATGGCGGTAGAGTCCATATCCATCACCAGCAGCCCTGGCGAGCGCAGATGCGGGATTTTTCCCAGCGGGGCGACGTCCATACCTTCATCGTGTGCGAGGCGCGTCGCGCGCGGCGTCAACGAACCTGCCAGGCGAAGAACCTGATAATCGTCTACGCTCCACGCGGCAACAATCACCATTGCCGCACCCAGTTTACGCTGATAGGTCGTCAGGCGTTGCTTATCCAGATTACGGGCGTACAGCAGCCAGCCGCTGCGACCAGCGTGATAGTCCAGAGGCATCACCTCATCGCCACTTAAAGAGAGCGGCAATCCCGGCCACTGAGAAACATCATCGGGCAGATCGCACCAGGTCAAACTGTTAGGCATTAAAGCTCCTGTAAAAACGTTCGCGCCAGAAAGCATCGGAGGGGAAAATAACGCATGAGGCTACCTTGTAACCAGCGCTTCTGGCAACATTAAGCCTCAAATTTTCAACAGGTGGAATATGGCTCGCGCAAAACTTAAATTTCGGCTGCATCGCGCCGTTATCGTCCTCATCTGTCTGGCACTGCTGGTGGCGCTGATGCAGGGTGCGTCCTGGTTCAGCCAAAACCATCAGCGCCAGCGCAATCCGCAGTTTGAAGAACTGGCGAGAACACTGGCGCGCCAGGTAACGCTGAATCTCACGCCGCTGATGCGCACAGAAACCCCGGACGAAAAACGTATCAACGTCGTGCTGCGCCAGCTTACCGAAGAGAGCCGCATTCTGGACGCAGGGGTGTACGATGCGCAAGGTGATCTGATCGCGCGCTCCGGTGAAAGTATTGATGTGCGTGACCGGCTGGCGCTGGACGGTAAAAAAGCAGGCGGTTATTTCAACCAGCAAATTGTTGAGCCGATTCAAGGAAAGAGCGGCCCGCTGGGCTACCTGCGGCTGACGCTGGATACGCACACGCTGGCGACAGAAGCCAAACAGGTGGATAACACCACCAATATTTTGCGCTTGATGTTGCTGCTGTCGCTGGCCATTGGCGTGGTGCTGACGCGCACCCTGTTGCAAGGCAAACGCACCCGCTGGCAGCAATCGCCGTTTTTGCTGACGGCCAATAAATCCGTACCGGAAGAAGAAGAGCACGACAGGAAAGCGTAGCTCAGGCCGCTACCGGTAAAAACTACAGGTTACAGAAAGGAAATCTGCTATGTCGACGCTTCGTCTGCTTATCTCTGACTCGTACGATCCCTGGTTCAACCTGGCGGTTGAAGAGTGCATTTTCCGCCAGATGCCTGCCACGCAACGCGTACTGTTCTTATGGCGCAACGCGGATACGGTGGTCATTGGGCGGGCGCAAAACCCATGGAAAGAGTGCAATACCCGTCGCATGGAAGAAG
This sequence comes from Kosakonia quasisacchari, assembly GCF_004331415.1. Taxonomy (GTDB): domain Bacteria; phylum Pseudomonadota; class Gammaproteobacteria; order Enterobacterales; family Enterobacteriaceae; genus Kosakonia; species Kosakonia quasisacchari. Next base: position 214,188 of record NZ_SJOP01000005.1, read on the forward strand.
ATAACGTGCGGCTGGCAAGGCGTAGCAGCGGTGGCGGCGCGGTATTCCATGACCTTGGCAATACTTGTTTCACCTTTATGGCCGGAAAGCCGGAGTACGACAAAACCATCTCCACGGCGATTGTACTTAATGCATTGAATTCGCTTGGCGTGACAGCGGAAGCCTCCGGGCGCAACGACCTGGTGGTGAAAACGGCGGAAGGCGATCGCAAAGTGTCTGGTTCAGCCTACCGGGAAACCAAAGATCGCGGCTTCCATCATGGCACGTTGCTGTTAAATGCCGATCTCAGCCGCCTGGCTAATTACCTCAATCCGGACAAGAAAAAGCTACAAGCCAAAGGGATTACTTCGGTGCGCGGTCGCGTGGCGAATCTGGTGGATTTACTGCCGGGCATTACCCATCAGCAAATCTGCGACGCGGTCACCGAAGCCTTCTTCGCCCACTATGGCGAGCGGGTTACGGCTGAGGTTATCTCGCCAGATAAAACCCCGGATCTGCCCAATTTCGCCGAAACCTTTGCCCGCCAAAGCAGCTGGGAGTGGAACTTCGGCCAGGCACCAGCATTCAGCCATTTGCTTGATGAGCGCTTTACCTGGGGCGGCGTGGAGCTGCATTTTGACGTGGAAAAAGGGCATATCACCCGCACGCAAGTGTTTACCGATAGCCTGAACCCCGCGCCGTTAGAAGCGCTGGCCGCACGTTTACAGGGCTGCCTCTATCGCGCGGATATGCTGGCGCAGGAGTGTGATGCTCTATTAGTCGATTTTCCGGAACAGGAACAAGAGCTGCGCGAGCTTTCCGCATGGATTGCCAGCGCGGTGCGCTAGACCTTAATAGCCTGATGACGCCATGCTTATCAGGCCTGAATGGCCATTACACCAGCCCATGTACTATCCGTTTCACCTGTGCCCGTTTATCGCACATGTCAGGCGCATTATGGGGTAATCATTCGTTGATATGCGCATCATGAATAGATTCGTGACTAGAGGCTTGAGTAAATCATCTGCACTACTTTATGAATCGCATGGAAAAAATAGAAATGATGCGTATTGATAGATTGAAGTGAATAGATAAAAAAGGGCAGAGAACCTGCCCTTAGAAAAGCAACTTACGCTTTATCGCCCAGCAGGACAGATTCCAGCGCAATTTTGATCATGTCGTTGAACGTGGTTTGACGCTCAGCGGCAGTGGTCTGTTCGTGCGTACGGATATGGTCAGAAACGGTGCAGATTGTCAGCGCTTTCGCACCGAACTCCGCCGCAACGCCATAAATACCCGCCGCTTCCATTTCCACGCCCAGGATGCCGTATTTTTCCATCACGTCGAACATTTCGCCGTCCGGAGAGTAGAACAGATCGGCAGAGAACAGGTTGCCCACGCGCGCGTCTACGCCCAGCGCTTTTGCCGCATCAACCGCGTTACGCACCATGTCGAAATCCGCAATTGCCGCGAAATCGTGATCTTTAAAACGCATACGGTTCACTTTGGAATCGGTGCAGGCACCCATGCCAATAACGATGTCACGCAGTTGCACATCCATACGTACCGCGCCGCAGGAGCCGACACGAATGATTTTTTTCACGCCGAAATCGGTGATCAGCTCTTTGGTATAGATGGAGCACGACGGGATTCCCATGCCGTGACCCATAACAGAAATTTTGCGGCCTTTATAAGTACCGGTGTAACCCAGCATGCCGCGCACGTTGTTCACTTCGCGGTAGTCTTCGAGGAAAGTTTCCGCAATATGTTTTGCACGCAGCGGATCGCCCGGCATCAACACTACGTCAGCGAAATCGCCCATTTCTGCATTAATATGTGGGGTAGCCATCGTCAATTCCTTTATGTCGTTGTCGTTGAAACAGAAAGGGCGGGAATCACCCGCCCAAAATCATCAGAACATGGCCTTGCCATATTCCATATCAGAGACGCCGAAGTACTTCGCAATCGTCTGCCCAATATCCGCAAAGGTGTCACGGTGCCCCAGCGAGCCCGGTTTCACTTTCGGGCCGTAAACCAGCACCGGAATGTGCTCGCGAGTGTGGTCAGTGCCTTTCCAGGTTGGATCACAGCCGTGATCGGCAGTAAGGATCAGAATGTCGTCTTCGCCGACTAATTCCATCAACTCCGGCAAACGGCGATCAAAAAGCTCCAGACCGCCAGCATAACCGGCTACATCGCGACGATGGCCCCATGATGAGTCAAAATCGACGAAGTTGGTAAAGACGATTGTCTTATCACCGGCTTCTTTCATCTCTTTGATGGTGGCGTCAAACAGCGCATCCAGGCCGGTGGCTTTCACTTTTTTGGTGATGCCGCAGTTGGCATAGATATCGGCAATTTTACCGACCGAAACCACGTGGCCATCTTTCTCTTCGACCAGTTTTTGCAGCACGGTAGCTGACGGCGGTTCAACGGCCAGATCATGGCGGTTACCGGTACGCTGGAAGTTACCCGCTTTATCGCCAACAAACGGGCGCGCAATCACGCGGCCAATGTTGTAGCCACCTTCGGTCAGCTCTTCACGCGCAATTTCGCACAGCTCATACAGCTTATCCAGACCAAAAGTCTCTTCGTGGCACGCAATCTGGAACACCGAGTCTGCAGAGGTGTAGAAAATCGGCTTGCCGGTTTTCATGTGCTCTTCGCCGAGCTGGTCAAGAATCACCGTACCGGAAGAGTGACAGTTGCCAAGGTAACCTGGCAGATTAGCGCGTTTCACCAGCTTATCCAGCAGTTCCTGCGGGAAGCTGTTTTCGGTGTCGCTAAAGTAACCCCAGTCGAACAGCACCGGCACACCGGCGATTTCCCAGTGGCCTGACGGCGTATCTTTCCCGGAAGAGAGTTCATGCGCCCACGCATAAGCACCGGTGATTTCCGCGTTGGCGTCCATCCCGGCAGGAATAAAACCTGTTGCGCCTTCGTGCGCTTTCGCCAGCCCCAGACGGGTCAGATTGGGTAAATTCAGCGGGCCTTTGCGCCCGGTGTCGGCTTCACCTTTCGCGCAAACTTCAGCGATGTGACCGAGGGTATCGGAACCCACGTCACCAAAGCGCTCCGCGTCTTCGGTCGCACCGATGCCGAAAGAGTCCAGCACCATAATAAATGCACGTTTCATATGTTCTCCGTACCTTGTGCTTTGTAAAAAAGCGATCAGATCAGTATACCGCTATTCAGTAATGCGGCGATAGACCGTCGGTGTCTCTTTTGGTGCGCTGTCGCCCATAGCAATGGCCGCTTTCACCGCCTGCGCAGCCTCTTGCCAGCTGGCTTCGTCTTTGGCGTGGATCACCGCCAGCGGGCGCTGACCATCAACGCGTTCACCCAGACGCACCATATCGGTAAAGCCCACGCTGTAATCAATATTGTCCGACGCCTGGCGACGGCCGCCGCCCATCGAAACGACCGCCATGCCCAGCGCGCGAGTATCCATCGCCGTGATAAACCCTTCATCATCGGCATATACAGCTTTGCTGAGCGTCGCCGTTGGCAGGTATTTCGTGTAGTTTTCCACGAAATCGCTCGGCCCTTTTTGTGCCGCAACCATGCGCCCAAAGACCTCTGCCGCTTTACCGTTATCCAGCACCGCTTGCAGCTTCGCCCGCGCTTCGGCGTTATCTTTCGCCAGTTTGCCGGAAATCAACATCTCCACGCACAGCGCCATGGTGACGTCAAACAAGCGCGGATTGCGGTATTCACCGGTCAGGAACTGCACCGCTTCACGCACTTCCACCGCGTTACCCGCACTAGAAGCCAGTACCTGGTTCATATCGGTCAGCAGTGCGGTAGTTCGCACGCCGGCGCCGTTGGCAACACCAACAATCGCTTCTGCCAGTTGTTCAGAAAGGGCGTAAGTCGGCATAAATGCACCGCTGCCCACCTTGACATCCATTACCAGCGCATCGAGGCCTTCCGCCAGTTTTTTGGCGAGGATGGATGCCGTAATTAGCGGAATGGAGTCCACCGTCGCGGTGATATCGCGCGTGGCGTAGAAACGTTTATCCGCTGGAGCCAGCGAATTGGTCTGGCCGATAATCGCCACACCGACATCCTTAATAATCTCGCGAAAGCGGTTATCTTCCGGGAAGATATCAAACCCCGGGATCGCCTCCAGTTTGTCGAGTGTGCCGCCAGTATGGCCAAGACCGCGCCCGGAAATCATCGGAATATACCCGCCGCAGGCTGCCACCATCGGGCCGAGCATCAATGAGGTGACATCGCCCACGCCGCCGGTCGAGTGTTTATCCACCACCGGGCCGTTAAGATCGAGCGGTTTCCAGTCCAGAACGGTGCCCGAATCTCGCATCGCCATGGTCAGCGAAACGCGCTCCGGCATCGTCATATCGTGGAAAAAAATGGTCATTGCCAGGGCTGCAATCTGCCCTTCAGAGACGGTGTTATCGCGTATTCCGTTGATAAAGAAACGGATTTCTTCATAACTCAGCGCGAGACCATCGCGTTTTTTTCGAATAATTTCTTGAGCGAGAAACAAGGTAACCCCCTGAGGAATAAAGCCGGAAAATCCATTGACACCGGGCAGCGATGCACCGCCCGGCAATGACAAATTAATAGCTGCTTGCGCTCTTACCGTCGCCGTGGCCCAACGCTTTCAGCAGGCTTGCCAGCAGGCTGGAGGCGCCAAAACGGTAATGACGGGCATCGGCCCAATCGGCACCAAACAGGTCATCGGCAATCGCCAGGTACTGCTGCGCATCTTCCGCGCTACGTACGCCACCTGCCGGTTTGAAACCGACGGTTTTCTCAACGCCCATATCGCGAATCACTTCCAGCATGATACGCGCGCTTTCCGGGGTTGCGTTTACTGGCACTTTGCCGGTTGAGGTTTTGATAAAATCTGCGCCGGCTTTAATGGCGATTTCAGAGGCTTTACGGATCAGCGCTTCCGTTTTCAGCTCACCGGTTTCAATGATTACTTTCAGCAGCACGTTCGCCGCCGCGCAAGCCTCTTTACAGGCTTTCACCAGATCAAAACCCACCTGCTCGTTACCGGCGATCAACGCGCGGTACGGGAACACCACATCAACTTCATCCGCGCCGTAAGCAATGGCAGCACGCGTTTCGGCCAGCGCGATGTCGATATCGTCGTTACCATGCGGGAAGTTGGTCACTGTTGCGATACGCACATCCGGTGTACCTTGCGCGTTCAGGGTTTTGCGCGCAATCGGGATAAAACGCGGGTAGATACAGATGGCGGCGGTGTTGCCCACCGGGGTTTTTGCCTGATGACACAGGGCGATGACTTTCTCGTTGGTGTCATCATCATTCAGGGTGGTCAGGTCCATCAATTTCAGCGCACGCAGGCTGCTTGCCGTTAAATCACTCATAGTCTCTCCGACGGCATAATGCCGGTTTTCTGTTCGGGTTTGTTAGTATTTTAACATCAACCCACTTTCACACTTCGACATCCATCACAGTTAATGAAAACCAAATTCACGTTTGCAAAACCATAATGGGACATTGATCAAACTTTTAAATTCACATCAGTAATGATTGTGCTGACAGTGGACGGGATCAAAAGCGACAAACAGCAGGCTCCGTACACTCATCCCCATCTCTCAAGGAAATAAGAGGAACGATGATGTCCCCGTCTGTTGATCCCTCATTGCTGTCACGCTGCCAGCAAATTGTTACCAGCCCAACGCTCACGCCAGAACAAAAGCGCCATTTCCTGGCGCTGGAAGCGGAAAACGCCCTGCCCTATCCGGCGTTGTCACAAGCGGCCCGCGCGGCACTTGATGAGGGCGCCATCTGCGATATGTTTGAAGGCCACGCCCCCTACAAACCGCGTTATGTACTGCCGGATTACGCCAAATTTCTCGCTAACGGTTCCGCATGGCTGGAGCTGGAAGGGGCGGAGGATCTTGATGACGCACTCTCTTTACTGACGATCCTCTACCACCATGTTCCATCAGTGACATCAATGCCTGTTTATCTCGGCCAGCTTGATGCCCTGCTACAACCATATGTTAGAATTCTAACACAACAGGAAATCGATAGCCGCATAAAACGTTTTTGGCGCTATCTCGACAGGACGCTGCCGGATGCCTTTATGCATGCCAATATTGGCCCATTCGACACCCCCATTACGCGTGCCATTTTGCGTGCGGATACCGAGCTGAAGCAGGTTGCGCCAAACTTAACCTTTATCTATGACCCGGATATTACGCCAGATGATCTGCTGCTGGAGGTGGTGAAAAATATCTGCGAATGCAGTAAACCGCACATCGCTAACGGCCCCGTGCATGATAATATTTTCACAAAAGGCGGCTATGGCATTGTGAGCTGCTACAACTCTCTGCCGCTTGGCGGCGGCGGCAGTACGCTGGTACGCCTCAATCTGAAAGTAATTGCTGAACGTAGCACATCGCTGGAGGATTTTTTCACTCATCAGTTGCCACACTATTGCCAGCAGCAAATGGCAATTATTGATGCCCGCTGCGATTTTCTGTATCAACAATCCGGTTTCTTTGAGCATAGCTTTCTGGTGCAGGAAGGCTTGATTTCTGCCGATCGTTTTGTGCCCATGTTCGGCATGTATGGGCTGGCCGAAGCGGTCAATACGCTTTGCGACAAAGCCGGGCTCACTGCGCGTTACGGCAAAGATGAACAGGCCAACGCACTCGGTTACCGCATCAGTGAACAACTGGCGAACTATGTGGTAAATACGCCGGTAAAACACGGCTGGCGACAGCGGGCCATGCTCCATGCGCAGTCGGGTATCAGCTCCGATACCGATACCACGCCAGGCGCGCGTCTGCCTTATGGCGATGAACCGGATCCGATTACCCATCTGCTCACCGTCGCGCCGCATCACGCTTGGTATCACGCCGGGATCAGCGACATTTTGACCCTCGATGAAACGGTGAAACGTAACCCGCAAGCGGTGGTGCAACTCTGCCTTGGCGCGTTTAAAGCTGGCATGCGCGAATTCACTGCCAACGTGGCGGGAAACGATCTGGTTCGCGTCACCGGTTATATGGTGCGCCTGTCAGATCTCAAGAAATTCCGTGCCGCAGGCTCACGCATCAATACCACCTGGTTGGGTGAAGAGGCGGCGCGTAACACGCATATTCTGGAGCGACAACCCCGCGTGGTCAGCCATGAACAGCAGATGCGCTTTCGTCAGTAAAATCATCCCTTTCTCGTGTGTGGATGGGCCAGGCAGCCGCCTGGCGCTGTTTTTACAGGGCTGCAATATGCGCTGTAAAAGCTGCCATAACCCGTGGACCATCGGTCGCTGCAACCACTGCGGCGGCTGCGTATCGGGCTGCTCGCAACAAGCGCTCTCGTTCAGTGGGGGAAAAGTACAATGGAACGCTGCGCTTTGTGAGCAGTGCGACACGTGCCTGCGGATGTGCCCGCAGCAAGCCACGCCGATGGCGCAGCAAATGAGTGTGGAAAACCTTGTGGCGCAGATTCGCAAAGTTGCCCTGTTTATTGAAGGCATCACCGTCAGCGGCGGCGAAGCGACGCTGCAACTGCCCTTCCTGCATGCGTTGTTCTCCGCGCTGCGCCGCGACGCACAACTGCGCCATTTGAATTGCCTGGTCGACAGCAACGGCCTGCTCAGCGAAACCGGTTGGCACAAACTGTTACCGGTCTGCGACGGCGCGATGATCGATCTCAAAGCCTGGGGCAATGAGCGGCACCGTTTTCTTACCGGGCGGGATAATAGGCAGGTGAAAGCCAGCGTGCGGTTACTGGCGGCAGAAAAAAGATTAGCGGAGCTACGCCTGCTGGTGATCCCGCAACAGAGCGATTATCTGGCGCATATCGATGCGCTGGCAGCCTTTATTCATGAACTCGGCGAGGTGCCGGTGCGGCTAAACGCCTTTCATGCCCATGGCGTTTACGGTGAGGCGCAAACATGGCGCAGCGCCACGCCAGAGGATGTGGAACCGCTCGCACTGGCGCTAGAGGAACGGGGCGTGAAAACCGTGCTGCGCCCGGCGCTATATCTGTAGGGCAAAGAAGAGCCGCTGCGTATTTTCCAGCAGCGCCTGTGCAATGATATCCGGCGCTTCCGGGCGCAATTCGCACAAGGTGTCGAACACCTGCGCGGCCCGTTCAGGCCGATTGGGCTGCCCTTGAAAACCATTGAGCGGCATGTCTGGCGCATCCGTTTCCAGCAGCAATGCGGAAAGCGGCAACTGTGTCATCACATCACGGGTTTTACTGGCGCGCGGGTAGGTAATGGTGCCGCCCACGCCGATGCAATAGCCCAGTTCAATAAAGCGCTGCGCCTGCTGCAGGCTGCCGGCGAAACCATGCACCACGCCACGGCGTGGTAAATCATGTTTTTTCAAATGCATGGCCAGCTTGTCATGCGTACGGCGTGAATGGAGGATCACCGGCAAATCAAAGCGTTTTGCCAGTTTTAACTGCGCGTCCAGCACCTGCTGTTGGCGCTCAAACTGCGGATCGTCGCGGTAAAGATCAAGACCAATTTCCCCTATCGCCACTACTTTCTCGGGCTTTGCCGCAAGCATCTGTTCAAGCTGTTGCAGGCTTTCGTCGCAGTGCTCTTCAATCACAATCGGGTGTAGCCCTAGCGCGGCATAGAGCGCGGTATGCTGGTGTGCTAAGTGGCAAACGCGCTCAAAATAACGGGCCGCAATGGCCGGCACAATAATGCGCTCTACGCCTGCATCGCCCGCACGGGCGATACTCTCAGCCTCATCGCCGGTAAACGGCGGGAAATCGAAATGACAGTGGGTATCGATAAAGCGGAAACTCACGCCGTATCCTCTTTATTGATAGGTAAATCGTTGGCCTGCACAGTGCTGACCAACGGCGTATCCAGCGCATCGTTGGCCACCGCAGCCGGAGGAACAACACGCGTTGCAGGCGTGATAATCGGTGCGTGGCGCACCAGCGGCGGCGTTTCCGCCAGCAATTTGCCCACCGTCGCCAGGAAATAGCGCCCACACAAACGCCCGATTCTATAATCATCGCGCAACGCCGGTAAACGGCTACCCAGCGCCATGCTGTTCAATAACTTCGGCGGGTATATTTCAAAGATACGCAATTTACCCGGCGGCGTTTCAATGAAGCGTTGGATTGCCAGGTAACTTTTCTCATGGTGCTGCACCAGATTGATTAAGGATTGAAGGCTGCTCTCTCCCAGCCAGCGTTCCATTCGTTTGAACCACTGCGGCGTGTAGTACATTTGCGACGGTACGGTGCGGATCACCACGATCGTGTTCGCACCACGTTTTGCCGCCTCCTGCACCGGAATGGCATCACTGACGCCACCGTCCAGATAATTAATGCCCTCCAGCGCCACCCCCGGCCGATAAAAACCCGGAATCGCGCTGGAAGCGCGAATCAAATCGAGCCATGTCTGGTGAGTGGGGGAAAAATAGGCCGGAGAGTAATCATCCTGCCGACAGGCGCACATATAAAATTCTTTGCCCGCATCGAAAGCCCGCGCGGCATAGTCCATCGCCAGCGGCATCTGGCTTGAGGTCGATTCTACCAGCCAGTCGAGATCGATAAGGTTGCCGCCGCGCACAAAGCGCACCGGATTGAAAAATTCCCGCGAAGTGGTATAGCGCATTATCACTTTGCGTGCGTAGCCTGGTTGATTGCAGACATAAGCGGAAAGATTTTGCGCACCGGCAGAGCTACCGAAATAGAGATCGAAAGGATTAAATTCCGCACGCATAAACTCGTCCAGAACTCCGGCGGTAAAAATGCCCCGCTGTCCACCGCCTTCGCATACGAGTGCGAGCCGGCCCGGACGAAAAGGTTTTAACGCCAGCGGTGCGATGTTGCCGAGCGTAACGGGAATATGCTGGCCCACTCTGCTTTCCTTATTGATGCGCTGAATATCTCAAAGTAGCGCACTTTTCCCGCAGCTGAAACAGCAAAGCCAGTCACGAGGACTGGCTTTAATGTAACCGAAATTTAAGCGTGTAATACGCTATGGACGCCGACGGCCCATAAACAGGCTGACGAGGAACAGGATAATACCGACGATAAAGACAATTTTCGCGGCCCCTGCTGCCGTACCCGCAAGACCACCAAAGCCCAGTGCGGCGGCAATTAACGCGATAACCAGAAATATAATGCCCCAACGAAACATAAAACTCTCCTTTACCATAGTTAATTTCAACCGCTTAAGGTGGGCGCTCAGGATGCCCACCGGCGATGTTTTCCTGGTACGTGCTTGTCATACCCGGTTTTAACCGGGTAGTGACGTTTTCAGGATTAGTTACTTCACTTTGAGATCGTTTTTCACGCTTTTCACGCCTTCGATTGCTTTGGCGATACTTTCAGCGCGTTCACTTTGTGCCTGTGAATCTACGGTACCGGACAACTGCACCACGCCATCGGTGGTTTCAACCTTCACCTTACGGGAAGGGACAACATCGTCGGCCAGCAGTTTTGCTTTGATTTCACTGGTTGTTGCGGTATCACCCGCATAACCTTTCATGGTCTTGTTTTTGCCGTCACGCACGTGCAGCTTATCGCTCACAGAAGCCACGCCTTCGACACCTTTGGCCACAGAGACGGCTTGTTCGGCCTGCGCCTGGCTTTCAACAAAGCCGCTCAGCGTGACGACTTTTTTGTCTGTTTTTACAGAAATATCAGTGCTTTTAATGTTTTCATGATCCACCAGCGCCGCTTTTACTTTCGCGGTGATGGTGCTGTCATCCATGAAACCACCGACTTTATTCATTGAGCTATCGATTGATTCCCCTGCGCTAGAAGCAGCATTTTGCGCTTTGTCGGTAGTCGTCTCCGCAGCGAATGCGGAACCACTTGCCAGAACAGAACCCAACATCACGGCCAGCAGAGTCTTGGAAATAGTCAGTTTTTTCATAGTCATCGATGTTCTTCCTGTTGGTTTGCCCACAATTTGGGCTACAAGCAGCAACGTGTGCCACTCTACTGCTGTGGTGAAAACCACCCAATTCTGCCCTTGATGACGCGTTTACAATCCCGCTGCACATCGCGCCAAAGCAGTTTTTAATATTACTTAGTGAAGAAATCATTGAATAAAAGGCTATAATTCACGCATTGAACAGGACTTTTACCCACGCGATTTGTCATCACTTTGTTAAATATAGATCACAATCGACAAAAATCATGGCTGAGTGGGCAAAAAACGAACAAATGGAGGCGAAATGACGGGTTTTAAGAACAATCCGCAAGGGGCTAATAAGACAGGAGAAGTGGCAGAGCACGGCGTAAACCGTGCTCTGTAGAAGGATTAATGCTCGCGAGTTTTGTGGAAAGTCACTTCCGGATAGCGTTCCTGCGTCAGGTTCAGGTTTACCATCGTTGGGGCGATATAGGTCAGGTTGTCACCGCCATCAAGCGCCAGCTGCATTTCGTTCTTACGTTTGAATTCCTCGAATTTCTTCACGTCAGCACTTTCAACCCAGCGTGCAGTCGCCACGTTGACAGACTCATACACCGCTTCCACGTTGTATTCGCTCTTCAGACGGGAAACCACCACGTCAAACTGCAGTACGCCCACTGCGCCGACAATCAGATCGTTGTTGGCGATGGGGCGGAACACCTGAACCGCGCCCTCTTCTGAAAGCTGAACCAGGCCTTTGAGTAGCTGTTTCTGCTTCAGTGGGTCACGCAGGCGGATGCGGCGGAACAGCTCCGGTGCGAAGTTCGGAATACCGGTGAACTTCATCATCTCGCCCTGGGTGAAGGTGTCGCCGATCTGAATCGTCCCGTGGTTATGCAGACCAATAATGTCACCCGGGTAGGCTTCTTCTACATGAGAACGATCGCCGGCCATAAAGGTCAGCGCGTCAGAGATAACCACATCTTTGCCGATGCGCACCTGGCGCAGCTTCATGCCCTTCTCATAACGCCCGGAAACCACACGCATAAACGCCACGCGGTCGCGGTGTTTCGGGTCCATGTTGGCCTGAATTTTAAAGACAAAACCGGTGAATTTGTCATCATCCGCTTTTACTACGCGGGTGTCTGTTTTACGCGGCATTGGCGCAGGCGCCCATTCCACCAGACCATCCAGCATGTGGTCGACGCCAAAGTTACCCAGCGCGGTGCCAAAGAACACCGGCGTGATTTCGCCGCTCAGGAACAGCTCTTTATCGAACTCGTTCGATGCGCCCTGCACCAGTTCCAGCTCATCGCGCAGCTGTTTCGCCAGGTCTTCACCCACGGCTTTATCCAGATCCGGGTTATTCAGCCCTTTAACGATGCGCACTTCCTGAATGGTGTGCCCCTGGCCTGTTTGGTACAGGTAGGTTTCATCTTTATAGAGATGGTAAACGCCCTTGAACAACTTACCGCAGCCAATCGGCCAGGTAATCGGCGCACAGGCGATCTTCAGCTCGTTTTCCACTTCATCCAGCAGCTCCATCGGATCGCGGATGTCACGGTCAAGTTTGTTCATAAAGGTCAGGATCGGCGTATCGCGCAGACGGGTAACTTCCATCAGCTTGCGGGTCCGGTCTTCAACCCCTTTTGCCGCATCGATAACCATCAGGCAGCAGTCCACCGCCGTCAGTGTGCGGTAGGTATCTTCGGAGAAGTCTTCGTGCCCCGGGGTATCCAGCAGATTGACCAGACTGGTTTTATACGGGAACTGCATCACGGAGGTGGTAATAGAGATACCACGCTGCTTTTCCATCTCCATCCAGTCGGATTTTGCATGCTGGCTGGAGCCGCGGCCTTTTACCGTACCGGCGGTCTGAATCGCCTGTCCGAACAGCAGTACCTTTTCCGTGATGGTCGTTTTACCGGCATCGGGGTGCGAGATAATAGCGAACGTGCGGCGCTTCGCTACCTCTTGTAAATAAGGAGACAACGTCATAATGAAATCTTCTGTGTAATTGCGCGGCCTCAGGCCTCGCGATGAAATACGAAAAATGCGGCTATTGTACTCAACGGCGGAGTGCAGACAATCAATGTTTACACAGGAGTTGCTCCAGTTCGTTCAAGGACGAGACGGTCCAGGTCGGGTTGATGCCTTCTGGCAGCGTGCGATCGTGCGCATTCAACCAGCAGGTCGAAAGCCCAGCGTTAATGCCGCCCAGGATGTCGGATTCCGCCGTATCACCAACCATCAGCACGCGGTCGCGATCCGGGTTACCCGCTTTTTGCAGCGCGTAATCAAAAATCTTCGCATCGGGCTTCGCCACACCGACTTCTTCGGAAATCACTAATACATCAAAATAGTCGCGAAGGCCGGTGCGTTCCAGGCGAATTTGCTGCAAGGCGGTGAAACCGTTGGTGATGATGCCGAGCTTCGCTTTGCCTTTGAGGCTATTCAGTAATGATACAGCGCCTGGCAGTGGCGCGCAGATTTCAGCCATCGCATTCAAAAACGCGTCGTTAAGCGAACCGGCGGGGACATTCAGACGTTCAGACCAGCTCTGAAAGCGCTGCGTCTGCAACTGCAATGCGCTAATGGCACCATTTTGGTAATCCACCCACAGCGGTTTGTTAACCGATTGATATTCTGCAAAATCCTGATCGGTGAATGTCACGCTATAGTCAAGAAACATCCGTTGTAAGCCGCCAAACGCATCAAAGGTAAACAGCGTTTCGTCGGCATCAAAGAGTATCCAGTCCCATTTCATTACATCACCTTTTTAAATTGCTAAAGCCATTACTATCGCGTCTTCACGCCCGTTGGCAGTGGGGTAATAGTTACGGCGAATCGTCGCTTCGTTAAATCCTAAACTTTCGTACAGTGCGATAGCACCACTGTTAGAGGCGCGAACTTCCAGCCATAGCGTCAGCACATCGCGCACTTCCAGTTCGCGAATCAGATGTTCCAGCAACTGACGCCCCAGCCCTTTACGCTGCCAGGCCGGATCAACGGCGATGTTAAACAGCGTGGCTTCGTCGAGCACGACCTGGGTAATGGCAAATGCGGCCATTTCATTTCCAACCATCAACCGGTAGTTGAGATAGCGTTCGCCCTGATTGCTGGCCAGCGTTTTTTCGCTCCAGGGGAAAGCATGCGCCTGTGTTTCTATTTGGTATGCGCGGGCTAAATCAGCCGTGCTGAGGGAAGAAATCGTGTTCATGTTCGCAGATTTGTTGCCATAAAGCGGCGCGAGCCGCAGGGTTTGTGCGTAGCTCATCAACCGTCGGCGTCGCAACCTGAGCGCCCGCCAGCGCCTGCTGCGCTTCAACACCCAACCACCAACTGTTGCACTGGCTTTCGGGCGGTAGCATGGCGACGCGATCGGGCGTCAACGGGAGGACTTGATCGTCTGTCACGGTTAGCGCGCGCAGCACGTCGCTGACCAACGGATCGCTCAGCGTCGGCAATGTCGGCGAAACCATCACCAACCGGATATGCGCGGGCAGCGAAATAGCAATTTCCCCCTGCAGCGCCGCCGGGCGTCGCAAGGTCCACTGGGTAATGCCCAGTTGTTGTAATTGCCAGTCGCGTCGGGAAGTCATCGTGAAACACTCCTGTATCAGGCGCGCAAATATAACAAACTCGACGAAATTGCGCCATCAACACGCAGCCAACAAAGAGGCAGTTTGAAGGATAACGTGTATAATCGCCGCCTGAATTTAAAGAGGAACCATTCATGTCTGCTTATACCCCGGCAAGTGAAGTCTTGCTGCGCCACAGTGACGATTTCGAACCAAGCCGTATTTTATTTGCCGGCGATTTGCAGGATGACCTGCCCGCTCGCCTGGACACCGCTGAAAGCCGTGCCTGGACGCAACAATTCCATCAATGGCAGACCTTAAGCCAGCAGATGGGTGAACATGCCCGTTATAGCCTAGTGGCCGATAGCGAGACAGTCGGCGACAGCGACACGCTTATTTATTACTGGCCGAAAAATAAACCGGAAGCCCTGTTTCAGTTGATGAACCTGCTGTCGCTGCTGCCAGTAGGCACTGACATTTTCGTGGTGGGTGAAAACCGTAGCGGTGTGCGCAGTGCCGAACAGATGCTGGCAGAGTATTGCCCGCTGAATAAAGTCGACAGCGCGCGTCGCTGTGGGTTGTATCACGGTCGTCTGGAGAGGCAACCGACGTTCGATCCGAATGGTTTCTGGGGCGAATACACGCTGGATAATCTGACGATCAAGACCTTACCGGGTGTGTTTAGCCGTGACGGCCTGGACGTCGGTAGCCAGCTCCTGTTGTCGACCTTAACGCCGCACACCAAAGGGAAAGTGTTGGATGTGGGTTGTGGCGCGGGTGTGCTCGCAACGGTACTGGCAAGCCATTCGCCAAAAGTGCGCCTGACGCTGTGCGATGTTTCCGCCCCGGCGGTTGAAGCCAGCCGCGCAACGCTTGCGGCGAACGGTTTTGAAGGTGACGTTTTCGCCAGCAATGTCTTCTCAGAAGTGACGGGCCGCTTTGACATGATCATCTCCAATCCGCCATTCCATGACGGTTTGCAAACCAGCCAGGAAGCCGCGCAAACGTTGATTCGCGGAGCGGTGCGCCATCTGAACAGCGGCGGCGAGCTGCGAATTGTTGCGAACGCCTTCCTACCTTACCCGGATATTCTGGATCAAACGTTTGGTTTCCATGAAGTCATTGCGCAGACAGGCCGATTCAAAGTGTACCGTACGGTGATGACGCGCCAGGCGTTAAAGTAACCCGCAGGCCCGGTGGAATCACCCATCGGGCAAATTTCACCACCTCACCACGCCGCGCCCATTTTTACAGCGTTCAGCCTCAGTCTGTGCAATTAACTATTGACGAAAAGTTGAAAACATCTAGAATGCGCCTCCGTGGTAACGATACTTCAACAGTATCGATGGTATGCGAAGGTGGCGGAATTGGTAGACGCGCTAGCTTCAGGTGTTAGTGTCCTTACGGACGTGGGGGTTCAAGTCCCCCCCCTCGCACCATAAATCACGTTGATATCGCTTGCACTGTGCGAAGGTGGCGGAATTGGTAGACGCGCTAGCTTCAGGTGTTAGTGTTCTTACGGACGTGGGGGTTCAAGTCCCCCCCCTCGCACCAACGAGGCGATATCAAAAAGTAAGATGACTGTGCGAAGGTGGCGGAATTGGTAGACGCGCTAGCTTCAGGTGTTAGTGTCCTTACGGACGTGGGGGTTCAAGTCCCCCCCCTCGCACCAGATATCTTATTCCTTCCTTGTATATCTCCCCTGTTACATCATCATCTTTAGATTCAACAGCATCAACGTCATTGCGCCAACCAGTGCAACGCCTGAAGGTAATAAAATAAAGTGACGTAAACGCTTGTGGTAAAGCATAACGGGTGTCAGTAATAGCCCCAGAACAATCACTACTCGCCACGCATTGACAGATAGATCCGCCAGCATCAGGGCAGCGACAACCACTCCAGACACAACAATTCCCCAACCACTTCCCAGCGCCCGCTGCAACATGGTTTTATCTCTCAAACTGATAATGATAACCAATATCATATGATATCTTTTCTCAATTGTCAGCCTGCAGTCATGCGGTCGTATGAAGATTACTCATCATCTAATGACAGCCATTCAGTAAGGTGATAAATTAAGCACTGCTTAAATCTAAATCCAAATCACTAATTTTTCACAATGATAGTTTCGTTGTGTTACTTCTTTTTCCCTTTGACTCATAGCGCAGTAGTATATTGCGGATAAATAACGATTTTTAGGTATGACATTACAAACCTGGCAATCTCTATGTAATAAGAGATATCGATTGTCCCTACGACTCTTTTTACTGCTCAACGCAATCTCAGCTTTGTTCTCAATCGCTCTGCCGCTCTACAATCAGCGCGCTTTCACGTTTCCCGTATGCGCTATCTTTGTTGCGAGCATTGTGCTGCCAGCGTGGCAGCGCTGTTATCCAAAAGCAAAAATCAATATTACATTCATCTCATTTATCTTTGGCTGTCTGTGGGCATGGCATGTGATAACCAAAGTCAGGTTGCTCAATGACAACGCCTCAACCTACTTGCTTATTGCCTTGCTAAGCGTGCTCTTTATCGGCTCGATCGCTTTTTCAAATAACATTGTCGCGTTTTTGCTGCACTCTTTGCCTGTGTTTGTCACATGTTTGTGGCTGAACGAAGGGGAAAGCGGAATCAGGCTTATTTACACTTTTGCGTTGCCGGTGCTCGGGATATCTATCCAACATGCGATTCAAAAGCGTAATGACAGCTTTGCCCTTGCGCTGATGAACCGCCTGATACAAGAACGCAAAACGCTCAACGATCTGAGCATGCTCGATCCATTAACCGGCCTGTATAACCGTCGTGGTTTGCAACACAAACTCAATAACTTGCTGACCGTCGATGAGAGTTCGCGTTTCGTCCTGCTGCTTGATATTGATCACTTCAAAGCCTACAACGACCACTACGGCCATATGATGGGCGATCAGGCACTTATCCGCGTTTCCGCCGCCTTGCGCGACGCCGTGCGCTCCCGTGATATCGTCGCACGCTTTGGTGGCGAAGAGTTCATGATTCTGTTGAATAATGTGGACCTGGAAGAGGCCCGTCTGACCGCAGAGCGTATCCGCCAGAAAGTTTACGATTTGAAAATCCCGCATATGTTTAACGAAAGCGTTGCCACGAACGTGACTATCAGCATCGGGATTGCGCCACTTACCGATCACGATATTGATGCAGCGCTTTCGCTCGCCGATAAAGCGTTATATGAAGCCAAACATTTAGGTCGCAATAACATTCTGGTGAGTGGAGAGCTGCAAGTCGCTTAAGTAGTGGCCGGCACTAACTTTACGATAAAAATGTTGCTATCGATTTTACCTCTAGCTAGGATTGGCAATCATTATCATTTTGATTCCATATCAGCTGGCGCTATGACTTATCGCACTGCATCGAGCACCGAAAACCTTATCTGGAGAAGCCGACGCACTGATGAGCGCGACTCGCTGGCAAATGCCATGCGGGAAACTATCGCCAGCACCCGTGAATATTTGCTCGATTTTATTCGTCTGAATGAACCCGCGCCGTACCCGGCAATGACGCTGACAGAGTGGTCGCGTCCTGCAGCATTACAATCGCTTATCGCCACTTATTCCGATCATATTTACCGCAACCAGTTGATGCAGCCGCGTGAAAATAAACCGTTGCTGTCGCTATGGGCACAGTGGTATCTCGGGCTGCTGGTGCCGCCACTATTATTGACGTTGCTGACGCAAAAGAGCGCCATTGACCTCTCCCCGGAACATTTTCATGTCGAGTTCCATGAAACCGGCCGCGCCGCGTGTTTCTGGATTGATGTGCAACGGGATAATAAATTGTCTTCATACAACGATGCGCAGCGAATTTGTGCATTAACGACACAGGCGATGCTCCCGGTAGTGCAGGTGCTGGAAGCCACCGGCGATATCAACGGTAAACTTATCTGGAGCAATACCGGCTACTTGATCAACTGGTGCCTGGGAGAGCTGATCCCTCAGCTAGGAGAAACACGTGTCGCCGCGCTTCGCCAGCTTTGCTTTTTCGAAAAACAGCTAGCTAACGGCAGTGATAACCCATTGTGGCGCACAGTTGTTCTGCGCGACGGCGCTCTGGTGCGTCGCACTTGCTGCCAGCGGTATCGCCTGCCGGATGTTCAGCAGTGCGGTGATTGTACGTTGAAATAAGCAGAGGGCGATAAATCGCCCTCTTCGTTTTTATACGACACCATCACGCAACCTGCTTCTCTTCCTCTGCGCGTTGTGCCTCTTCAGCTTCCTGTTCCAGCAACTGTTTCTCATACACTTTGAAGAACGGGTAGTAAATCACTGCGGAAATACAGGCCAGCAGCACGACAAGAATCGCGGCGCGGAAATCCCAACCTAACGCCCATGCACCGCCAATCGGTGCAGGTGCTGTCCAGGGGACAACGGAAATGACGCGGCCAATCAGATCCAGTTTCATTGCCGCCCAGGCAATAATCGCATTGATGGTCGGTGCCAACAGGAACGGGATAAAGAACACCGGGTTCATTACAATGGGAGTACCGAAAATAACCGGCTCGTTGATATTGAACAAACTGGGCACCACGCTCAAACGCCCAATCGAACGCAAATGCACCGAGCGGCTACGCAGGTAGCAGAACACCAGCCCCATGGTCGCCCCGGATCCGCCAATAACAATAAAGAATGTCCAGAACGCTTCCATAAAGATATGCGGTAACGGCGCACCTTGCGCCAGCGCGCTCTGGTTAAGCCCGAGATTCGTTAACCAGAACATCTGCAGCATCCCGGAAACAATTGCCGCACCATGGATACCCGCAAACCACAGCAAATGACCGATGATCACCGCCAGTAAAATCGCGGGCAGCGAGTCCGCCGCTGCCACCAGCGGTTTGAACAGCGCCATAATGGCTTGCGGGATTAACATATTGAACTGCGTCTGAATGAGCAGGCTCAGCGGATAAAGCGTCAGCACCACGACCAGCACCGGGATCAGCAAATCAAAAGAGTTTTTGATCATCGGTGGCACCTGGTCTGGCAAACGGATACCTATATTGTGCGCTTTCAGAAAACGCATCATTTCGACACAGTAAACAGCCACGAGGATCGCCGTGAAAATACCGGTACCGCCCAGGCTATCCACCGGCAATGTGCCGCTGGTTTTCGGCGCTGCAACCAGTAAAAAAGCCATCAGCGACAGCATCGCGCACATAAACGGATCCAACTGATGCGACTTCACATAATGTTTACCGAGGTTGTAAGCAATCGCCGCACAGATATAGATAGACATAATGCCCATCGTCATATCAAAAGGCGTGAGGATCCGCCCTTCATACTGCTTCGCCAGGTCCAGCCATGTACGGGCAAAACCCCAGGTTGTGTCTGGCGAAAAGGGAGGGTAAGCAAACACAAGCAAGAATGAGCCCACAATCATAAACGGCATCGCGGAGATAAAACCGTCGCGAATCGCCATAACATGACGCTGGGAAGAGATGCGCCCGGCTACCGGACTGACATAATTTTCTATAAACCGGAAAATAAGATTAAACGCAGCATGGTTGGCAGACATAGTAGATCTCCTATCAGGCTAACAAAGTAAGTGCATCAGCAACCGTTCTGCCGTGCAGCGATCCATGTTTTTGACGTGAAACCATGCAGGTTTTCGAACCAGCATTACAGCAAAGATGAGTAGGTTTCATAGACGGCTCTTTTTTAATTTTATGGACAGAGGGAAATGACAAAATGAGTATTAACCCGGCTTGTTAACACTGCAACCGGTTACTGTAACCGGTTTCCGCGATTGTGAAGAGGATCGAGAATCTGGCAGTAAGATGTTTGTTAGGCCCGCGTATTTACACACATAACAGCCTTGTGACAGATTAATGGCGGTCATTTGCTGGAGAACATCATGAGCTTGCAGTCCGTGCGGCAGTTCTTTGCCGATAACGCCCCCGACATTGATATTATTGAACTTAACCAAAGCACAGCGACTGTGGCACTGGCCGCCGCCGCGCATAATGTCGAACCCGGGCAAATCGCTAAGACGCTGTCGTTAAAAGTGAAAAACGAAGTGATATTGGTCGTCGCGAAAGGTGATGCACGCCTTGATAACAAAAAACTAAAAAATACCTTTGGCGCGAAAGCCCGAATGCTAAGCAGTGATGAGGTCGTCACTATTACCGGGCATCCAGTCGGTGGTGTCTGCCCGTTTGGTCTGGAAAACCCGTTACAGGTGTATTGTGACGTGTCGTTAAAACGCTATCGGGAAGTGTTACCGGCAGCGGGAGCGATTCACAGCGCGATTCGTATTTCTCCCGACAGGATGGCGGAGTTAACTCGCGCGAAATGGATTGATGTGTGTCTGTAGCTGAGTAACAAAGCGCCAGGAATATCCTGGCGCCAGTTCCCAAAAGCCCCTTTTACATTAACTCAGACGCAGCGCGCGCGCAGGGCGGCTTCCATGTCAGAATATCCGCCGCATCAAGCAAACCGACATCTGATGTGACTCCCAGCTTTGCCATCGCGTTGAATTTATGCGCACGAATAGTTTTCACATTACGATCCAGTTGCGATGCAATCTCGGCAACAGAAAAACCCCGCGTCATGTAGTTCAAAATTTCCCTTTCTGTCGGGCTGAGCATACGACACTGGCTCACATACCAATGGTTAATCATGTTTTCGTTAATACGCCGCGTCTCACCAAACAACGTGACCAACTCCTCCAGTAGCACAGCTAATGGCGATGATTTACTCAATATTCCGTGCAACTGTGAGGGTGATAGATGCCCAACCAGCCGCGCTTCACGGTTGTCTCCCGCTAATACTATGCGCTGCATTCCTGGATGAGAAAGGGAGAGTAAATGCAGACACATCAGGCATTCCAGCCGCTCTTTCCGCTGACCAAAAAGGGAATAGATGACGGAAAAAAACGAAGTCTGTTTCAGCGCCTGCCGAAACGCCGAATGATCTTTAAAAAAATAAAAGCGATATTGATTAATAGCAGATTCATCAAATAAATGTCGTAGGCCCTCCCCGCTCATTATGCATTTTTCTATGATGGCAATATTTCCCTTCTTCCTGGTATTTTCCATTCATTATGTTCTCCGTCCGCTGTACCAAAATCCAGCTGTTTCATTCCCTGGCTACTATTAATCCATGTATACAAATCTGCGTTACTACGTAGTGATAATCGCCGCATTGCGCTATTCTTTTGCGCGCTGACTGTCTTATTACTTTTTTTAAGCAGTGTGGCGATTTGATTAATCCCCCACCCTTTTCCAAGGAGACGTAACACTTTACGCTCAGACAACGTTAACATTGCGTTCGAAAAAGAATTGTCGTTGTGTTTATGCCATCCTGAAGTCAATAAGGTTTGGCTAATATTCTCAACATCTTTATGCCCATTACGAATGGCGTCAATGACGCCCTCGATCGGTTCCACATCGGCCAGCAATGTTGTTTTGGGCTGCATAAGAAGCTCAGCGGCCACAGGATAGAGGCTGCGCGAGACGAAGAATAGCCAGCGCGCGTTATCGCATTGAGAGAACAGTGAATAATATTGCTGGCAGCTTTTCCTTGCATAACGCTGCTCCCCCGATAAATCAGTGATTATCAATCTGGCACATTTTAATTTAACCGGTGCAACCTCTTCCACTGACGAATAATAATTGAGCGCATATTCTGGGAAATGTCGCTCAAGAATGCCGCCAATCCCGACCCTAAGTACCGGCGTTTTGCTGATGATAATCCCCTGATTGCCGTCTTTCGATAGCATAAAACCTCCGCTTCCATTTGCGCGTTCTATCAATCTTATTTATAAGTATTTACTCAGTTAATACTCATATTACGTAAGGTAGCAACACCCTTTTGATGCAGCCACCATAAAATTGGCACAATTTATGAATGGCAATAAATATAATGTACTGAATTATAATATCCACGAGTAACGTGTCAACATTGCACAATGCGCATTAAAACATCCGATACATTATTAATAATAAAATAAGAAATTTAAAATAGTCGACACATATAGAGATAAGGGAAAAGTAATCATCTTAAATAAGATATAAGATCTTATTAACGCTAACTTCATCATTATTCTCAGCTAAGCGGAAAAAAATCTGCTGTTTCTTTTCCGTTATTACTTCATTCTTAACATGCGATAAGATCTCCTTTTGACCACGAACAAGCGTGATTGAATGCACAATTCTTGATCTTTCTTAGCGCCATCCAACCCTTGTCCTGTGCTAAAAATAGGCTTTCCGCTCCACCCTTCGTGAGCGTTGGTGCAACAATACCAGGGTAATCATGCAAACAGACCAGTCATCACAGCGGGCCATTACGCGGCTGTGCATTCAGTGCGGCCTTTTTTTGTTACAGCACGGCGCAGAGAGCGCGCTGGTTGAGGAGCTTTCAACGCGTCTGGGACTGGCGCTGGGCATGGACAGTGTTGAAAGCTTGATTTCTTCCAATGCCATTGTCCTTACCACGATTAAAGACGGAAAGTGCCTGACATCGACCCGCAAAAATAGCGATCACGGCATCAATATGCACGTGGTGACGGAAGTCCAGCATATTGTCATCCTCGCTGAGCATAAGTTATTGGATTCTAAAGACGTCGAGAAGCGCTTCGCTCAAGTCAAACCCTTACGTTACCCGCGCTGGCTGGTCACGTTGATGGTGGGTCTCTCTTGCGCCTGTTTTTGCAAGCTCAATAATGGCGGCTGGGATGGTGCTTTTATTACTTTTTGCGCCAGTAGTGTCGCGATGTACGTCCGCCTGGTTCTGGCGGGTCAACACTTACATCCACAAATCAACTTTTGTATCACCGCCTTTGTCGCCACCACGGTTTCCGGCTTAATGCTGACGCTACCCGCTTTTCTGCAATCATCAACCGTTGCCATGGCCGCCAGCGTTTTGCTTTTAGTACCGGGTTTTCCGTTGATTAATTCGGTTGCCGATATGTTTAAAGGACATATCAATACGGGGCTTGCGCGTTGGGCTATCGCCAGCTTATTAACGCTTGCTACCTGTATCGGTGTGGTAATGGCAATGACATTGTGGGGGTTACGCGGATGGGTGTGATTTTGTTCATCCTGGCACTGGCGCAGGATATGTTACTGGCGGCCATCCCTGCCGTTGGCTTTGCCATGGTATTTAACGTCCCGCACCGCGCTCTGCCCTGGTGCGCACTGCTTGGCGCAATTGGTCATGGTTCGCGCTTCGCCATGGTGCAGTGGGGATTCAATATCGAATGGTCGACCTTTGCCGCCTCAATGCTGGTCGGCTCAATTGGTATTCACTGGTCACGCTGGTACCTGGCGCACCCGAAAGTCTTTACCGTGGCGGCGGTGATCCCTATGTTTCCGGGGATTTCTGCCTATACCGCGATGATTTCGGCGGTCAAGATCGGCCATTTTGGCTACAGCGAAGAGCTGATGATTTTGCTGTTAACGAATTTCCTGAAAGCATCGTCGATTGTCGGCGCACTCTCTATCGGCCTGTCGATTCCTGGGCTGTGGATTTACCGCAAACGCCCCCGCGTATAAGGTTAGTTTTCTGCCGTCACAGTCATCATCCACCAGTAATGAAGGTGGAATTCCGTGGCGGCAAATTTTGACGCAGAGAGACTTATTGCTATTACGAAACGCGTAGCATAATCCCTTGATATCTCTTTAAATTTCCAAAAAAGCGCGATTCATCAAACATGCAGTGAGTAATGTTCATTTTTACTAGATCGGCAACATGAAGACCTTCCCCATCTTTTTGCAAAAACCCCGTTTCCGCTTGCGAAGCACCAATACAATGCTGAAACGGCAGGCACGTTCTCATGCATTATAACTGCTCGCATAAAAATAACTTGCAATAAAATCGCACACTATCTATATTCAATCGCATGAAGAAAACATCGACTCCAACCGCGAATGCGCAGCTCGCGTTAGATAACCAGTTTTGTTTTGCACTGTACTCAACAAACCTGGCGCTGCATAAGCTCTACCGGCAGTTACTGGCACCGATGAATCTGACCTACCCGCAATATCTGGTGATGCTGGTGCTGTGGGAGAAAGATGACATTACCGTGTCAGAAATCGGCGAGCGCCTGTTTCTCGACTCCGCCACGCTGACGCCGCTGCTGAAGCGTCTGGAAAGCGCCGGGCTGATTCGTCGCCAACGTTCGCGCCAGGATGAACGCCAGGTAGTGATCACCTTAAGCGAAAGCGGGCGTGACCTGCAGCAGCAAGCGACGTCGATTCCGGAAGCAATCGGCTGTGCAATGGCTTGTGATAGCGCAACGCTTGCCGATATCAAGCAGCAACTGGAACGGCTTCGCCAACAGTTTCAACGGGCATAAGCTCCCTTTACAGGGAGTTTATTTCCAGCAACAACATAGCGCACTATTTTATAGCAAACACTCTAGATAATAAGGAACCTGTCATGTCTTTAGAAAAAGTTGTTTACACTGCAAAAGCCAAAGCAACCGGAGGCCGTGATGGCCGCGCAACCTCTTCCGACGGCGTACTGGATGTCAAACTGGGCGTACCGAAAGAGATGGGTGGCGCTGGCGGCGAAGTGACTAACCCGGAACAGTTGTTTGCTGCGGGCTACTCCGCCTGCTTCCTTGGCGCGATGAAATTTGTCGCCGGTCGCGACAAAATCAGCATGCCGAAAGAGGCCTTTATTGAAGGTGAAGTCGGTATCGGACCTTTGCCAACCGGTTTTGGTATCGAAGCCAAACTGAATATCCACCTGCCGGGGATGGACGCCGCTGAAGCCAAAAAACTGGTCGATGCTGCGCATATTGTTTGCCCTTATTCCAACGCCACGCGCGGCAACATCGACGTTACGCTGAATATCATTGCGTAAGGCAAAATAAGCCAACATGTTGAAAAAAAATATCCTCCGGCATAGCCGGAGGTTTTTCAGATGCGCCTGTAAGGCTCTGTTACCAG
>NZ_SJOP01000050.1 GCF_004331415.1 Kosakonia quasisacchari
AAGCACAGCAGCAAACTAATCTAAGCAGCAGCGCATATAACTCCGTATCTAAAACGATCTATACCTCTAGCAAGAACACTGTTGTTATCCCCTATAAATTGCTGGAGAGCATGGTATCAGCTAAAAACTGCCGCATTCGCATACACACAAGCCAAGGAAATCAAGACATCGACTTCTCGGCGCAAAGCATCCCTGGAGGTAAAGCGACAGCGATCGTTTCCATTAAAGAGTTCATGGTCAAAGTCGAAAGTTTTAAATAAGGACACGTAAGCCCACCTATATCTACTAACTTAGTGTTAATAGGCATAGGGTGTTAATAGGCATAGGTGGAAATTTTTGTCTGCACGAAAAAACCCGACGATGCCGGGTGTTTAGTGTTAATTCAGCAAATTATAGCGATACAGCTGCTTTTCAAAATCCTGCTTCATGCTCACAAACAACAGTATTTCGATGTTCGTTCCGTCAAAATCGTAAAGCACCCTGTATTCACTCTCAACATCGAGCCGCTCACGTAAAAACATACCTCGATCCTGTAAGTGGAAATTGTAGTGATAACGTTCAGGGTCTTGGATAATGCAGGCAACTGATTCCTGAAGTAAGTTATCAACCAGATCACCGGCCTTGAGTGACCCAATGTATCCACTCTTGTAAGACTCGATATCAGCTAAACATTGATATGCCATCGGCGCGATTGAAACCGTGTATTGCTGGGACACTAAACACCTCTCTGTTATTTTCTAGCGGCACGCAACCTCCCTAAGACCTCTTCTGGGGTCATGCCTTTGCCTTCTGCGATTTCCTTTTTAGCCAACGTTGCCAGCTTAAAAAGGGCGTTGATATTGCGTTCTTCTCTCATCTCACGAACTTCAGCATCACGTTCTGCTGCGGTTTGGATGAATAACTCAGCTACTCCGTTTTTAGTGACGTAAACACCTCCTTCAAAGGTTTGTGCATTTCCGAGACTGTCTCTTGCGAGTTTCTGGGACATGGTCTGGTTCATAGGCATTTTTTTCTCATCATATAGGGGCGCTTCCGGCGAGAACGGCGCTGCACGATTCAAGGGTCATAGTTTCCGGTTTGTGGTTTGTGGTTTCAGTTTTCAGGTTTCAGTGTTGATTTATTAGGCCAGTACAAATTCTCGCTATGGCACATGGTGGCCAGTGTCCGTGCTTTGAATAGAGTTTATCAGTTGGTGTATAAATTGAGTACATATTTTTACACGGCAAGGTAAAAGAAGGGAAAATTAGTTTAATTCAGAAGCATTTACCATAACATCTCTTGCCCGCACCCCCTGAGAGGCCCTCAGCGCGATCCTGGAGCGTCCGGGCCGTTTCCGGCACCTTTCTACCGCCTAAACCCGAAAAAACGCTTCTGATGATTTTGGCGCGGCTGCATGGCTATGCACGGAGGTGAATGGCGGCGGGTTTCGGGCGGATGCTGGCACTAAAGCCGGATTACCGGTGATTAACTCTCCCGGTAACGGTGAACGGGCGCGCAGTTTACTGTGCGGTCGTGAGGCGTTGGCCAGGCCGTCAGGCATGGCTGAGCAACATACAGGGGGGGGCGATTTAACGTGAGTGATCAGCGCGCAGTGATGAGCGGGATTCGGAAGGGGCACCCTTGCGGCGCGGCGATGTATACATCGCTAACGTGCCTTGGTCATGCAGCAGTAAATCAGGGAGAAAACAGGCTATAAACACTTAGCAAACAGATGCGGGACACATTGCAAACACCTAGCAAACACCTAGCAAACACTTAGCAAACACTTAGCAAACAGATTAAAGACAGATGGCAAACACTTGTCGCTAAAGGTATCGGGCGGAGCCTGATCATGGTGTTGTGGAGTCAGGGCGGTACTCCAAAAACACATCTTGTCCCGCTGTTTTGTCGCCGGCGCGGAGCGGCGGTAATGACAAAACATTTCCTGTCCACGGATTTAACTTTTTTAATCTAAGAACGTCAGGTGACGTCATTTTGCGGCGCTCGCCCTATCCTGCATCGTATTAAAAAATGCAGCTATGGCGTGTACGGTGCAAGAGATAAGCACGTAGATATTCCGCTTCCTCGCTCACTGACTCGCTACGCTCGGTCGTTCGGCTGCGGCGAGCGGACGGATAATATGCATGAAAGCATACGGCGATGAAGAAGGGAGAAAGCGGAATGGAAAAGGCCGCGGCGCTGCCGGTTTTCCATAGGCTTCGCCCCCCTGACAAGCATCACAGAAGCTGACGCTCAAATCAGTGGTGGCGAAACCCGACAGGACTATAAAGATCCCAGGCGTTTCCCCCTGGTAGCTCCCTCGTGCGCTCTCCTGTTCCTGCCTTTCGGTTTACCGGTGTCATTCCGCTGTTATGGCCGCGTTTGTCTCATTCCACGCCTGACACTCAGTTCCGGGTAGGCAGTTCGCTCCAAGCTGGACTGTATGCACGAACCCCCCGTTCAGTCCGACTGCTGCGCCTTATCCGGTAACTATCGACTTGAGTCCAACCCGGAAAGACACGACTTATCGCCACTGGCAGCAGCCATTGGTAAGAGGATGTACAAGAGATTACTAACGCAGAGTTCTTGAAGTATCAGCCCAACTACGGCTAAACTGGAAGGACGAATTTGGTGGCAGCGGTCTTGTACACCCTGTTACCACGGTTCAGAAGTTCCCCAACTTACTGAACCATCGAAAAACCACCTCCCCAGGTGGTTTTTTCGTTTCTGGGTCAAGAGATTACGACTCCCACCCGAGGATCTCAAGAAGATCCTTCAACTCTGTGTTCAAAACACTGTTTAAAAAGCTATAAGACTTCAAGATAGTTTCAGAAATACAATGCTATTTCACTCTCTGGCAAACAGACCAAAAAGGTCAACAAAATGATAAGAAAGATTTTTTTTGCTTCTGCAATCGTAATAGCCATCTCTGGCTGTACAGCAATGGATAAATTGGCAGGAATGGGTGTTGTTTCTCAGCAAACATCAACCTTTGATAACTCGACCGTTATAGAGGTATCTCCAAATTCGCTATACGATCCTAACAGCACTTGGGGAAC
Organism: Kosakonia quasisacchari; assembly: GCF_004331415.1. Lineage (GTDB taxonomy): Bacteria > Pseudomonadota > Gammaproteobacteria > Enterobacterales > Enterobacteriaceae > Kosakonia > Kosakonia quasisacchari. The sequence continues at coordinate 3,039 of NZ_SJOP01000050.1, forward strand.
ACAACTTCAGTTGGGCGCGATATGGTCTAGTGCCTATCCAGAAGAGGTGGGGCTAATTCTTTCCTACAACTCGAATGTATCTAGCGGAAATGCCGCATACTTAGGTTTGACGGGGATTGATATAAATATTGATGGCAAAATATCCAGCTATA
>NZ_SJOP01000051.1 GCF_004331415.1 Kosakonia quasisacchari
AACAACAGCGGCACGCTGATGGCGGCGGGTGATACCCACATTACCGCCGGACAACTGGATAACCAGGGCACCATCGCTGCGAAAAATCAGCTCACCGCCTCGGCGTCCATGCTGAACAACAGCGGCACACTGCAGGGGCAGACGCTTGCTGCCTCCGGCGATGGGGTACAGAACAACGGCACCCTGGCCGCTGACGATTCCCTGAACGTGAAGGCCGGTGCGCTGACCACCGGCACCGGCTCCACTGTTACCGCGAAAGGCGATGTGACGCTGACCGCGCAGACCACCGTTGATATCGGCGGGCAGGTGAATGCCGGTAAGGCCCTGAGCGTGAAAGCGGCTGACCTGCAGACCCGCCAGCAGGCACAGCTGCAGAGCGGCAGTGACATGGCCCTTGCGACCGCTGACAGCGCCACGCTGAACGGCACTCACGCAGCGAAAGGCACGCTCAGCGTGACGGCGAAATCCGTCAGTCACGGCGGGAAGTCGAATGCATCCGCCATCATCCTGACCGCCCCTGATGCGCTGAACAACAGTGGCACGCTGGTCGCGGATACGCTCAGCCTCGGCAGCACACATATCACCAACAGCGGGCTGCTGCAGGGCACACAGGCTCTGAACCTGCAGACGGACTGGCTGGATAACCTCACCGGCGGCACGCTCTATTCTGCAAAAGACCTGACGCTTGCCATCCCGCAACTGAACAACAGCGGGTTAATCACCACCGACGGTAACCTGTATCTGCACGGCAACAGTCTGACCAGCAGCGGCGAAATAAACGGTGTGAACCTGTTCAGCGACTACGCCCGCCTGGAGAACAGCGGACGGCTGCTGGCGGATAACACGCTCAGCCTGACGGCGGATGACATCAGTAACCGTGGCGTGCTGGCGGCAAAAACCACCGGCATCACCGCGAACACACTCAGTAATACGGGCAGCGTGCAGGGCGACGACGCGCTGACGCTTAACGCACAGAACACCACCAACGGCGGGTCGCTGGCGAGCGGCGGTACGCTGAACCTCAGCGGGCAGACCCTCGATAACCAGGGCAACCTGAGTGCCACCGCGTTGCTGCTGACGCTGGCGCAACAGGTGAATAACGCGGCGGACGGGCACATTGTCGCGGACGACAGCGCCACGCTGAACACGTCGCAACTGAGCAACAGCGGCCTGATTGCCGCGAAAAACCTGGCGCTGAACAGCGCTGACATCACCAGCAGCGGCACGCTGCAGGGCACGGCGCTGCTGACCGCTTCTGGTACCACGCTGACTAACCAGCAGGGCGGCCTGCTGCTCAGTAACGGCGCGGTGTCGCTGAAAAATGACCGGCTGGAGAATGCCGGGCAGATACAGGGCGACACGCTGAACCTCGCAACCGGTCAGTGGATGAACACCGGTACGGCTCTCGGGCAGAACGGGCTGACCGCCACGGTCAGCGGCACGCTGGATAACCAGGGCAGGGTGGTCAGCCGGCAGGCGATGACGCTGACGGCAGATAACAACACGAACAGCGGCGTGCTGATGGCGAAAGTGCTCGCCCTGCACGGCGATTTGCACAGCAGCGGTCTGATTCAGGGGACGGACGGGCTGACGTGGGATGGCAACACGCTGACCACTACCGCGGACGGGCAGCTTGTCAGCGGCGGTAGTCTGGCACTGCAGGGTAAAGCCCTGGACAACGCGGGCCGGATGCAGGGAAAAACCCTGACCGCCACGGCGGACAGCCTGCACAACAGCGGCACGGTGCAGGCGCAGGACGCGCTGAACGTACAGGCGACCGGCACACTCGCTAACCAGGGGCAGATGCTGAGCCAGGGTCAGGCGGATATCCGCGCGGCACAGCTGAACAACGACGGCACGCTGGCGGCAAACGACCTCGCCGTGACCGCACCGGACATCATCAGCAACGGCATTCTGCAGGGCAATCGCAGCCTGAGCTTCGCCACGCAGAGCCTGTTTAATGGCCGTAATGGTCAGCTGGCAAGCGGCGGTGCACTTGATGTAAACCTTGATACGCTGGAAAACCAGGGGCTGCTGTATGTGCAGGATGCGCTGACGCTTCATGCCGGTAAGCTGGTGAACAGCGGCAGTCTGGAAGCGGACGCACTGGATATCACTTCTGACAGCACACTGAGCAACAGCGGCACGCTGCTGGCACACCATGCGGCTTTGCTTCGCGCGGATGCGCTCGGCAACAGCGGACAGATTGCCGGGAACACCGTTTCCCTGACCGGCGACACGCTGACCAACAGCGGCCTGATTCAGGGCGCACAGCAGGCACAGGCGCATGCAGGCAGTATCATCAACACCACCTCCGGTAACTGGCTTTCCGGTGGTGCGCTGACGTTTGACGGCGGCAGCCTGAGTAACGCCGGCACGCTGCAGGGCGAGACGGTTTCCCTCACCGGCACCACGCTCGACAACAGCAACCTCATCAACGGGCTGCACGGCCTGAGCGGCGTCTACAGCGGTGGACTCACCAGCGACGGGCAGATGGTCAGCGGCGGTGTAACAGACCTGCGGGCAGACGCCATCACCAGTGCCGGGCGCCTCACCGGCGACACGCTGGCGCTGCATGCCGGTACGCTCGTCAATAATGGATTGTGGCAGGGGACGAACGGCCTGCGTACGGAGGCCGCCACACTGGTCACCGGGGCGAACTCGCGCACGCTGAGCGGCGGCGATTTCACGCTGAACGCCGGGCAACTGAACACCGGAGGCACCCTGCAGGGCGGGCGGGTCAGTGTGACGGCGGATGACTGGACGTCCGGCGGTTCGCTGCTGAGCCAGGGCGAACTAACCGCGGATGTGACAGGCACGCTGGCACTGCCGGGCGCGCTTACCAGCCAGGGGGCGATGACGCTCCGTGCGCAGACGCTCAATAACGACGGACAACTGCTCAGCGCCGGGGACATCACCCTGCGCGGGCAACAGCTCACCAACAACGGCAGCGTGCAGGGCAAAACGCTGTCGGCACATGAAAGCCGTATCACTAACAACGGCACGCTGACCGGGCTCAACAGTCTGACGCTGGATAACAGCCCGGCAGCGGCGACGCTGATGGCGCGGATGGCGATGGCCA
>NZ_SJOP01000052.1 GCF_004331415.1 Kosakonia quasisacchari
CGCCAAAACATCTTCGGCGTTGTAAGGTTAAGCCTCACGGTTCATTAGTACCGGTTAGCTCAACGCATCGCTGCGCTTACACACCCGGCCTATCAACGTCGTCGTCTTCAACGTTCCTTCAGGAGACTTATTGTCTCAGGGAGAACTCATCTCGGGGCAAGTTTCGTGCTTAGATGCTTTCAGCACTTATCTCTTCCGCATTTAGCTACCGGGCAGTGCCATTGGCATGACAACCCGAACACCAGTGATGCGTCCACTCCGGTCCTCTCGTACTAGGAGCAGCCCCCCTCAATTCTCCAGCGCCCACGGCAGATAGGGACCGAACTGTCTCACGACGTTCTAAACCCAGCTCGCGTACCACTTTAAATGGCGAACAGCCATACCCTTGGGACCTACTTCAGCCCCAGGATGTGATGAGCCGACATCGAGGTGCCAAACACCGCCGTCGATATGAACTCTTGGGCGGTATCAGCCTGTTATCCCCGGAGTACCTTTTATCCGTTGAGCGATGGCCCTTCCATTCAGAACCACCGGATCACTATGACCTGCTTTCGCACCTGCTCGCGCCGTCACGCTCGCAGTCAAGCCAGCTTATGCCATTGCACTAACCTCCTGATGTCCGACCAGGATTAGCTGACCTTCGTGCTCCTCCGTTACGCTTTAGGAGGAGACCGCCCCAGTCAAACTACCCACCAGACACTGTCCGCAACCCGGATTACGGGCCAACGTTAGAACACCAGCCATTAAAGGGTGGTATTTCAAGGGCGGCTCCACGCAGACTGGCGTCCACGCTTCAAAGCCTCCCACCTATCCTACACATCAAGGACCAGTGTTCAGTGTCAAGCTATAGTAAAGGTTCACGGGGTCTTTCCGTCTTGCCGCGGGTACACTGCATCTTCACAGCGAGTTCAATTTCACTGAGTCTCGGGTGGAGACAGCCTGGCCATCATTACGCCATTCGTGCAGGTCGGAACTTACCCGACAAGGAATTTCGCTACCTTAGGACCGTTATAGTTACGGCCGCCGTTTACCGGGGCTTCGATCAAGAGCTTCTCCTTGCGGATGACCCCATCAATTAACCTTCCGGCACCGGGCAGGCGTCACACCGTATACGTCCACTTTCGTGTTTGCACAGTGCTGTGTTTTTAATAAACAGTTGCAGCCAGCTGGTATCTTCGACTGATTTCAGCTCCACGAGTAAATCGCTTCACCTACGCATCAGCGTGCCTTCTCCCGAAGTTACGGCACCATTTTGCCTAGTTCCTTCACCCGAGTTCTCTCAAGCGCCTTGGTATTCTCTACCTGACCACCTGTGTCGGTTTGGGGTACGATTTCGTGTTACCTGATGCTTAGAGGCTTTTCCTGGAAGCAGGGCATTTGTTACTTCAGCACCGTAGTGCCTCGTCATCACGCCTCAGTGTTAAAGTGCTCCGGATTTGCCTGGAGCACACACCTTCACGCTTAAACCGGGACAACCGTCGCCCGGCTAACATAGCCTTCTCCGTCCCCCCTTCGCAGTAACACCAAGTACAGGAATATTAACCTGTTTCCCATCGACTACGCCTTTCGGCCTCGCCTTAGGGGTCGACTCACCCTGCCCCGATTAACGTTGGACAGGAACCCTTGGTCTTCCGGCGAGCGGGCTTTTCACCCGCTTTATCGTTACTTATGTCAGCATTCGCACTTCTGATACCTCCAGCATGCCTCACAGCACACCTTCGACGGCTTACAGAACGCTCCCCTACCCAACAACACATAAGTGTCGCTGCCGCAGCTTCGGTGCATGGTTTAGCCCCGTTACATCTTCCGCGCAGGCCGACTCGACCAGTGAGCTATTACGCTTTCTTTAAATGATGGCTGCTTCTAAGCCAACATCCTGGCTGTCTGGGCCTTCCCACATCGTTTCCCACTTAACCATGACTTTGGGACCTTAGCTGGCGGTCTGGGTTGTTTCCCTCTTCACGACGGACGTTAGCACCCGCCGTGTGTCTCCCGTGATAACATTCTCCGGTATTCGTAGTTTGCATCGGGTTGGTAAGCCGGGATGGCCCCCTAGCCGAAACAGTGCTCTACCCCCGGAGATGAATTCACGAGGCGCTACCTAAATAGCTTTCGGGGAGAACCAGCTATCTCCCGGTTTGATTGGCCTTTCACCCCCAGCCACAGGTCATCCGCTAATTTTTCAACATTAGTCGGTTCGGTCCTCCAGTTAGTGTTACCCAACCTTCAACCTGCCCATGGCTAGATCACCGGGTTTCGGGTCTATACCCTGCAACTTAACGCCCAGTTAAGACTCGGTTTCCCTTCGGCTCCCCTATTCGGTTAACCTTGCTACAGAATATAAGTCGCTGACCCATTATACAAAAGGTACGCAGTCACCCCATTAAAGAGGCTCCCACTGCTTGTACGTACACGGTTTCAGGTTCTGTTTCACTCCCCTCGCCGGGGTTCTTTTCGCCTTTCCCTCACGGTACTGGTTCACTATCGGTCAGTCAGGAGTATTTAGCCTTGGAGGATGGTCCCCCCATATTCAGACAGGATACCACGTGTCCCGCCCTACTCATCGAGCTCACAGCCTGTGTGCTTTTGTGTACGGGGCTGTCACCCTGTATCGCGCGACTTTCCAGACGCTTCCACTAACACACAAACTGATTCAGACTCTGGGCTCCTCCCCGTTCGCTCGCCGCTACTGGGGGAATCTCGGTTGATTTCTTTTCCTCGGGGTACTTAGATGTTTCAGTTCCCCCGGTTCGCCTCATGCCACTATGTATTCATGACATGATAGTGTGACGAGTCACACTGGGTTTCCCCATTCGGGTATCGCCGGGTCAAGGGTTCATATCACCTCGCCGGCGCTTATCGCAGATTAGCACGCCCTTCATCGCCTCTGACTGCCAGGGCATCCACCGTGTACGCTTAGTCGCTTAACCTCACAACCCGAAGATGTTTCTTTCGACTCATCATCGTGCTGCAAAAATTTGAGAGACTCACAGAACAGTTCGCACTGTTCAGTGTTTCAATTTTCAGCTTGATCCAGATTTTTAAAGAGCAAA
>NZ_SJOP01000053.1 GCF_004331415.1 Kosakonia quasisacchari
ATGACATTGTTCCCTGATACACTGGATGATTTTGTCACTGAAGATAACCCCGTCAGAGTGGTTGATATATTTGTAGATGGATTAAAGCTTGATTCTCTTGGTTTCAGAAGAGTTGATGCAAAGCGAACTGGACGGCCCGGATATCACCCTGCCACCCTACTGAAGTTGTACATTTACGGATATCTCAACCGAATTCAGTCCTCCCGTAGACTGGAAAAAGAGGCCCATCGGAACGTTGAACTGATGTGGTTACTTGAACGATTAACGCCTGACTTTAAAACCATTGCAGACTTCAGAAAAGATAACGGTGAAGGTATCAGGAATGCCTGTCGGGCCTTTATTGGCCTGTGCCGGCAAATGCAAATGTTCACTGATGTCGTTGTTGCCATTGACGGCAGCAAATTCAAAGCAGTAAACAGCAAACCCAACAACTTCACATCCCAGAAAGCCAATGACCATATTGAGCGCGTTGAGCAAAGTATTACTTATTATTTAAACAAGCTGGATGAAGCCGACAAGAATACTGAGCCCGATGCAAACACAAAGTTAACAGCCACTAAACTGGCCTGGCTAAAAAAGCGCTTACGTGAGCTTCAGGAAATTCAACAAGCAGTCGCACAACAGCCAGATAAACAACTCTCTTTAACCGACCCTGACTCCCGGTTGATGAAAACAAATAATATGAACCGGCAAGTTTGCCACAACGTTCAGACAGCTGTGGATACGAAAAACCATTTGATTGTTGCGCATGAAGTCACCAACACAACAGATAATGGACAACTTGGTTCAATGGCAACACTGGCTCAGAAAGCTGTTGGCCGGAAAGACATAACAGTACTGGCCGACAAAGGGTATTACAGTCGCAGCGATATTAAAACAGTTCTGGATAGCGGAGCAGTGGCTTTGGTGCCAAAGGGAGATACCTCTGGTGCTGAACGTAAGGGGCTCTATAACCGCTCAATGTTCAGATATAACAGGGAAAAAGATGTTTATGTGTGCCCAATGGGCAATGAGCTTCAGAATCGATTTACCTCAACAGAGGACGGACTGGAGCAACAGTTGTACTTTAACAATATTGCCTGTCGCGATTGCAGCCAGCGCTCCAGATGCACTACATCAAAACGCGATCCAAGGCGTATACGGCGTTGGGTTCATGAAGCTGAAATGGAAGAAATGCATGCGAGGCTTGAGTCATTTCCTCAGGCGGTGGTCATGCGAAAGCAAACGGTAGAACATCCGTTTGGGACAATTAAAATGTGGATGGGTGCAACGCACTTCCTGATGCGGAAATTTAAAAACGTCAGTACGGAAATCAGTCTACATATATTGGCTTATAACCTGAAAAGGATGCTATCGATATGGGGTACTGCAGGATTGATAATTCAGCTGCAGGAACAATACGGCTAACGGTTCCAGCCGTTTTATCCTCCAGTAACAACAGATATCAGGTTCTTCCCCGCAATAAAAACTTCTGAGTCATCCGAATAAAATCACAGATTACCTCGTCAACTTAAACGACATTCTCAAAACACAGATGAGAAATATTGTTTGGCTAATTGAAGCTATGAGTTTTCACACAGCCTGCGCTCACAGCAGACCTTCAGCGTCACATGTTTGTCTGCTGCGTGCCATGAGCAGGCGCTCGACAAAAGTAGCATCACTTTTTGTAAGTCATTAATTTTAAATTAAAGCAAATCCCTTAAGTCACCTGACCATAATACCAGCGTTCTCCCGTGAACCATTCATCCCGGTCCTCGCTTCCATAATATTCAAGTGTGATACCGATTTCTTGTATGTTAGCTGGCAGAACGAGTCCCCACTCAGCAGCAAGGCTACGATCTTTGATCAAAGCAGAAGCACCATTTTCAGAACGACCTTCAGTTATGAAGCCTTGATAATATTCTTCGGAGCGATAAAGACAGACCTCACTTGTAAACATATCCGGAAGACATACTAAGGCGGTAATCCGAGGGCTGTAATTCATACCAGTAGTGGCCGTTATGAGGTTCGAACATGCATTAATTAAAGCTTGCGCACAAGCTGCTTTGGTTTTAAGCGTGCTGTATTTTCCCTCAACGAGATTGGTATCTACTGGAATTTTGAAATTCCAGTAATGCTCATCTTCTGAAAAAAATGCCACGTTCAGGGCTGTGAAAAGTACCAGCCCAACGGTTAAGCGCTTTTATGCGTCGGGGAATATTTCTGACTTTGGTTCGATGATCTCTGTTAAGTCGTCTACTCATGAATAATTTACTTTTTAGCTGCTCAAACGGCTCATGTTGTGTCCCAACACAAGAGCATTCTATCCTGAGTTGTTCAGTTTATCGTTAAGTCTGCAATTTAATGCACCGCAATCGGCTTGCGAGAATTTATGTCCGCTCCTCGCTGTGAGTTCAACGGGTAGATGCAACGCTATCCTTAATCGAAGGGGGACGTTGCCATGAAACGAAGAACGCGCATTTACTACACGCCAGAACAGAAAGCGATTATCTGGGACAGATATAAGCAAGGTGATTCCCTGCATGATATTGTAAGTATCCCGCTTAACCGAACCATTCGCTTTTAGAGATCCAGAGAACGGTTCAATAAGTGTGTTGCATCCATCAGTTGAACTCACAGCTCATAATGGACATCGACACCGTATCAGTCAACTCTGTGAACGTGTGTTCACATCAGATATTT
>NZ_SJOP01000054.1 GCF_004331415.1 Kosakonia quasisacchari
TATGATCCTTTGTCTTACCGTATCGTTTGGTGCATTCTTAAGATATCCCATATTATCAAACGCATCAGGGTTACGTTTATACTCAGCCAATTTATCTTCATGAAGTCTTATTTGCTCCTCCAGAGACCGGATAGACCTCCGATAACATTCTGCCCGTTGAGAGAAGCAATTTCCGGTGCAGCTGCACCCGCGAGTTCGCCACCGGCCAGCGCCTGTATCGCCGCCGTAGCTGCCGTTATACCGCGCTGAAGCGGGCTTCCCGTACCGTATTGCGCTTCTGCGGTTTTTCCCGCCTGGTCAGCAACTTCTTCTTTCGTCGGGTTGAGTTTGCCGTCCCTTGCCAGCGTTTCTTTTCGCCGCTTGCAGTGTAAGCACACCCGTTACGTTGAATGTCCTCCTTCAGAAGCCTGTAACGATGCGGCTGACAGCCAAGAGATTCAGACGGTTCAGATTAACTGTCTGAATCCCTTTTTTATTATTAAACAAAGGGTTAACCTTTTGCTTTGTATTTATCAGGCAAATATTCAGGCCTTTCAACCATGTTAATCAATTTAACCAGTTCATCCTTGTAAAAAGCCAACTCGTTTTTATCACCACAACCAGTAATACGAAAAATTTCATCATCTGAACAATGGCTCAGGATGTGATCGATACATCCTTCATACACCATTAATTCTCCTTCTGAAGCTCTGACATGAAATAATGTTACACTGGCAATACATTCTTTCTGTAACAAGTCCATCATCTTACCTCCTGATGTAATCAGAAAATTTCTGCCTAAACTACTCTAATTGATCAATTGAGGGATAATCCCATTCTCCCCGATTTACACGGGAATCAGTGTTAGCTATTGTATTATAGAAAGAAGTAACAATCTCTCCATTTGGCTCAATAATATAGCTCTTTCCTGCGTTACCTTTTATAACCAACGCTCATCATCTTGCACCTGTATAACTGCTAGCCTGGATTTCTGGGTACCGTTAATGACGGCTCCTGCAGGACGGCCTTCTTTATTTCGGATTGAAGCATGCTCCCCTTGGGTAATCTTATCAAGATAAGCCAAGTGTCCTTGTTCGGGCCTTCCGGGATGGGCGTAACCGTCGTATTATCGCCAGTACCCAAGTTTACCGTCTGGGTTACCGGTATTTGTTGCTCCCTGTCTAAAAAGTTGAACACTGCTGGTATGCGTTGCTCTCTGTTTATGCCGGTAAAGATCTGTAAGGGAACGGTTTGTTTAAGCGAAATGCTTACACTTACCAAAGCAGGCTCATTAATACTTTTTGTGGCCTGAGGGGCGGAGATTTTGGGAAGAAACAGGCTATCGCGAAATAGCCTGCCTATGATGAATCCAACTTTCACGTTGAAAAGTGGTTATACAGAATACTATCCAGGCTCCGAAACAGGAGCTAAAAATCTGAATATTCACTGTATTCAATATCTTCCTCAGTTAGCTCTTCCAGATCATCTTCTTTCAACATTTGATTAAAATATTTGATAGTCTCTTCTAAGGCCTCTTCAATTGTGCCGCCATGCCCGATAGCGCATTCAGGAGAACCATCAAATTTCCGTTTTATCTGTAGATCACTCCTTCCTGTAAAACATCCCGAATGGCTTTCAAATATTTTAATTTTCATCTTTGCATAAGGTAAAACACCAACCATCCAAATAGTAAATTCTGCAACCGTTTTTTCTATCTTACTGACATTTTTTATTTTAAGATTCTGCCACATATATGCTCCTTATTACCGATCAAACGAGATAACTTTATGAAGTTTATTTTTACAAATCATTTTGCTGTAATAAAAATCACTATAGACTTATTCTGAAATGCCATGTTATTTATTTACTGACAGTTTAGACTATTATTTTTTCAGGAAGTAAAACGCCAGAATTGCCACACATAACGTATGCGACCTGAAATCGGGATGCAAATTCGATGCAGCACAGCATCAGGAAATCATTGCATAATATTATCTTCACATCTCTTATTTATTGTGACTTATATCAAGTTATATGATTAGCACGCTACTGTTTACTACCACATGGGGCTTTATACGCACTTCTATCCTGGTAAGAAATTCTCTATGGCTGCTTTCTGCATATAAATACTCTCCCGATTTATCGTTTCTTATCGAAAATGAGCTCACGCCCTCAATATAACTGTGGTGACCCTGACCCGAAATCCTGCGCCATTCAGAAACAGAATGCCGGCATTATCTACACTCCCTGAACGGAGGTGGTGCCGATGAAAAAATCACGATTCACCGAAGAGCAGATTGTTTTTGCCCTGAAGCAGGCTGAACTGGGGACGTCCGTGCCGGAGATCTGCCGTAAGCTGGGTATTTCCGATGCCACGTTCTATACATGGCGCAAGAAATATGGCGGGATTTCTCCTTCGGAGCTGAAACACATGCGGCAGCTTGAGGAAGAGAACCTCAGGCTGAAGAAACTGGTGGCCGATCTGAGTCTCAACAAGGCGATGCTGCAGGACGTGCTGGCAAAAAAGACCTGACGCTGGCACGGCTGCGTGAATGGGTCCGGGAGCTGCAGGCGCGTTACGGGGCCAGCGAACGGCAGGTCTGTTTTGCGCTGCAGGTCAGCCGCAGTTCGTTCCGTTACCGCTCTGTGGCGT
>NZ_SJOP01000055.1 GCF_004331415.1 Kosakonia quasisacchari
ACTGACCAACGTGGTGACCAGTACCGCTATCGTTCTGCGCCTGATGATGTTTCGTAAGCCCGGTGGGCGACACAACTGGTGGGCGTCATGGCTGGCTTATCTGATTATCCTGGCTTATGCCACGGTGCCATTCCGTTTCATGTTCGATTTCTATTTCCATGTTCACTGGGCGACCGTGCTGATGAATCTCATCATATGCGCTGCTGTATTCGCAGCGCGCGGTAACGTAGCCCGGATTTTTCACGTACTGAGGCCAGAATAATGCAGATCAGCGATAAGGGTATTGCCCTCATCAAACAGTTTGAAGGTCTGCGGCTGACGGCATATCAGGACAGCGTGGGCGTATGGACGATCGGCTATGGCTGGACGCAGCCGGTGGACGGGAAAGCTATCCGCGCCGGGATGACCATCAAAGAGGAAACGGCAGAACGCCTGCTGCGTACCGGACTGGTCAGCTACGAAAGCGACGTATCGAAGCTGGTTAAAGTAAAACTGACACAAAGCCAGTTCGATGCGCTGGTTTCCTTCGCCTACAACCTCGGCGCCCGGGCGCTTTCCACATCAACGCTGCTGAAGAAGCTAAATGCAGGCGATTACCGCGGTGCTGCCGATGAGTTCCCGCGCTGGAACAAAGCAGGCGGGCAGGTGCTGGCTGGTCTTACCCGTCGACGTGAGGCAGAGTGCGCTCTGTTCCTGTCGTGATGAACCGCATAACTGCTATTGCATCAATTGCGGCGGTAGTCATTATCGCCGTTCTGGCAGTGCTGCTGGCATTTGCAAAAGCTGACCTGTCCAATGCAGAAAGCGATAACCGCGTCCTGAAGAGTGACAACGCGCTGCAGGGGCGAGTGATTGCCACGCAGGCATTCAACGTGAACCGGTTTAACCAGGTGGCGCAACTGGCAGCCAGCGCTAATGCCGTGGTCGCCAGTGATGCCGAAAAAACTGTTATTGAATACCGGGAGATTCTTCGCCGTGAGAAAACCTGTGATCTGCCTGTTCCTGCTGACATTGCTCGCGGGTTGCTCGAGTACGCCTACCGTTTACGTGCCCGCGCAATGCACTCCGATTCCGGACAGCCTGACACAACCAATGGTAGTGCCACTGCCACCAGCGGGCTGACATATTGCCAGGCCGTGCTGTGGATTAGTCCGCTGCTCGCAACCATTGAGCAGGGTAATAACAACTTTGCCGGCATCAGAGATATTGAGAGCAGTCGCCAGGCTAAATAACCGTAAAGCGAACCGCCATGACCTCATTTCAGGCGGACATGTGATGTTAGTAAAGCCCGCAGTGGTCATTTAAAGGTCTTTGTTACACCCAAAAGTGGGTGTGGAGGCGTAATCAATTCCATCCATTCTGAAGAACAAAATGGTTTTACTTTCTGGATGGAAACAAAATGGCCTTTATCGTGGTTCGCTATGTAGCCATCTATGACAGGCGTAAGCATGTGTCCAACTTCTATTTCCTGGTTCGATTTAACCCAGACAATGAAAGTTAGCTTTGCTTCTGCTTTTACCTTGAGCACTTGCTGTTTGCTTTTTGAATTCAAAGCTTTTTCTACAACTAACCATTCCATGTGCGGTACCAGAGTCTCTTTTAATCATTTCATTGTAGAGCACAAAATGTTAAATCGACTGAGAATTTAGGTGCTGGTATGGTAGCAATCTGGTGACAGTTCATATCTCGTGTATTAGAAGATACGAGATCACCTGTCTACGGTGAGCAAATCAGGATAGAAAAATCCCCTCCGAAATGAAATCCACTACTTCGGAGGGGAAGGCAAATGCCCTTCGTTACAAGTGATTGTCATAATAGTCTTCTAGCCCTTTTTAGGTAGTGGCAGTAGTTTATTTTCTTAAACTCACTTTAATTGAGTATTAACTTATACTGAATCAACGTTTCACTTTGATTTTTAGACTTATTTTCTTGACATGCAGGGGTCATAAAGTCCGAAAGAACAGTTTGGTTCAAGTGGGTGCCAAAAGATAAACAATTCAAGAGAAAAAAAGCCCTCCAGGTGAGGGCTATAAAAATCATGACTGCTTTGTAAAGTGATGTCTCATTGCTTCGATATGCTCATCCCTGAGCATTTCCCTGGTGTGGGTAGGAGCCACGTTAGGGTTATTTAAACTTTGCACATAATGCCAGGTTGGCAAGCGTAAGCGGTAGCTAATAAGAGTAATCCTGGCTTTCCCTTCAGAGAGCGAATCGTCACCATCACCG
>NZ_SJOP01000056.1 GCF_004331415.1 Kosakonia quasisacchari
CACAACAGCGGCACGCTGATGGCGGCGGGTGATGCCCGCATTACCGCCGGACAGCTGGATAATCAGGGCACCATCGCTGCGAAAAATCAGCTCACCGCCACGACAACCACGCTGAAAAACAGCGGAACACTGCAGGGCCAGTCGCTGGGTGTGACCGGCGATGCGCTGCACAACAGCGGCTCGCTGCTATCCGAAGGCGATACCCGGCTCACGGCCACCCGGCTGGATAACCAGGGGACGGTAGCGGCAAAAGGCAATCTCACCGCCACCACCTCGGCGCTGAATAACGGCGGTACCCTGCAGGGGCAGACGCTTGCGGTCTCCGGCGATGGGGTACAGAACAACGGCACACTGGCCGCAGAAGACTCCCTGAACGTGAAGGCCGGCGCACTGACCACCGGCACAGGCTCCACTGTTACCGCGAAAGGCGATGTGACGCTGACCGCGCAGACCACCGCTGATATCGGCGGGCAGGTGAATGCCGGTAAGGCCCTGAGCGTGAAAGCGGCTGACCTGCAGACCCGCCAGCAGGCACAGCTGCAGAGCGGCAGTGACCTGGCCCTGACGGCCGCTGACAGCGCCACGCTGAACGGCACTCAGGCAGCGAAAGGCACGCTCAGCGTGACGGCGAAATCCGTCAGTCACGGCGGGAAATCGAATGCGTCAGCCATCACCCTGACCGCCCCCGGTGCGCTGACCAACAGCGGCACGCTGGTCGCGGATACGCTCAGCCTCGGCAGCACACATATCACCAGCAGCGGGCTGCTGCAGGGCACACAGGCTCTGAACCTGCAGACGGACTGGCTGGAAAACCTTACCGGCGGCACGCTGTACTCCGCAAAAGACCTGACGCTTACCATCCCGCAACTGAACAACAGCGGGTTAATCACCACCGACGGTGACCTGCATCTGCACGGCAACAGCCTGACCAGCAGCGGCGAAATAAACGGTGTGAACCTGTTCAGTGACTACGCCCGCCTGGAGAACAGCGGACGGCTGCTGGCGGATAACACGCTCAGCCTGACGGCGGATGACATCAGCAACCGTGGCGTGCTGGCGGCAAAAACCACCGGCATCACCGCGAACACGCTCAGTAATACGGGTAGCGTGCAGGGCGACGATGCGCTGACGCTTAACGCACAGAACACCACCAACGGCGGGGCGCTGGCGACGGCGGGCACGCTGAACCTCAGCGGGCAGACCCTCGATAACCAGGGCAACCTGAGTGCCACCACGCTGCTGCTGACGCTGGCGCAACAGGTGAATAACGCGGCGGACGGGCGCATTGTCGCGGACGACACCGCCACGCTGAACACGTCGCAACTGAGCAACAGCGGCCTGATTGCCGCGAAAAACCTGACGCTGAACAGCGCTGATATCACCAGCAGCGGTACGCTGCAGGGCACGGCGCTGCTGACCGCTTCCGGTACCACGCTGACTAACCAGCAGGGTGGCCTGCTGCTCAGTAACGGCGCGGTGTCGCTGAAGAATGACCGGCTGAACAACGCCGGGCAGATACAGGGCGACACGCTGAACCTCGCGACCGGGCAGTGGATGAACACCGGTACGGCACTCGGGCAGAACGGCCTGACCGCCACGGTCAGCGGCACGCTGGATAACCAGGGCCAGGTGGTCAGCCGGCAGGCGATGACGCTGACGGCTGATAACAGCACGAACAGCGGCGCGCTGATGGCGAAAGTGCTCGCCCTGCACGGCGATTTGCACAGCAGCGGCCTGATTCAGGGGACGGACGGGCTGACGTGGGATGGCAACACGCTGACCACTACCGCAGACGGTCAACTGGTCAGCGGCGGCAGTCTGGCACTGCAGGGTAAAACCCTGGACAACGCGGGCCGGATGCAGGGGAAAACCCTGACCGCAACGGCGGACAGCCTGCATAACAGCGGCACGGTGCAGGCGCAGGACGCGCTGAACGTGCAGGTTACCGGCACACTCGCTAACCAGGGGCAGATGCTGAGCCAGGGCCCGGCGGATATCCGCGCGGCACAGCTGAATAACGACGGACAACTGCTCAGCGCCGGGGACATCACCCTGCGCGGACAACAACTTACCAACAACGGCAGCGTGCAGGGCAAAACGCTGTCGGCACATGAAGGCCGTATCACTAACAACGGCACGCTGACCGGCCTCGACAGTCTGGCGCTGGATAACAGCCAGGCCACGGCGACCCTGATGGCGCGGATGGCGATGGCTG
>NZ_SJOP01000057.1 GCF_004331415.1 Kosakonia quasisacchari
TTCAGTGGCGTCCGCCGTGTCGGGATGGCGGTGATACGCGATTTCACGCACCGCCAGGCCCCGGTTATCCAGTATCGAAACGGTCGGGGTCTTACTGTAAAAGGATGTGCTCATTGCACCCTCCATTGATTGTTAATCAACCAAATCTGTCGGTGAAAGTATAGACTTACGAAGCTTTTTCTGAAGGAGTATCAGATTCATCGAACTGTTCGTGCAGACATTTCGTTCTTTCACACTTACGCGTTAGTGACACTGTCACTGGCAATCTTTTCTTTTAATATCATTATTCGACCTTTCTATACAGCCATTATCCAGCAATGCAAACATCCTCACTTAACCGCGCTTCGCTATTTATCACCGGAATTGTCATTGTGATGGGGCGATAGACATGAGGAATTAGTCTGGAGACGATCAATGGTCGCAAGGCCGGTTTTGTTTATCTCAGGCTGCTGCACCTAAGCCTGACATTCAGTTCGATGCTTTTTGTGTTGCTTGTTGGCATAGCGAGCGATCTTGCCCTTAGCCACCCTGCCATACGCGGCGTGTCGGAATACGTAATGCCGATTTCAACATGGGTAGCACAATTACGATGTTAGATAGGGCAGGTAAAACCGTTGGAGTTAGTGAAATACCACGAAACACGTAATGCGACAGGCAGTTACGCGGAACTGCTACACCCGTTCCGCATTACCGGTAAAGCCGAAAATAACCTGCGCGTGGTGCTTTCACGGTTATATGAAAGTAACACTAGCTGGATGCCAATTGTGGATGAGGAAGGCTGCTATAATGGCATGATTTCACAGGGTTATATTGCGGGATATTTAATCTAAGGGAAAACGCGCCGGGTGCTGAATATTCATAGTGCGATGTAGAATGTGTAGCTGCACTCTCATGTGCGACACCTGCCGAAACTACATCCCCCTGCGTACCTCATACGCCTGGGGATGTTTTACATCATTTATTGCCGATATGACGGTATCCCAGATAATCTCGCCATTTTTTTATGACCAAGGTTCATTGCAACAAGAGCAACCGTATCAGCATTATTTAATGCTGTAGCGAGTCGATTCATTTTTAGTCCATAGTCTCTATGTATTTCTTTAAGATCTAACTGTTTTATATCTTCCTTTGTGGCTTTTATCATGCTATGAATAAATTTTTCCGCATTATATATATCTGCATTTTCGGGTCTGGTATAAAAATAATCTTCCGTACCAGTAACCCCTAGCGTTTTCAAAAAATTCCCACTTCTTTTTGTACCCTCAAAATGTGAAGATTCATGCAGTACCGCATGAACATTCAAAACTGAACCTATGGATTTGTAATAACTATTTGTAAAATAGATTCTCTTGTCCGGATCTTGAGAATAAACAAAAGCAATTGCCCCCATCTCATTCTCACCCTCATCATCACGCATCTTTATACTTTTTGATAAAGAAGCGTGCATGTTTTTGAATGTTTGCAATAGTTCATTTTTAATCCGTGATGTTTTTATTTTACCAAAAAATGTCGCCGCACCTGCAAAAACATCTCTAATTTTTCTTTTGGTTTCTTTATCTAATGTTGGTTTTTCGAGCTTTTTTATCGCCTCTTCCAAAATAGATTTTGCACTGGCGATTTCATAATCAATTCTAATATCTTGAACGGGGTATCTCTTCCCTCCTTTTGTATCATAAGCGACTTCACCCTTATCATCATATAAGGTCACCGGGTTATTCAGTACCATCCTGAACAGGTTCAGTCCATCCACCGTTCCTGCCGGATCAGCGCTTAGCCACCGCCCCACCCATGGCTGATAATAGCGGTAACCGTAGTAATACAGCCCCGTCGCGTCCTGTTCTTTTCCGGAATAACGGAGGATTTTGTAATCCGCTTCCAGCTGGCTGCGGGCCGCAAACAGCGCTGTGCCACCA
>NZ_SJOP01000059.1 GCF_004331415.1 Kosakonia quasisacchari
CGGCGGCACGGCGCTGTTTGCGGCCCGCAGCCAGCTGGAGGCGGATTACAAAATCCTCCGTTATTCCGGAAAAGAACAGGACGCGACGGGGCTTTATTATTATGGATATCGCTATTACCAGCCGTGGGCGGGACGGTGGCTTTCCGCAGACCCGGCGAGCACAGTGGATGGGCTGAATCTGTTCAGGATGGTACTGAATAACCCGGTGACGATGTATGACCCGGATGGGAGGATTCCGGCTTATGCCGCCATCTTCTCTCAGGCGAAACGTATTTTTGAAGAGCGCGGGCATTTTGAAGCGACGCGGATATTCCGTTTAACAGATAATAATTTAGGGAGAACACTTCCTACCCATTTACCAGATGCTGCCGCCCTGAAATTAACTTCCGCTGAGCAAGAGGCTATCAAGTTTTATACTACAGAGCATTATTCACTCTTTAATGAATATATACGAACGGGGAGATTAAGTAAGGATCGACGGCAGGTACTAAAAGAACAGTTAATAGAAAGAGGGTTCACAAAAAACAAATTATTACGTTGGGGAGCATCTTTTAATAAAGGTATTGCAGCATTTAAAGATGCATTGGAATCCGGTAGGCAGAAGCATCCAGGAAGTGAAAGTTATGGAAGAGTTCTTTTTCGGGGTATTGGTTTTAATTATCCTGGTGGCGCTAAGGATGAAGCCTTGTATTCTACGGCAGGGAGCATTATTGAACAGAAAAGCTATACAAGTACCACCGTGGGGTTCCCTTTTTTAAATACGCACCTTCTTATTTTAGACGTGCCTGCAACTGCAAATGGCCGATGGATTGCGCCGACATCCTCGTCGAATTGGGAGGATGAGATTTTATTCGCACCAGGGATAAGTTTTCATATAAAAGACGTGGTCAATGCAGATGAATTTGCTGGTGCACATTTCATGTCAAATTTTACGAGTCAATATCATGTATCGGATGAAATCAAAAATAAACCTTCATTTATTTCTGCTGGCTCAGGTCATCGATACATAAAAAAATATATTTATGCAGAAGTGATACCTGCTGCGTAGCGCTTTTAATTGCTGGTTATCCTACAGTGGATAACCAGCTATATTTATATTATGAGTGTGGTGTGTAAATTGTTCTGAGAATTCCACGTCACAATAATTGAGCCGTATTAATCAACAGGTATTTTTGCGATTGAATCGTCTCTAACACACAAGGTAATGCATATAAATCAAAAGATGAGCCAATAACAACGGCCAACTTCTATACTTTTTAAGCGACCATTTTGGTTGTATAACTTCTAACGGAGTATTTCATGAACCGATCCCTTTACAGTAAAACCCCGTCAGTCACGGTGCTTGATAACCGTGCGCTGGCGGTACGCATTATCGCGTATCACCGCCATCCGGACACGCCGGACATCACCGAC